>DATIVR010000158.1:0-3143 GCA_035465695.1 Gammaproteobacteria bacterium
GCGCAGCAGCTCCGAATGATAGACACCCGGCGAGAGGCCGGAGTGTTGGGTACGTCTGGCCTCGGGGAATTCCTCGCTCACCAGTTCCGCGGTCTGCCGGGCCCGGGCGAGGGGACTGGATGCGATCAGGTCGATCTCATGCACCAGTTTCCGGAGGCCGCGGGCGCCCTCGCGCATCTTGCGGCGACCTTCCACAGTGAGCTGGCGCTGACGTTCATCGCGGCCGGCGAGCCGGGCTTCCTCCAGTTCCTCGGCCTTGGCATGGCGGATGACGAGTACGCAACGGCTCATTCGTTCAAGGTGCGGCTGAGGCTCTCGATGCTGGTGTTGGGCAGAGAGCAGGAGGTGCCGCGGCACACGTAGGCGCAGGCAGGGCCGCGCGGCGTGCAGCGGGCCAGGAGACCGGTGAGGCCGCGGGCCTGCTCCGGGATGCAGAGCGTGAGCCGGCGCGGGTCGTACTGGCTCGCCAGCTCGGCGCGCCACTCGGCCAGGGCCTCATGGTCGCCGCGCAGCACCACCATGGTCGGAGGCTCCAGCATGGCGGAGAGTGCCACCAGCATGGCGGCATGGGACTCGGGATACTCGCGCAACAAGCCGGCCGCAGCCCTGAGCGCCCGTTCGCCGGCATCCACATAGGCGGGTTCCGCAGCCAGGTGGCCGAACTCGATGAGTGCGCGGGCGGCGACGCCGTTGCCGGAGGGCATGGATTCATCGCTGAAACTCTTGGGTCGATGCAGCGGCGTGGTCTGGTCGGCGGCGGTGAACCAGAAGCCGCCGCGCTCCGCGTCCTGGAAGTTGGCGAGCAGCGCATCCGCCACTTCGCGGGCCCAGCTATACCAGGCGCTGTCCCAGCGGGATTGCAGCAGTTCCAGGAGACCCGCCAGCAGGAAGGCATAGTCGTCCAGGAATCCCTGCACCGGCGCAGGCCTGCCACGCCAGCTCGCCAGCAGCCGGCCGTCGCGCCATAGATTCTTGTGCACGAAGCCGGCGGCACGCTCGGCGGAATCTACATACTCCGGCCGATTCAACAGTCGTCCCGCAGCGGCCATGCCGCGGATCATGAGGCCGTTCCAGGCGGTGAGCACCTTGTCGTCCAGTCCCGGATGCACGCGTCGCTCCCGCTGTGCGAAGAGCTTGGCGCGGGCGGATTGCAGCAGTTCCAGCGTCTGCGGCTCCAGGCGCGGCGGCGGCACCTGGCGTGCCTCTTCCAGGGTGACCCGCAGGTGCCAGTGCTTGTCCTCGAAGTTGGGTGGATCGTTGAGACCATAATGGGCCGCCAGCGCGATGAATTCCGCTTCGCTCAAGATGTCCCGCACCTGGTCGCGGGTCCACACGTAGAACTTGCCTTCCTCACCTTCGGAGTCGGCGTCGAGACTGGAGAAGTAGCCGCCTTCCGGTGCCTGCATATCGCGCATCACCCAGGCGGCGGTCTCGTCCGCGGTCTGGCGGTACAGACCCTCGCCGGAGAGCTGCCAGGCCTGGGCATAGAGGAACAGCAGGGAGCCGTTGTCGTAGAGCATCTTCTCGAAGTGCGGGATGCTCCAGGAGTTGTCCACCGAGTAGCGGCAGAAGCCTCCACCCAGGTGATCGTAGATCCCGCCGGTCGCCATGCGCCGGAGCGTGAGGTTGACCATGTGCCGGCAGGTGCGTTTGGTCTCGGCGTCCACCTCGGGACTCCCGGTGAGACGCAGCATGAGTTCCAGGTCCGCCGTGTGGGGGAACTTCGGAGCGCGGCCGAAACCGCCGTCCCGGGGATCGAAGTTCTTGAGCAGTACTCCCAAGGCCGCGCCGATGGGGCCGATGTCCAAGGCCGTCCCGTTGTCGCCCGCCGTCTCTGCCATGCGCTGGAACACGCCGACGAGCTCGGCGCTCTGCTGCTGGAGGTCCTGCTTGTTCTCCTGGTAGAACTCCGCGGCCCGTTCCAGCACCTCCCGGAAGGCGGGCATGCCATAGCGGGGCTCCCGGGGGAAATAGGTGCCGGCGAAGAAGGGCGCCAGGTCGTCGGGAGAGAGGAACACCGTGAGCGGCCAGCCGCCGCCGCGTTGCGACAGGAGCTGATGGGCCAGCTGATACACGCGATCCAGGTCCGGCCGTTCTTCCCGGTCCACTTTGATGTTCACGAACAGCCGGTTCATCACCTCGGCCGTGGCCGGGTCTTCGAAGGACTCGTGCGCCATCACGTGGCACCAGTGGCAGGCGGCGTAGCCGATGGAGAGCAGGATGGGCTTGTCGGACTCACGGGCCAGGGCGAGGGCGGCGTCGTCCCACGGCTGCCAGTGCACGGGATTCTCTGCGTGCTGCAGCAGGTAAGGGCTGGTCTCGGCGTCCAGCCTGTTCCGCACCTGTTCGCTCATGAGAGGCCCGGCTGATAGAATGCATCTACTATACGTTCCTGAACCCGTCGCCGCAGCCCGTAGTTTTCCCCATGTCACTGCCACCGCTGATCCTGAGGAAGAACGAGGACCGCCGCCTGCGCGCGGGCCACTTATGGGTCTTCAGCAACGAGGTGGATATCGGCCGCACGCCTCTGAAGGCGTTCCAACCGGGTGACCTGGTGGAGATCCAGTCCGCCAGCGGCCATGTCATCGGCACGGGATATGTGAATCCCAACTCGCTGATCTCGGCCCGCATCCTGTCCCGGGATCCGCAGCATCTGCCGGACCGTTCCCTGCTGGTGCATCGCCTCAACATCGCGCTTGCGCTCAGGGAGAGGCTATACCCCAAGCCCTATTACCGGTTAGTGTTCGGTGAGTCCGATGGGCTCCCGGGACTGGTGGTGGACCGCTACGGCGACGTGCTGGTCTGCCAGGTCACCACCGCCGGGATGGAACGCCTGAAGGCCGACATCGTGGCGGCGCTGGAGAAGGTACTAAAACCCGCGGTGATCGTGTTCCGCAACGACGTGGGCGTGCGCGAGCTGGAAGGCCTTCCCCTGTACGTGGAGACCGCCCTCGGCACCGCGCCGGCCACCGTGCAGGTGGAGGAGCACGGCCAGAAGTTCGAGGCACCTCTCGAAGGCGGCCAGAAGACCGGTTGGTTCTTCGACCAGCATGACAACCGCGCGCGCTTGCTGCGCTATGTGAAGGGGCAGCGGGTGCTGGACGTCTGCAGCTACGTGGGCGGTTGGAGCGTGCAGGCCGCCG
>DATIVR010000159.1:0-4895 GCA_035465695.1 Gammaproteobacteria bacterium
GTGCCGGCCAGTGCCACGCTGCGATAACGGCCGATGCGCCCCACCAGGACGGCGGAAGCGGTGGCGGTGAGGCCGAAGGTGAGGCTGATGGGCAGCAGGATCTCGCCGCTGGCGGCGGCGCTGGCATGCAGCACGGACTGCAGGAACAGCGGCGTGAACACCGTCAGGCCGAAGGCCACCGCGATGGTGAGGCCGGTGTTGAGCAGGCCGATGGCGATGATGGGATCCCGGAAGATCTGCAGCGGCACGATGGGATGAGAGGCACGGCGCTCGGCGGCGAGGAAGGCCCCGCTCAGCACCGCGCCTGCTACCAGGAGGCCGAGGATCTCCGGCTCAAGCCAACGGCCGCCGTCGCCGATGTCATGCAGCGCCAACAACAGCGGCACCACACCCGCCACCAAGAGCAGTGCGCCCCAGTAGTCGATCCGGAAGTCCTTGATATCGGCGCGATGCACCCGCGGGAAGTAGCGCAGGATCACCCCGCAGCCCACCAAGCCCACCGGGATGTTGATGAAGAAGATGTAGCGCCAGCCCGGGCCATCGGTGAGATAACCGCCCAGCAGCGGACCCGCCACGTTCGCCATCACCGAGATGGTGGTGAGCAGCCCGATGGCGCGTCCGCGGCGCGCTGGAGGGAAGAGGTCGGCGATGGTGGTGTTGGCCGCCGCCTGCATGACGCCTGCGCCCAAGCCCTTGAGCGCGCGGAACAGGATGAGTTGCACCATCGAAGCCGCCAGGCCGCAAAGCAGGCTCGCCACCACGAACCAGGCCATGCCGATGATCAAGAAACGCTTGCGCCCGTACACGTCCGACAGCCGTCCGCCGATGGGCAGCGCCACCGTGGAAGCGATGAGATAGGCCGTGATGACGCCCGAGTAGGTGCCGAGGCCACCGAAGCTGTGGGCGATGGCGGGCAGCGCGGTGGCCACGATGGTGGAATCCAGCGCGCCCATGAAGATGGCGATGAGCACGCCCGCCATGGTGAGCATGACGGCGCGCGGCTCGAGTTCGTGGAAGTGGACGCGGGGCTTCTTGACGGGGTTCAAGTCAGGTCTGCTTCAGGACTGGACTCACCTGCTTACCGCGGAGGAGGATATCCGCTTCCCGGAGTCGTGTCGGGATTGTCGTTCTGGTCGGCGGGGAGCTGCGAAGCATCCTTCACGGTGGGCAGCTGCAGCTGTTCCTGCTTGTTGATCACCGGCGGCTGCTCGATCTTGGCCAGCTTGCCGTCGGCGAAATACACGATCACGTGCCAGTTCTGGATCGGGTCGCCGTTGTTGGGATTCACGTAGCGCACGTAGTCCCAGCGGTTCGGGTGGAACGGATCCTTCACCATGGCCGGACCCATCACGTACTGCACCTGCGCGAAGGTCATGCCGAGCTTCAGCTTGGAGATCATGGCGTCGTCGATGTAGTTGCCCTGACGGATCTCCTGCTTGTAGCAGCCGGCGAGGGCGAGGATCACGACGAACGGGAGCAGGGCAGCGCGACGCATTGGGGGACCGGGTTGCATGGCTTGACTGGGGGAGCATAATACCCGACAGACCCTCCTTTAAGAAGCTGTCGTGACCGAAGCCGCTGAAAACCAGGAACTGCGCAATGCCGGACTCAAGGTCACGCTGCCGCGGGTGAAGATCCTGGAGATACTGGAGCGCAGCAGTACCCGTCACATCAGTGCGGAAGAGATGTACAAGGCGCTCCTGGAATCAGGCGAAGACATCGGTCTCGCCACCGTCTATCGGGTGCTCACGCAGTTCGAGACGGCTGGCCTGGTGACCCGCCACCACTTCGAAGGCGGGCATTCGGTGTTCGAGTTGAACCAGGGCACCCATCACGACCACATCCTGTGCGTGAAATGCGGACGGGTGGATGAGTTCGTGGATCCGGAGATCGAGACGCGGCAGAAGAAGATCGCGTCGGCCAAGGGCTATGAGATGACGGACCACAGCCTCTACATCTACGGCATCTGTGCCAACTGCCGCAAAACTCTGAAATAACCCCAAAAAGCTACTGCGTAACGTTTTTGGGGGCTTCTTCTCTCTAGCCTGCCACCTTAGAGATCATCTCGCGAGCGTGCTTGCGCGTAGTCTCGGTGATCTCGACCCCGCCCAGCATCCGCGCCAGCTCTTCCACCTGAGTCTTCTTGTCCAGCGGCTCGATGCTGGTGAAGGTGTTCTGGCCTTTCGTCTGCTTGGCGACTCGCAGATGCTGGTGGGTCTGGGACGCCACCTGGGGCAGGTGGGTGACGCAGAGCACCTGACGCTTGGCGGCCAAGGCCCGCAGCTGCCGTCCCACGATCTCGGCGACGCCGCCGCCGATGCCGGCATCCACTTCGTCGAACACCATGGAAGGGATAGCGGTGGCCTGGGCTGCGATCACCTGGATGGCCAGCGAGATGCGCGACAGCTCGCCGCCGGAGGCGACCTTGGCCAGTGCTTTCTCCGGCTGCCCCTTGTTGGCCGCCACCATGAATTCCACCTGGTCGATGCCCTTGGCGGTGAAACGTTCCTTGTCGGCGTGCACCTCGATGCTGAACTTGCCGCCGCCCATGCCCAGTTCCTGCATCACGGCGGTGACCTTCTTGCCGAGATCCGCGGCGGTCTTCACCCGCTTGGCATGCAGATCGTCAGCGGCTTTCCGGTAGCTCGCCTCCAGGCGCTTCAGTTCCGCTTCCAGGTCCTGCAACGCCACGTCGGAGTTCTCGAGCGTCATGAGCTCGGTCTTCAATGCCTCGAAGCGGTCCACCAGGGTCTCCGGCTCCACGTGATGCTTGCGTGCCAGGTCGTGGATGGATCCCAGGCGGTTCTCCAGCCATTCGAGACGCTTGGGATCCATGTCCAGGTCCACGAGATAGTCGCGCAGGCCTTCGGCGGCGTCCGCCAGTTGGGCCTGGGCATCGGCGAGGGCGCGGCAGATGTCCGCGAACTTCGGCTCCAGTTCGCCCAAGGCATCCAGCTGCACCAATGCACGGCTCACCCGCTGATGGGCTGAGCCTTCCTCGGCCTCGTAGAGGGAATCCAGCGTGGCTTGGGCCGCTTCCATGAGCTTGCCGCCGTGTGCCAGGCGCTTGTGCTCCGCATCCACTTCCTGCGCTTCGCCCGGTTTGAGCGCCAGCGCCGAGAGTTCGTTCACCTGATGCCGCAGCAGCTCGATGCGGGATTCGCGGTCGCCGGCGGCGGCCTTCAGCGTCGCCAACCGGTCGTGGGTGATCTTCCACTCGGAGTGCAGCGTGCCGGTGGCCTCAAGCAGTGCGTGATGGTCTCCGTAGCCATCCAGCAGAGCCATCTGGGCTGCCGGACGCATCAGCGATTGATGTTCGTGCTGGCCGTGGATGTCCAGCAGCAGCTCGCCGACTTCTCTTAATGATTGCAGCAGCACGCTGCGGCCATTGATCTGGGCGCGGGAACGGCCATCCTTGCCCACCACCCGACGCAGGATGCATTGGCCGTCTTCCGAGAGGTCGTTCTCCTCCAGCCAGGCAGCCGCGTCCTTCGCATCCTTGAGGTCGAACTCGGCGCTCATCTCGGCGCGCTCGGCGCCGTGGCGCACCACGTCCGCATCGGCCCGGTCGCCCATCACCAGGCCGAGCGCATCCACCAGGATGGACTTGCCCGCGCCGGTCTCTCCGGTGAGCACGGTCATGCCCGGTTTCAGTTCCAGTTCGAGGCTGTCGATGATCGCGAAATCGCGGATCAGGATGTGCGTCAGCATGTCAGCCCGTGTGGCTCCCGCGGCCCCAGTGGAGCTTGGTGCGCAGAATCTTATAGTAATCGTAGCCGCGTGGATGGATGAAGGTCACGCGCTTCTCGGCGCGCGCCACCGTCACGCGATCATCCCTGTTCAGGGTCTCGGCATGCTGGCCATCCCAGGTCACCTGCGCGGCGCCGCCGTGGGTATCGCCCACGCGTACCTCGACGCGGCTCGCGCCTGAGACCACCAGCGGCCGGTCGCCCAGAGTATGCGGGCAGATGGGCACCAAGGCGATGGCGTCCATGGAAGGATGCACGATGGGACCGCCGCCGGAGAGGGCATAGGCAGTGGAACCCGTGGGCGTGGCGATCACGATGCCGTCGGCGCGGTAGGCGCAGAGGAAGTTGCCGTCCACCCAGGTCTCGAACTCGATCAAACGGCCGCCATCGGATTTGTGTACCACCACGTCGTTGAGCGCGGCACGGGCAGCCTGGTCCTTGCCGGCGCATTGGGCATGGGCCCGGAGCATCAGCCGCTCCTCGTGGGTGTACTCGCCCTGCAGCATGGCGGCGATGTCGTCCTGCACCTGGGCCGGCGTGATATCCGCCAGGAAGCCCAGCCTGCCCAGGTTCACACCCACCAGCGGGATGGGGCGTTCGGATATGAGATGTGCGGCCTTCAGCAGCGTGCCATCGCCGCCCACCACGATCATGAGGTCCACCTTGGCGGCCAGTACCTTGTCCGGCAGCACCTGCACGCCGGTGGTGACCGGCAGTCCCAGGGCTTCGTCGCCATAGACTTCCACCTGGGCACCCTGCAGTTGCTTGGCGAGCAAAGCAGCCATGTCGGTGACCTGGGGATCGGAGAGCCGGCCCATCAGGCCGACGGTGGAGAAGCGCTTGGTCATAGGGTCGGCACGTTAACATGGAGCCCCCTGCGGGCCAACGGCCTGGACGAGGTTCCGCTGCTAAGTGCTTGAAGTCAAAGGCTGGGAAGGCATGATTTCAGATTGGCACTCCGTTATACTGAGTGCCAATGAACGGCGACATCGGCGACAAGCAACTAAGCGACCGTGCCCAGCACCTGCTCAAGGCGCTGGTGGAACGCTATATCCGGGATGGCGAACCGGTCGGCTCCCGTACGCTTTCCAAGGACGCAGGTCTCGACCTGAGTCCCGCCAGCATCCGCAACGTCATGGCAGATCT
>DATIVR010000160.1:0-6087 GCA_035465695.1 Gammaproteobacteria bacterium
AACGTCTCGCACGCCAACAACAAGACCCGCCGTCGTTGGCTGCCGAACCTGCATACCCACCGTTTCTGGCTGGACAGCGAGAAGCGTTTCGTGAGCCTGCGCGTGTCCTCCAAGGGCATGCGCACCATCGACAAGCTGGGCATCGAAGCCGTGGTCGAAGAGATCCGTGCCCGCGGCGAGAAGGTCTGAGGTAACCAGTCATGCGTGAAAAGATCAAACTCGTCTCCAGCGCCGACACCGGCCACTACTACACCACCACCAAGAACCGCCGCCTCCATCCGGACAAGATGGAAGTGAGCAAGTTCGATCCGGTGGTGCGCAAGCATGTGAAGTACAAGGAAGCCAAGATCAAATAAGCTTCCTGTACCAGTGATCAAAAAACCCCGCGAAAGCGGGGTTTTTTATTGCTCGCCCTTCCCCAAGCGTTAGCGACGGCGCATCGCATGCGATGCGCGAGCAGGCATGGATGCCTGCCCCGCATTTCGCGGAGCAGGACAGCGAAGCGAAATGGGGCTAGGCGCCTCGCGCCCGCCGCTCCCGCTCGCGTATCGCCTCGCCCTGCCCTCCCGCGGCGTTAGACCATCCTGGCCGTCGCAGCTTGGGGCCGGAAAAAGAAAACCCCGCCTAATGGCGGGGTTCCAGTTTCTGCGTCTGCAGCGGTCGCTTATGCGGCCTGGCTAGCCAGGGTGTAGCTACGCAGGTGCGCGGCGAACTCCTGCAGGGAGGCGATGCCGCTCTGTTCAGCCTCGTGGCACCACTCCATGAAGGCGTGCAGCAGCTTGTCGTTGCTCTGGGCGTTGTTCTCCCAGATCTTCTCCAGCTTCATGCGGAAGCCGTACACCGTATCCAAGGCCTTGCTGCGGGCCAGGGCCACGCGCAGGTGGCGCTGTTCGGCCGGCTTCAGGAGGCCGCGGTCACGGATCATCAGCTTGCGGGCGCCGGCCAAGACCTTGGCACGCAAGGCGCCGGCCGCACGCTTCTCGGCCTTGTACGCCGGCACGATCACGTTGCGGCCGTAGTGGCGCAGCACGTGCAGGCGATTCAGGATCACGGCCTGCACGGTATCCAGGTTGACCTGGGCATCCTGCTGGAAGGCCGGAGTCGGGGCCACGCGGCGGATCTTCACCAGGCCGAGCGCGTTCAGGCCGCGGATATACCACCAGCCAATGTCGAACTCCCAAGGCCGCAGCGCGAACTTGGCGGAGCTGGGGAAGGCATGGTGGTTGTTGTGCAGTTCTTCGCCGCCCAGAAGGATGCCCCAGGGCATCACATTGGTAGCGGCGTCCTTGCACTCGAAGTTGCGGTAACCGGAGTGATGGCCGATGCCGTTCACCACGCCGGCGGCGAAGAACGGGATGGCCATCATCTGGAAGGCCCACAAGCTGATCCCGGGGATGCCGAACAGCACCAGGTTGATGACCAGCAGAATGGCCACACCCAACTTGCCATGGGCGGTGTAGAGGTGCTTCTCCACCCAGTCTTCCGGGGTGCCGCGGCCGTACTTCTCGAGGGTCTCGGGGTTCTTGGCCTCTTCGCGGTAGAGCTCAGCGCCCTCCAATACCACCTTGGCCAAGCCCTTGTGCACCGGGCTGTGCGGGTCCTCAGGGGTCTCGCACAGGGCATGGTGCTTGCGGTGCACCGCCACCCATTCCTTGGTGAGCATGCCGGTGGACAGCCACAGCCACAGGCGCATCACATGGCTCACGGCCGGGTGCAGGTCGAGACCGCGATGGGTCGCGGTCCGGTGCAGGTACAGCGTGACGCTCATGATGGTGAAGTGGATGGCGATGGCGCCGACCACGAAATACGCCCAGACCGGGAGATTCAGGATGCCGTGAAGGAGGATGTGCAAGTGAATTGACCTGCTTTAGCTGACTGATGATTATGTTGACTATAGGGGAAGGATTTCCCGCAGTCTATGAGGGGTTCCCTGAGGCTTGCAAACCGGGGGCCCAATCCGTAAAAAGGCCCTGCATGTCGTCCCCGGCTGCGCAAATATGCGCCAGTCGGAAACCTCCAACGAGCGTCGTCGCGGATACACGAATCGATGGCCAATCCCACGCCGCCTCCGGTAGTCCAGGTCGAGAACCTCTATCGCTTCTATGGGGGCCGTTGCGCGGTAAACAACCTCTCTTTCAGCCTGGCCAAGGGCGAGGTCCTGGGCCTGCTGGGGCCCAATGGCGCGGGCAAGACCAGCACCCTGCAGATGCTGGCGGGCAACCTGGCCCCCAGCGGCGGACGCATCCTGATCGAGGGCGTGGACCTCCTGGACGAGCCGCTCAAGGCCAAGGCCGCACTCGGCTATCTGCCGGAAGTGCCGCCGCTCTATCCCGACCTCACCGTCGACGAATACCTGTCCTATGCAGCAGCGCTGCACCGCGTACCCCGTCATGGCCGGCGCAAGGCCTGCGACAGCGCACGCGAGCGTTGCGGCCTCAAGGATATGGGGCGGCGTGTGATCCGCAACCTGTCCAAGGGCTTCCAGCAGCGGGTGGGCATCGCCCAGGCGATACTGCACTCGCCCGCGGTGATGATCCTGGACGAGCCCACGGTGGGCCTGGATCCGATCCAGATCCGCGAGATCCGCGAGCTGATCACGGCGCTGGGCAAAGACCATGCCGTGATCCTCTCCACCCACATCCTGCCGGAGGTGCAGGCGGTGTGCAGCCGGGTGCAGATCGTGCACAAGGGCCGCATGCTCTACACCGATACCCTGGCCGGCCTCACCGAACGCCTGGAGGTGACCAGCCTGTTGCTGGAATGCCGGCAGCTGCCCTTGCTCAAGGAACTGCGGGCTATCGAGGGCGTGCAATCGGTGGAGAAGCTCGACAGCCATCGGGCCCGCCTGCGCTTCACCGCCGGCGCGGATCCTGCGGAAGCGGTCGCGGTCCTCGCCGTGCAGAACGACTGGGGACTGCGCGGCCTCACGCCCGAATACAAATCCCTGGAACAAGTGTTCGTAGAACTGACCACCGCGGATGATGAGGCGGCGGCATGATGGTCCTCACCATCGCCTGGCGCGAGCTGCGCAACCTGTTCCTCTCGCCGCTGGCGTGGGTGCTGCTCGGCATCACGCAGGTGCTGCAGGCCTGGCTGTTCCTGGGCGCGGTGCAAAGTTTCCTGCTGCATCCCGGCGGCGTGGAAGGGGTCACTGACCGGGTCGGCGCGAGCCTGTACAGCTTCGCCACCATCGTCATGCTGCTGGTGGTGCCGCTGCTCTCGATGCGCCTGGTGAGCGAGGAGCGCCGTAGCGGCAGCCTGGCATTGCTGTTCTCGGCGCCGGTACGCATGAGCGAGGTGGTGCTGGGCAAGTTCCTGGGCCTGATGGGATTCCTGACGGTCATGGCCGGCATCCTCACGCTCATGCCGCTGTCCCTCGCGGTGGGGACGCATCTCGATTACCTGAAACTCGCCGGCTGCGTACTGGGCTTGCTGCTGGTGTGGGGCAGCTTCGCCGCCACCGGCCTCTATATGTCCACCCTCACCCGCCAACCGGTGGTGGCGGCGATCTCGAGCTTCGGCCTGCTGTTGTTCCTGTGGATCATCGAGGACCTGGGCCAGAACGGCGCCTCCTATAGCGCGCTGCTGCATTACCTGTCCCTGGGAGGCCACTACAGCGCCTTCCTGCGCGGCGTGTTCGACAGCGCCGACGTCATCTTCTACCTGCTGTTCATGGGCACCTTCCTGGTGCTGAGCGTGCGCCGGCTGGATTCAGCCCGGTTGCGGTCCTAAGCCATGAAGATCACGCCACGCTCCCGCCGGCAACTCCTCGTGCAGAACGTGGTGTTCGTGGTGCTGCTGCTCACCGGCGTGGGCGTCGCCGCATGGCTCAGCACCCAATACGACTACCAGGCGGATTGGACCTTCGGCAACCGCAACTCGCTCTCGCCCGCCAGCGTCAAACTGCTGGACACGCTGAAGCAACCGGTCACGGCCATCGCCTATGCCGGGGAGGCCTCGCCCTTCCGCGGACCTCTGCAGCGGTTCTTCCGCAACTACCAGAAGGTGAAGCCGGACTTCACGCTCAGCTTCGTGGATCCTGACCGGGACCCGGAAGCTGCGCGGCGTGCTGGCATCACCGCGGACGGTCAGGTGGTGCTTTCCTACGGCGACCGCAGCGAGAAGCTCGCGCGCGTGAGCGAAGCCGAGGTGGCCAATGCGCTCGAGAGGCTGGTGCGCTCCGGCGAGCGTTTCGTGGTGTTCCTCAAGGGCGACGGCGAGCGCGACCCGCTGGGTGAGCATAACTTCGACCTCGGTGCGTTCGGCAAGCAGCTCGCCGCGAAGGGCTTCAAGATCGAACCCCTGAGCCTGGCGGCCAACCCCAGCATCCCGCAGAACACCGCAGTGCTGGTGATTGCCGGACCGCAGGCGCCGGTCTTGCCCGGCATGGTGAAGCTGATACGCGACTACGTGAGACGCGGTGGCAACCTGCTCTGGCTCGGTGATCCGGGCCCGCTCTACGGCCTGGAACCGCTGGCCGCGGACCTGGGCGTGCGCTTCGGCGCCGGCACCATCGTGGACCCCAACACCCAGATGCTGGGCATCAACGATCCCACCATCACGCTGGTGTCCGAGTATCCCGCCACCAGCGCCCTCACCCAGGGACTGACCGCGGTGACGCTGTTCCCCACCGCGACTTCGGTGCAAGTGGACAAGTCCGGCCGTTGGGATGAAGACGATTTCCTCAAGAGCCTGCCGCGCAGCTGGCTGGAGACGGGCAAGCTGCAAGGTTCCGTGAGCTTCGATCCGAAGCAGGGCGACAAGGCCGGACCGCTCACACTCGGCGTGGCGCTGACACGCGAGGCCACTCCGGGTCATGAGCAGCGGGTGGTGATCACCGGTGACGGCGATTTCCTGTCGGACGCGTACGTAAGCAACGTCGGCAACATGGACCTGGGACTGGACATCATGAACTGGGTCGCCCACGACGACGCGTTCCTGGACATCAATCCACGGCCGGCGCCAGACCTGGTGCTGAGCCTGACGCCGGCCGCGCAAGGCGCCATCGGCATCAGCTTCCTGTTCGCGCTACCGCTCGCCTTCCTCATCGCCGGCCTCACGGTGTGGTTGCGCCGGCGCCGCCGCTGAAGTGTCGCTGGCTTCCCGCAACCGGCTGAACCTGGCGCTGCTGGCGGCGGTGGTGCTGCTGGGCCTGCTCGCTTACTTCAGGCCGGGCACGAAACCGGAGACGGCGGCGCAACCGCTGGTGGCGAACCCGGACCAGATCCACCAACTGCGTATCGCCCTGGCGGGTCAGTTGGAGGTGGACCTGCAGAAGGACGGCGAGAGCTGGGACATGAGCGCCCCGCTACGCTGGCCCGCCGATGCGGCCCTGGTGCAGGATTTCCTGGATGCGCTCTCGGAGCCTCCCAGCAACAGCTTCCCCGCACAGGGCTCCGATCTCGCCACCTATGGCCTCGACAAGCCTCTCGCCCGGTTCTGGCTGGATGGCGCCGAGTATGACTTCGGCGCCCTCCAACCCATCAGCAAGGAGCGATACCTGATGGGCGGAGGCCGGATCTATCTGGTGGACGGCTACCTGTTCGCTCGCATCGCCCGCAACCCGTACGGTTGGCTGAATCATCACTTGTTTCCGGAAGGATCGCGGATCACTGCGCTGCAACTCCCTGACGCGACCCTGACCCAGGACAGCCGCGGGAATTGGCAGATCGCTCCCGCCGACAGGCGTCTTTCTCCGGCGGCGCTCGGCAAGTTCGTGCAAGGCTGGCAAGCGGCCACGGCGCGAGATGTAGCGGCCTATTCAAAGGCCAAGAGCGCCGGTGAAGTGGCCGTGGCCCTCGCGGGCGTGAAGGACCCGCTGCGTTTCGAGATCCTTGAAGATCCCGATTTCCTGGTGCTGGCACGCCCTGACCTCGGCTTCGAGTATCAGCTGGATATCGGCCAGACGGATACGCTGCTCACTCCTGCTTCAGCCGCCGCCACACACTAGATGCCCCATGCCGGAACTGCCTGAAGTCGAGACTGCACGGCGCGGTATCAGCCCTTACCTCAAGGGCGTACGCGTGCGCGCGGTGACGGTACGGGACAAGCGCCTGCGCTGGCCCATCCCGCAATCCTTGTTGGAGG
>DATIVR010000161.1:0-34304 GCA_035465695.1 Gammaproteobacteria bacterium
CGATAGAACCCCGCGAACAGGTTGCGGGTGGTCTGCTGGTCCGAATTCAGCGTCTCCAGGCGGCCGTTCATGGCCCAGTCCTTCTCGTTGTAGCTCGCGCCGACGAACAGGGCGTTGAAGTCGGAGGTCATGGTCCCGACCGCAGGCGCGGTGGCTTGGCCTTGCTGGGTGGCGGGGAAGCTGGCCTGATGCATGGAGGCCACACGGTTGTAGCCGGCCTGAAGGCTCAGGTTCTTGCTCACCTGCCAACCCTGGGTGAGGCCCATGGTGGAGAACAGACGCCCGCCGAGCTCGGTGCTCTCGCTGCCCACGGAGCTGTCGATCTCGCCATGCTCCCAGGGCTGCGACTTCACTCCGAAGGAGGTGGTGGTGTCGGACTGCTGGGCGCCGGAGGAAGTCTCCTCGTCCACGAACAGGGTGGCTTTCTTGGTCACTTTATAGTCCACGCCCACGGTAGCCTGGTTCGGATACTGCGGATCCGCGGCTTCGCCGTTCACGCTGTTCATCACATTGCCGTGCAGCGTCACCTTCTCGCCGACGTTGTAGGCGCCATTGATGAAAGCCTGGTTGGTGACATAGTCGCCCTGCGCTGTACCGCCCAACACGGTGAGGGTGGCGGTCGGATAACTGTCCTGGGCGCGCTGCACGCCGAAGCCGAAGGTATCGCCGGTCTTGGTGGATCGGTACAGGAGACCGGTGCTGCCCACGTCGTTGGTGTTGTCGAGTTGCAGAGATTGTTGCCGCAAGATATCGGCGGTGAGGCTCCAGGTGTCGTTCAGGTGCAGCCGTGTGTCATCGCCCATGCGGCGCATCCCTGCGTCGCCCAGACTCTGCTGGCCGAGGCCGAAGCTGGCGGCTTCGCTCTTCACGAAGACATCGTTGTCCAGGGTCTGGTTCTGGGTGCGCAGGTCCACGCTATAGGCATTACCCGAGGCATTGCTGGTATTGGTGGTGCCGCTGGTGACCGTGACACCCCCCACGTTGCTCACGGTGCTCACGTTGCCGTTGGGGCCATTGTCCGTGTGGGCCACCTCGGCCTTGAGCTGGGTGCTCTGGCTCAGTTGCACGCGCAAGTCGGCGCCGGTGAGCTTGTTGTTGCCGTCACCGGTGCCTTCGTTGACGCCAGTGACTCCTACCTCGACCGTGCCGCTCGAGTTCTTCATGGAGGCGCGGCCGCCAGCGGTGATGGCATTGGACGCGCCGGTCGACACCTCATACTGGACCACGATGTATTCGGGGTTGAAGTTGTCGTCGCGCGGCGGCACCGGTTGCTTGAAATAGATCGTGCCGCCGAAATAGTCGAGCGTGTAATCGGTGAACGACGTGAGCTGCTGGGTGGACAGCACGGCATTGGTGTACCGATCTCGCACCTGGATGCTCACCCGCTCCGAGTTCATGAGGATCTGCTGATGCGACAGGTGATAGAGACCCGAAGTGCCGTTGCCCTGGATCTCGTCCTGCACGTAGGCCTGGTCGTTCTGGGCGGCGAAGGCCGTATAGCCGAGGTGCTGGCCCTGGTAACCGCTCTTGGCGCCGGTGAACAGGCGGTCGTAACGCGACAGGTCGGTCACGGTGAGACCGGTGTCGTAATCGCCGAACATGGCGTAGAACTGGTCGCGCTCGATCTTGATGTACAGCTTCTGCGAGCTGGAGGCATCGAAGCCCTGCTGCGAGGCATCGCCGTAGAGCATGAAGTAGCTGTTCGGATTCACGGCCTGCTGCAGGCCGTTGCTGAGCACCCCGCCCTGCTTCGCGGAATCATAGGAGGTGGTCAGCAAGTAGCCGGCGCCGATGGTGCCCTTGGCATAGAAGGCCACCCGACCATCCTGGTAGATGTCGCTGTTGGGATCGTCACCCTGCAGCGATTGCATGTTGTTCTTGATCTTGTTGAAAGCCGCCGTGCCGCTGGCCACGCCCACCAGGATCCAGTCGCGGTCGGCCGGCCGCATCCACGCGTGCAACTGCTGGCTGAGGTCCTCGCCCACCGGGATTGAGAGTGTGAGTTCGCCGGTCACAGTCGTAGGCGCCAGGCGAACGTAGGCGATACCGCCCTCGCCCACCGTGTAACTGGGCTCGCGGGGCGCCAGCGCGGTGATCTGGTCCTGCTGCAGCTGGTCGACGCTCTGATAGGCCTCGAAAGGAGCGCTGACCTGGTATTTGCCGACGAGCCCGCGGCGGGCCGGATAGCCCCAGCGGTCGTAGAGCCGCATGGCGAATACCGGCTTGGTGCGGCCATCCGCCACCAGAGAAGACTTGTCCGCCAGGAACTCGGCGCGCACCGGTGCACCTGAGTAGTGCACGCGACGCTGCAGTGTCGCCACCACGGCATCCCCCTGCTTGATGACCGCAGTGAGGAGGTTATCGCCTTCCTGCAGCGGCACGCCGATCCACACGTTCACCAGCGCCGTACCTGCAGCGTTCTTCTGCTGGCCCAGGAAGTTGCGGCTGGAGACCGGATCGCCGTTCACGCTCAGGGCCGCCACCTGGCCCTTGCCCAGCTCGACGGCCACGCGCACCGCCGGCACGGCCGGCAAGTAGCTCTCGGAAGGCCATACGAATTGCGGGCTGCCATCCGCTTCAGTGGCCAGCCACTTCGGGTCCACCTCGAAGTCATCGGCGAGCTTGGTCTCGTCGGTGGTGGCATCCTCGGCGGCTTGCTTGGCCTGTTGGTCCTGCGCGTCCGGCATATCCGCCGGTGACAGGTCTTTCACCGCGGCGTGCTGCACGGGGGACTGGCCGTCCGCATCGGCGGTAGCCGGCGCGGCGGAATCGTAGGTCACGTCGATCAAGGTGCGGCGCGTATCGGAGCCATCGCTGTCGCCGCGACCGACGATGAAGACCTGGGCACCGTCCATGTCCATGTGCGCGCGGGCGTAGTCGGCAGCCGCCTGGGCGCGGGCGATGGAGAGCTCCATGTTGCTGGCGTATCGGGATCCCGCTGCCACCTGCTGGTTGTCAGCGAAACCCACGAAGGTGATACGGACGTTGCTGGAGCCCTTGATGAGCGCCGCGAGCTGGTCCATCACCGCCTGGTCGTGACCGCTCAAGCTGCTGCTCCCCGGCGCGAAGTCCTCCAGCGCCAGTTCCTGCCGCTTGGCCTCAGCATCAGGCGCCGCATGCAACGTCACGGAAGCTGGCGGGGTATGCTGGTTCTTGGCAGCCGGCGAGTCGAAGTTGGCGAGCACCCGGGTCTGGAACACGGTGTTGGGGACTTCCTGGGCGGCTGCCTGCTTGAGGTCGTATTGCACCTCGATCTCGGTGCGGCGGTTCTGGGCACGGCCAGCCTCGGTGGCATTGGACGCGACCGGATCGTTATCACCGCGGCCCGCGATGAATATCTGGGCGCCGTCCGTATCGATATGGGATTGCAGATAAGCTGCGACCGCTTGGGCGCGGGCTATGGAAAGTTCGATGTTGTTGGCGTAAGTAGAGCCGGGCGCGAGCTTGACGTCATCGGTATAACCAGCAAACGTCATGGTGATGTTCGCGGCGCCCTTCACAAGATCCGCGATCTGCTGCATGACCTGCCGGTCATGCTCGTTCAGCTCGACCTTGCCCGAAGGGAAGCCCTGGATGGTGAAGGACTGTTCATGATGATTCTGGCTGCCAAGCGGTCTCGCGGGCTCGGCCAGCCGGGAATCGAATTCCAGTACGCCTTTCCAGCCTGCTTCATGGTCACCGAGGCGAAACACCAGCATGCCATCACCGGAATCCTCCGGATCATTCACCGCCTGACCATCGAGGCGGGCCGAACCCTTCAGGTAAGTCATGCCCGCGGGCAATAACACGGTGGTGCTGAGATTGGTCACCGCCACATCGGCATCGGCCAGCTGCACCGTGTTATGCACGTGGTCCGCCAGCGGATCCTGGGTCAGCTGCACGCCAAGGTCGCCCTCGGCGCCGGGGATCGGACGCACGTGGAAGTCAGCGCGCCACAGGGCACCGCCATGTACCTCCACGAACTGCGAGTAGTCGCGGCCGGCCCAACGGGTGTTCTGCTCACAGCTCATGGCCTCATAGCCCTTGGGCAGGCTGGCGAGGTCAAGCTGCACTACATGGGTACCATTGGTGACAGCCTGGAAATGGAACTCGCCATCCTTATCGGTGACGGCATAGCTGCCGTCTTCCATGACCACGCGCGCCTTCTCGATACCTTGCTTGCCTTGCGAGTCGCAACCCACCACTACCCTGCCGATGAGGGTGTTGACGTTCTGCAGGAAATCGCTCTGCACCTGGACGGCGGCGGTAGCGGCATTGGATACCGCGGCGCCGTTCTCGAAAGCCTGGGCAGTGTTGACCAGGGTGGTGAGCGGCGCCGCCGAGGTGATCTCGACCGCGTAGGTGATGGTGCGGGTCGTGTTGCCCTTGATCGTGCCCACGGCGAAGCTGAGCTGCTGACCGTTCGGCGAGATGGTCGGATCCGCCAGTCTTCCGCCATCGATCTGGGCGGAACCCTTCACATAGCGGAAGCCGGTGGGCAGGAGGTCCGTCACCGTGACGCCCTCCGCCTGCAAGGTACGGTCGGTGTTCAGCACCATGAGGTTGAACTGGATCACGTCACCCACCGATGCTTGCGGCTGGGAAGCGGTCTTCTGCATCAACAGCCGCGTCGATACCGGATCTACGGGCACATCGACCTGGAAGATACCGGGCTTACCTTGCGCCATGGCCTTGCCGAAAGCGGCCGCGGGTAAGGTGTAAGGTGCACCGGAGAGCTTCTCCAAGGCGGAGACGCTTGCCGCCGATGGCGCGTGGTAACCCGGAGGCGGCACGACTTCCAAACGGTAATCGCCGGCCTTCACGTCGGGGAAGAGGAACCCGCCCTTGGGCATCTGATATCTGGCGCCCGAGGAATCGGTGATGGTGGTGCCGCTGACGATGGTCGACGGATACGTGCTGATCCCATCCTTGCCCACTATGTGCGCCGGTTTGCCCGTGGTGGCATCCACCAGCGTGAGCTTGGTGCCATCCAGGCGCTTGCCATCGGTGGAGTCGAACACCACATCGAAGGGATCGATCAGCGCGGTCGCTGACGACTTGTCACTGGCATCGAGCGCATCCACATATTTCACCTGCACCTGGGTATTGGCACCCGCTTGCAGGACACAGCCGCTTGAGGCCGATGGGCTGGTGGGCACGTAACCCGCGAATACGCCGGTGTCGACACCCGTCTCGGTGAGTTTCAGGACCACCGACTGATGGGTGGATAGCACCGATACCGTCACCAACACGGTGTCGCGCACTGCCGCATCCAGGTCCTGATCATGGTCGGTGAGCCGGATGAACAGCGCATCGCCCTGGCCGTAGAGGGTGGTGGGTGCCAGCAACAGCGGTTTGGACACGTTCAACTTGCTGCCCGACTCGACCGGGTTGGCCAATGGATTGAATGTGCTGCCGCCGTCGGTGCTGCAGAAAGCAGGCCCGGCCAGCTGGCTGCTGGACACTGGAGAACTGGGCGCGTAGTCCATGAAGGCGACGGACGATGGCGTCCGAATCGCACCGACCACGGTGACGGTCACCGTATTGGTCTTCTGCGTCTGGGTGCTGTTATCCGGCGCCACGTAACTCAACGAAGCCGTATTCGCGATCACGGTGCCGGGCGGCGTCCCTGCCGCCGCCGTGCCGATGGATGTCAGGCCAAGGACCAGGGCGAAGACCCACGCCTTGCTAAAACCTCCCGTATTTCCGCCGACACGGCGGGGGGCTTTGGCAAGGCGGGCCAGAGGACGCACATGTCCCTCCGGCCGCGTCTTGTCCAGACATGCGGCATGTTCGCTCCTTATATAGGGGCGCAGACACGCGGACACGCGCCCGGCTTTCGCCGGGCGCGTGCGCGCTGAGCCCTTCTTCAGGAATCCAAACACGATCGGTACGACCTGCTAGCTACAAGCCGTCAGTTGATCGTGACGTTGAACGTGATCGTCGCAGTCTGGCCGTTGGTCAGGCTGTTGATCAAGGCGTTCACCGTGCTGGTCCCGGACGTGTAACTGCAGGTGTCCGAGCCGAAACTGCCGCCGGAGGAACCGGCATCAGCGCAGCTCAGCGGGTTGCCGCTGTTCACGTTCGGGTCCGTCAGCGTGATGCTGTTGGTCACGTACGTGATGTTGGTCAGCTGGGTCGAGATGCTGTCGGCCAGCGTGATGCCGGTCGCAGCAGTGGTACCCGCGTTCGCAACGGTGATGGTGTACTTGATCACCGCACCCGGGATGGCATGCGGGGTCGCATCGCCGGTCGGGTCGCTCACCACCGAGGAGGTCTTGGTGATGGTCAACTTGGCCGACTTCACCAGGTACACATCGCGCGCCGAGACGATGCCGTCGTGGGTCGCATCGCCGTCACCGGTCAGACCAGCGGCATCCGCGAAGATGTTCTGCTGGGTGCCCGGGGTCCAGGCGTTGCCGGAATCGTCGGTCGTGATGTTGGCGCCGGGGGCGGTGCCATAGGTGGCGCTGCCACCCGCGGCGGCCACCTGGGCCTTCAACGCCAGCGCCGCCACGTCGGTATCCACCTGCGCGGCCGGGATGTTGGCGACGATGAACACGAAGTTCGAGGCGCCAGCAGCGAGCTGCGGGATGGACGAGGCGGTGTCATTGGCCGGCACATAGGTAGCGGTATTGTTCTTGGACACGAACACCGATACGCCGGTGGCATCGAAGTTGTCGGTGCCGGTGAAGCCGGCGCCGGCAGTCGAACCCAACACACCATTGGACTCGTTGACAGTGGTGAAGGTCACACCCTGGGTGGCGTTGCCGCTGTTGGTCACCTTGAAGACCAGCACGGCGCCGGTCTGACCCGGGGTGACATTGATGTCAGCCGTGTCGTTGGTGACGAGGCTCAGCAGCAGCTTGTCGTCCACCAGGAAGGTGGTGGCCGTGCCGGCACCCGAAGAGTTACCCGTGGACGAGCTGCCGACGGCAGACTGGGCCACGCCATTGACGCTGTAATTCACCGTGGCGAGGTTGCTGATGGTCGTACCCGCCGCCGTGTTCGCCGCGAACGTGTTCGCGGTGAACAGTGACAGCAGCACGCCGGCCAGCAAGGCGCCGGTGAGCTTCGTTACAGTTCTAAGCTTCATGACAATTTCCTCCTTAAAGAGGGCTCTGGTTACACATTCGGTCTGGCGGCCACCCCAGACCTCAATTGCCTCCTTGGCTGGCCGTGCTACACATGGCTTCGGCTCCCTGCCGACAGCCCATGTTCTGTCGTTTTACATAAATCCACTGCGTCAGGCGCAGTAGCCCGTGGCTGCATGCCTCAAGGCATGCAGCCACGAGTTCGTGTCCGTCCTGGACCTGGAGACCTTCCTCGAAACCCCTGGACTTGCGCGGAACTTCTTTTAGAACGCGATGCCGCGCTTCAAACTGAGACCGTCCGCCCGCCTGCAGCCCTCACTGCAGGATGGCGTGAAACGTCACCGTACCCTTGGCGCCCGGCGACAAGGTGCCCTTCAGCACCCAGCGCACCGTGGTGTAATCCTTGGGCAAGGCAGTACGCACGGAACCGTCCGGATTCTTCACCTGCAGCTTGTCCGGCGTGGCGAAGGTGTTGCCACCGTCCACGGAGAACGTGATGTCAGCTCTGTCGCCAGCGGCAGACCCGGCGACGTATTGCATGTGCTGCGGGATGGGATCGGTGATGACCGCGTCGGTCACGGGTTGGTTTCCGATGATCTCGTAGTTGATCTTCCAGATCACTTCGGTGCCAGGAAGGACATGGTCCGCAGGGACGATGTCCGTGTGCTTGGTGCCGTCCTTATCGACGGTCACCTTCTCCTGGAATCCGACTGTCTGGAGCTTGAGATACCCTGGCTGAGCAGCCAGAGCGGAGAAGGCCCAACCCGACAGTAGGGCGATGCTGATAGCGATGCGGATGGATTTCATCGTCTTCACCTCTGGACTAATTGATCGTCACTTGGAACTTCACGACCTGGGCACTGGCGGTACCAGCCAGGTTGCCCAGTTTCACAGTCACCGCACCCGGCGTGGTGACGTTGTAATCACCCACCGCCGGCGTGACTGCGGCACCGTTCAACAGGATGCTGCCGCTCACGAAGGTGGTGTTCGCAGGCACCGGATCGGTGATCACCAGGCTGTTGGCGCTGGCGGTGCCACTCGGCTGGACGGTGAGTATGTATTCGATGGTGGCGCCCGAGACGGCTCGATTGCCGCCGCCCGGTGAAGTCACGGTGGCGCGCTGGGTATACGCCAAAGCCACCTGATGTACCTGATAGATGCCGGTGGAACCTCCGGCTCCGCCAGTGGCCCCCACCACCGCGTCCACCCCGCTGACCCCCGCTCCTGCGCTTACGGTACCGAAGCTTCCGGTGGCGGTCTTGGAGGTGGCGGTGAGTTGCATCTCGCCGAGTGCAGTGTCGGCGGCAGTGCTTGGCACATTGCAGACGACCAGCATGTTGATGCCGGCGTTCTGCGACAACTGCGGGTCGTTGCTGCCGGCGGTATAAAGGACATCCGATGAAGCGTATATACCCGTGCCGGCCGTATCGAAATAGATCTGGCAGCTGCTCGGCGTGAAACTGGTCCCGCCGGGCGTGACCAAGGCATCGGTGAGCTTGAAGGTGTCGGTACCATTACCGGTATTGGTGACACGGAACAACAGGGTCTGCTGTGCTGAGCCGGCCGTCACGGGTACGTCACTGGTGTTCTGCCAGGTGACGGTGACGTTCACTAACTGCTGGACGGTAAATGCCGCGCTGGCGGTCTGCGTAAGCGTGCTGCCACCCGAGTCGACGTACCGGGCGCTGGCTACGTTGGTGACGGTGGTCCCGGCAGCCGTATCCGCGGCACGCGCGCTCATGGCGCCCGCACCGAGAATCGCCGCCAGCGATATCCGGACCCACATCCTCATCCCGACCCTCGCGTCTTCTACCCCGAATCTCCACGCATTGCCGGATCAACCCGCAGGAAGAACAGGGGTCGCCGGCCATTAATGTTCGGGACATATTGTCCAGGGAAGTTCGATAATATGTCAACATATGGCGGGTGTTTATTTTACATATCTTTAGAGGTAATATCGCTTAACATGTTGTTCTATAAGCCAAGAACGTGTCGTATCGGGATGGACTTAGTCTAAGACGTTGTTCTGTACGCAGTTCTGGGGCTGATAGGCTAAGGCGGCCGCACGGGGTGTTCCACGGGCTTGGATGAGACCGCTCTAGCCAGTTTCCGACCGGATCAGGAAAGCTACAGGTAGACCATGAGAGTCATCGAGAGACTTCATGCCCTTACCCGCGGGTGGTTGCGGGTCCTTTCCCCAGCAAGCCTGTTGCTGGCCGGAATGGTCTTATCCCAATCCGCCCTGGCCGCCACCACGCCCTCTTTGTTCAAGAGCTTCGCGGGCGACATCAACTTCGTGACCACCGGCAACACCTTGCGAGCCGGCGACAATTCCTCCAATACCAGTGCATCCTCGCTGGACTCCGGCAACAGTGGCAATCCGGTGGATGCCGGCACCAGCACTGAGACGATCTCCGGCATCCCAGCAGGATCCACCATCCAGGCCGCCTATCTGTATTGGGCCGGCTCGGGGGCCACGCCGGACTACACCGTCACCCTGAACGGCAACACGGTGACGGCGCCGGCTAACCGGCAATACACCGAGACCTATAACGCAGGCGGCGGTGATGTGCTGTCATTCTTCAGCGGCGCGGCGGATGTGACCAGCATCGTCACAGGCAATGGCACCTATACCTTTGGCGGGATGAGCGTCACCAATGTGGACGTCGGCACCGTCACTTATTTCAGCAATCAGGCCACCACCGCCGGTTGGGCGATCCTGGTTATCTATTCCAACTCCACGACCGAGACCAACCGGGTGATCAACGTGTTCGAAGGTTTCCAAGCCTTCCGTAACACCAGCATCAACCTCGCGATGAGCAACTTCGTCGTCCCTTCCACGAACATCAACGGCAAGTTCGCGGTGTTGACCTGGGAAGGCGACCCCAATGCGCCATCCAACACCGGCGAGACGCTAGGTCTCACGCCTGGCACTACCCTCTCCGATGCCTGCGATACTAACGGCAACCAGTACAACTCGACCATCAACACGCTGCTCTGTACAGGCAACCCCGCAACAGACGACGTGTTCTATGGCGTAGATTTCGACACCTACGACGTGAGTAGCATGCTCACCGCCGGCGAGAGCAGTGTCACCACCAACTACACTTCGGGCAACGACCTGGTGCTGCTCTCCGCCCAGATCATCAGCGTGGCTGACGTGCCCGTCTCGGACCTGTCCATCACGAAGAGCCATACCGGCACCTTGGCCTATGGCAGCAATGCCACCTGGACCATCGCAGTAGCCAATAACGGTCCAGCGACCATCACCGGCACCACCACGGTGACCGATACCTTGCCCACCGGGGTCAGTTACGTCTCGGCGACA
Source organism: Gammaproteobacteria bacterium (assembly GCA_035465695.1). Classification (GTDB taxonomy): domain Bacteria; phylum Pseudomonadota; class Gammaproteobacteria; order Natronospirales; family REEB76; genus DASUBN01. The sequence continues at coordinate 10,402 of DATIVR010000161.1, forward strand.
GGCAGTGGCTGGACTTGCGGCGCGGCCGGACAGACCGTGACCTGCACCAGTACCAGCGGAGTGGCGAGCGGCGCCAGTTTCGGCGACATCACGCTGACCGCCTTCATAGGCGCCTCGGCAGCCTCACCGCTCGCGAACACCGCGACTGTCAGCAACAGCGGTGGCAATTTCGACAACGTCAGCACCAACAACAGCAGCACGGACAGCGCCACGATAGTGGCTCCGGATCTCTCCACCTCCACCAAGAACGTGGTGAACACCGGTGGCGGAGACGCGGTGGTGGGCAGCACACTGCAATACACGATCGACGTGACGGAGAGCGCGGGCGTGCCGGCCAGTGGCATTAGTGTCACCGATGATATCCCGGCGAACCTGAGCGGCTTCACGCCCAGCTCGGTGACGGTGACCGGCAGCAGCACCGTCATCACCAATTCCTCCACCGCCACTGGCGGAGCTAACGGCGATGGCCTGCTCACCATCTCCAACATCACGGTCCCCGCCAATGGCACCGTGACCATCGTATTCACGGCCCAAGTGGCGAGCGGCACCGCCAACTGCACGACGATCGACAATACGGCAACCGTCACCAATCCCTACGGTAACGGCGGCACTCCAGGCGCCCCTACCGTGGTCGTCGCACAGTCATCTTGCACCGCGACAGGCAACAAGGTCCTATACGCGTACGACACCAAGACCTTGACGCGCATCCCACAGACCGCCGGAAGCACCGGACTCACCATCAACGGAAACAACGTCAACGCCGATTTCATCTTGACGCCTGTGCTGGCGAAGAACCTCACCCTCACAGCAGGGACTATCACCGCACAGCTGGTATTGCGTCGCACCGGCGCGACGGGTGGCGGCCGGACCAACCGCACCATCACCGTGTCATTGCGTACGGGTTCCGGCGTGCTGCTCACCAACACCGTATCGCAGACCTTCAACAGCACCACGGCCACACTCTATACATTCACCTTGACCCTCGCAGCCAACACCACCGTGACTGCGGGGAATACCGTGGTACTGAGGGTGAACAACAATTCCGCGAATACCACCAACTGGTCGATACGGTTCGACCAGTGGACTTCGGCTGCGAACTATAGCAGGGTGACGTTTGCTACCAGCACCGTCATCAATGTGGACAGCGTGACAGCCTATAGCGCCGTCTATCCGTCCACGACCCAGCCGGCCAATGGCGTGTTCTTGCCCGGCCAAACGGTATATGTCTGTGCGGTGGTGAGCGATCCCTTCGGCAGCGCCGATACAGATCCTGCCCCGGGCGGTACCGCTCCGACCATCACTCTCACGGACCCCAACGGCACGGTCCAGGTGAGCGGCGCATCCATGACCAAGGAAGCGGCTGCGGATTGTGCCGGCACGGCCAGCACCTCGACGGAAGCGTTCGAATATTCCTATGTCACCAGTTTCAGCGTGCCCACCGGCTTCTGGACCGCCTCCGTCACCGCATCTGAAGGTACGGAAGGCACGGTCACCCACACCGCAAACGGGACCTTCGACCTTGATGTACCTTCGTTACTTATCACCAAGACGGCTTCGGTGGCGTCCGATCCGGTCGAAGGCAGCACCCGGCCCAAGGCCATCCCCGGCGCGACCGTGACCTATACCGTCTCGGTCCAAAACAACGGCCGCGGTCCAGTGGATGCCAGCACCCTGGTGATCAGTGATCCGGTGCCGACCAATACGGCCTTGAGCCTCACGGGTAAGCCACCTTTCAGCTTCACCGATGGCAGCACCTCGAGCGGTTTGAGCGTCACGACCGGCAGCGATGCCAACATCGTGTATTCCAACGACGGCGGCAGCACCTACACCTACACGCCGACCTGCACTCGGCCGTGCACGGACACCGCCATCACCAATTTCAAGATCACCTTGACCGGCACCATGAATGGCAAGACCGGCGCCACGGCGCCATCCTTCACCATCACGTTCAACGTGGTGATCCAATAAGAAGTAGGAAGGCCGCGGCGGCCTAGTTCAGCCAAGTCCCTCGATATAGCGGATAGCCTGATCCAGGCGTTGCAGTGTGACCTCGCGCCCCAGCAACTCCAGGGTGGCATCGATAGGCGGCGACACGCCTGCACCGGACACCGCTACCCGCAGGGGCTGCGCCAGCTTGCCGAGCTTGAGGCCGAGAGCTTCAGCTGTGCTGTTCAAGACGTCGTGCAGCGCCGGAGCTGACCATCCCGGCATGGCGACCAGCTTCTCCCGCAACGTCATGAGCGCGGGCAACACATCCGGCGTGAGGTTCTTGGCGGCGGCCTGTGGATCATATTCCTTCACATCCTCGAAGAAGAACCGGCAACCTTCCGCCATCTCCTTGAAGGTCTTGGCGCGCTCCTGATGCGCCTTCACCAGACCTTCCAGCGAAGGGCCACGGGAGACATCCACGCCGATACGCAGTAGATGCCACCTGAGTTCATCGGCCAGGCGCTTGAGATCGCCTGACTTGATGTAATGCTGGTTCAGCCACAGGAGCTTCTGCGGATTGATGGCAGATGCCGAAGCGTTCACGTCCTTGATATCGAAGAACCGCACCATCTCCTCGCGACTGAAGACTTCCTGGTCGCCGTGGGACCATCCCAGGCGCACCAGGTAGTTCAACACCGCCTCCGGCAGGAAGCCGTCTTCGCGGTACTGCATCACGCTTACGGCGCCATGACGTTTGGATAGCTTGGTGCCGTCGGGTCCCAGGATCATGGGTAGATGGGCATATTGCGGCGTGGGGAAACCCAGTGCCTTCAATATGTTCATCTGGCGCGGCGTGTTGTTCAGATGGTCGTCACCACGGATCACATGGGTGATGCGCATGTCCATGTCATCCACCACCACGCAAAAGTTGTAGGTGGGCGTGCCATCGGAACGTACGATGATGAGATCGTCCAACTCATGGTTGTCGAACACTACGCGACCCTTCACCGCGTCCTCCACTACGGTCTGGCCGTCCTGTGGGTTCTTGAAGCGGATCACCGGGGGCACGCCAGATACCGGTTCCTTGCGGTCACGACACCGGCCGTCATAGCGGGGCTTCTCCTTGCGGGCCATCTGCGCGGCTCGCATGGCCTCCAGCTCTTCCTTGCTGCAATAGCATTGGTAGGCATGCCCCTGCTCCAACAGCTGATGGGCCACTTCGCGGTACCGGTCGAAGCGCTGGGTCTGATAGAAAGGACCTTCATCGGCCTTGAGGTCGAGCCACGCCATGCCATCCAGGATGGCCTGCACCGCCGCCTCGGTGGATCGCTCGCGGTCGGTATCCTCCACACGCAGGATGAAGGCGCCGCCGTGGTGGCGCGAATACAGCCAGCAGAACAGCGCGGTGCGTGCACCGCCGATGTGCAGGTAACCGGTAGGACTGGGCGCGAAACGGGTGCGGACGGTCATCTATTTTTCCGGGACTTGACGCGAACGAAGCCGCAGATTCTAACAGACGGCAGTGGAGCATTTCACTTAATCCACCGCCCGCCCCCGCATCTCATATGTTAAGCATGGGCCGCTGTAACGAAAGAAGGCAATGCGCCGTGGCTTGTTTTAGAATCGCGTGCATGGGGTCGGGTACGCACAGAGGGAAGCTTGCATGTTCACACGTCCTGGATCAGACGGTCCGGCGATGAAGACCGAAGAGAAGGCCATCATCCACACCCTGAACGTCGGCGGCGAAGACGTCACCGTGTCCAAGTTCTACGGCACCACCGTGGACCTCACCGCACACAGCGTGAAGATCCGTACCAGCCGGCGCATGCAACTTGGCAGCAACGTGGAAGTACTGTTGAACATGGAGGGCCAGAAGAAGGCCTACCACCTCTCGGGGGTGATCACCGGCATCGAGGAGTCCCGAGGCGGAGACCCGGGCTTCCTGCTGCACATCACGCTGAACCACAAGAAGGAGGGGGACATCCCTCTCTGGAAGAAACTCTTCCACTGAACCTCAGGTTCCTCTTGGCTTCCTTCCGGTACGACTGGCTGTGGCCACGGTCGGATCATCCGGCCACTGGTGTTTCGGATAGCGTCCTTTCATCTCCTTCTTCACCTCCGGCCAGGTCCGCTGCCAGAAGCCCTTGAGATCCTGTGTCACCTGCAATGGCCGCTGCGCCGGCGAAAGCAGATGCAGCATCACCGCCACCTTGCCGCCGGCAAGCCGCGGCGTGTCCGCCTGACCGAACATCTCCTGAAGCTTCACCCGCAACACCGGGATATCCCCTTCCGTGTAGTCGAGCTTGAGGCTGGAGCCGCTGGGTACGGTGACGTGGGTAGGGGCCTGCTCGTCCAGCCGTCGCCGTTGTTGGTGATCCAAAAGACCCACGAACGCGTCATGCAAGGGCAGCCGTTGCAGATGTGATAGGCGGCTCATGCCCTGCAGCCAGGGCAGGAGCCAGGTGTCGAGCCAGGCCAACAGCGCTGCATCGCTGAGGTCCGGCCACTCCGGTCCCAGCACCCGCCGCAGAAATGCCACCCGCGCCTGAAGGTTGCGCAGCGCAGGCGTCCAAGGTAAGACATCCAGACCTTTCTGCCGCACCGCCTCCAGGAGGCCCTTGGCGAGGATGTCGGGCGTCACCGAAGCGGCGGCATCCTCCAGCACCAAGGCACCCAGCTTCCTCTGATGGCGCGCCAGGACGGCGCCGTCGCTTTCATCCCAACTGACCGAATCACCTTCGGTGATGCGGTCGGGGAAATGCGCCTCGATATCCTCTCGGCTCAGGCGTCCTGCCATGAAGATCCGCGCTTCCCGCGCGACTCCGTCCAGCTGCGCCACCGCGAGCCACTCCACTTGGGCGAGGCTGTCACCCTCGTTGAGCAAGGCGCCGCGGCCGTTCGCCAACAGGTAACGCGGCGCATCGCCCTTGCGGCGCTGGGCGATGCGATCGGGATAGGCGAACCCAAGCAATGCGCCCTCTTCGCCGGTCTGGAGATCGCGAGCTTCCACGCCGGCACTGCGTCTCAGATCCGCCGCCACCGCGCGAATGATGCGGGTGCGGCGCCGTGCATCGTCATCATTGGAGCGCAGTAGTTGAAGACGTGCATGGATGTCCGTCGGCGCGCTATTGCCGCTGGAACGCAGGGGGTCGCGCTCGCTGAGGATGGCGGCGAGTTCACAGGCCAAAGCACCCCAACCCAAGGCCTTGCCCCGTAGCACCATGTGAGCCAGGCGCGGATGCAGAGGCAGGCGCAGCATCTCACTGCCGTGGGCCGTGATACGGCCTTCGGCATCCAAGGCGCCAAGTTCCCGCAGCAGTTCCTTCGCTTGGCCGAATGCGGCTTCGGGCGGCGGGTCGAGCCAGCGCAGCGAACGCGGATCGGTGGCGCCCCAGCGTGCCAGTTCCAGCACCAGGTCCGCAAGATCCGCCACGAGGATCTCGGGCGTCGTGGCGGTCGCCAGGGTCTCGGACTCCTTCCACAAGCGGTAACAGACCCCCGGCTCCAGGCGGCCACCACGGCCGCGGCGCTGGTCGGCGGCAGCGCGGGACACACGTATGGTGTCAAGGCGCGACATGCCACTCACAGGATCGAAGCGAGGCACTCGCATCTCGCCCATATCGACGATGACGCGGATGCCTTCGATGGTGAGGCTGGTCTCCGCGATGGAAGTGGCCAGCACCAACTTGCGCTTCCCCGGTGGCGGCGGCTCGATGGCCCGGTCCTGCGCGGCGTTGTCCAGGTCGCCATAGAGCGGCGCCACCAGCACCGAGTCCGGCAACTGCTCTTCCAGACGCTGCTGCAGCCGGCGGATCTCGCCGCCGCCAGGCAGGAACACCAAGAGATTGCCAGTCTGCTCCTGGAATGCTCGGATGATGGCCAGTTGCACCTGCGGCAATGCGGATTCCCGCTCCCGCAGCGGCCGGTACAGCGTCTCCACCGGGAACATGCGACCTTCGCTGGTGAGTACCGGTGCGTCACCCAACAACTTCGCCACCGGTGCCGCGTCCAGGGTGGCGGACATCACCACCAGCTTGAGATCAGGCCGGAGCGCGGCACGGGCTTCCAGACAGAGCGCCAGCGCCAAGTCTGCCTGCAGGCTACGCTCGTGGAACTCGTCGAAAATGACGGCGGCATAGCCGCTGAGGGCTGGGTCGTCCTGCAACAGACGTGTCAGCACGCCTTCGGTGACGATCTCGATGCGGGTGTCGCGACCGACGCGAGATTCCATGCGCACGCGATAACCGACGGTACCGCCCACCGGCTGCCCTTGCTCGGCCGACATGCGCCGCGCCGCTGCACGCGCGGCCAGGCGGCGTGGTTCCAGCATCACGAGCTTGCGTCCCTTTGCCCAACCCGCTTCCAGCAGGGCCGGAGGTACGCGCGTGGTCTTGCCGGCACCGGGTGGCGCCTGGATCACCAGGGCATCATGGGATTCCAGCTGCCGGCGGACCTCCGGCAGCAATGGATCGATGGGCAGCGGCCGCAATGGACTAGTGATAGGTCCAGACCAGCGAGAACTGGACTCGATTGCCGTCGGCGGTATGCTCCAATGCGCCCAGCAGACTCACCTTGCTGAAATCCAGGCCGCCGCCCACCCGCTCGCCGAACGGCCGCCGGCCGAAGTCGCTGTTGCGTTCGGTGAAGATCGCCGCATCCAGTTCGATCATGGTGGTGGCTTGCGCGCGCAAACCATAGTCGATGCGCCAGAAGTTGTCGCTGCGGTCGCTGAGCTTCGGGCTCAACTGGTCATGAAAGAACGCCAGGTCGATATAGAAGGATGTAGTGCTGCTATAGGCCTGGTGCGCACCCACACCGATGCCCTCCAGGGAGTGATGTCCCGCAAGTCTGTCGAAGTCCAGTTTATTCCACTGCCCGAACACGTAGGTGTCGCCGAAATCGTAGGACAGGGCGGCGCCATTACCCTGGGAACTATCGGAAAAATAATCGGAATGCTGCCGCAGGTGATCGACAGCGAGAGTGCTGTAGCTGAAGACATCCTCAGCAGGCGGCTGCGAAGCGGTGTCATCCGCCAAGGCCGGCAGCGGCATGGTCAGGCAAGTCAGGACGGCCAGCACACGCAATCTCATCGAGGTCTCCTCAGACTTTCCCGGGACTTCAGGATACCGGCAAGCCGCGCCGGAATCACCCGCTTCAGGCTTCTTCGGTCCATAGCGCAGGTGCGCCGCTGGCCTTGGCGATCTCCTTAAGCTTCTCCGCATGGGCCACGCGCTCCGCATCGCTGGCCCGCTGCACCTTGAGGCTCAAACCCGCGCGGTCCAGCTTGCGCGGACCCAGGCTGCCGGCGCGGCCCACCGAAGCTTCCGCGGCATCCAGGATCAAGGCTGCCTGGCCGCCGGTCATGGCGAGGTACACCTCCGCCAGCAGCTGGGCATCCAGCAGCGCGCCGTGGTATTCACGGCCGGAATTGTCCACGTTGTAACGTTTGCAGAGCGCGTCCAGGCTGTTCTTCTGGCCGGGATGCTGGCGGCGTGCCACCTCCAGCGTGTCCAATACGGCGCAGATCGCCAGGATGTCCCGCACCTCGTGCTGCATCCGGGCGAGCTCATGGTTGACGAACCCGACGTCGAAGGCAGCGTTATGGATCACCAGCTCCGCACCGCGCACGAATTCGAGGAATTCGGCCGCCACCTGGGAGAAACGCGGCTTGTCCTTGAGGAAGTGGTTGTCGATGCCATGCACCTCCAAGGCGCCCACGTCCACTTCCCGCTCGGGATTCACATAGGTGTGGAATACGTTGCGGGTGACCCGGCGGTCCATGATCTCCACGCAGCCGATCTCGATGATGCGGTGTCCCTGGGATGTCTCAAGACCCGTGGTCTCGGTGTCCAGCACGATCTGGCGCATCAGCCCTCCTCCTCCCCCAACAGCGTGTCGATGGCACGATTGGCCAGCCGATCCACGAATTCATTGCCATCATGGCCGGAGTGACCCTTCACCCAATGCCAGCGCACCCGGTGACGGGCGTTCGCGTCGTCCAGGGCCTGCCACAGGTCCTGATTCTTCACCGGCTTCCTGGCGGCGGTCTTCCACCCCCGGGCTTTCCAGGCCGGAAGCCACTCGTTCAGGCCCTTCATCACATATTCGGAATCCGTATAGAGATCCGCCGCGCTGCCGTCCGGCAGCGACTTGAGCGCCATGATGGCGGCTGTCATCTCCATGCGATTGTTGGTCGTCTCATTTTCGGCTCCGGACAGCTCGCGCTGACCGCTACCATCCTTTATAAGTGCGCCCCAGCCACCCGGACCGGGATTGCCGCGACAGGCACCGTCGGTATAGATCACCACTCCACTCATCCCATGCTCCGGGTCGTCGGTTTGGCCACGCCACTGAAGGCCGCTGGCGGCCGGGTACGGACCCGGCGCAGCGGAGTCATGCTGAACACACGCTTGCGGGCCACTACCATATAGGCACCGGCGGTCTGACGCCAGCGCAGGCGGTCCAGGAAGGCGCTGCGCAGAAGCATGCCCTTCGAGCGCCACGGTGGCCGGAACAGCATCTGCTGCACCTCCTCGATCTCGAAACCCAGCACCTTGAGCCAGATCCGCAGGCGCCACAGGCTCAGGAACCTGCCGTTCCAAGCGTGGCGCACTCCGATGTAACGGCCGATACCCCATGGGCCAAGGGGGTGAAAGCCCAATACCACTACATGGCCTTCGCCATGCAGCACCCGCTCTGCCTCCCGCAGCACTTTCTCCGGCTCCTCCACCCGTTCCAAAGTGTGAGGGAGCAGGACCACATCCACCGAATCGGAAGCCAGGGGCAGATAGGAAGGATCGCCCAACAGACCACAGCCCGCCTCTGCGTGCTCGGCCACGATGACTTTGGTGCGGATGGTGCTGGCTTCCAGGAGCACACCCGGCGGACCCCAACTTCCCGATTGCACCAGGTAGTAACCGAACAAGGTCGGGAGCGTCTCCCCCAGTGCGATCCGCTCCTGCCTCAAAAGGTAGGCCGCGGTCTTGGTCTGCCACCAGGCTTGGACATCCCCGTGCATGGCGCGTGAGGCCCCTGTCATCGATGCCCGGACAGTAGCACAGTCGGGCACACGTGGCCGCCGCCGGACGCCTTCGCTAGGATTGGACACATGACCTATACACTCACTCCGCTCCCGGCCTTTGCCGATAATTACATATGGCTGCTGGCCGACATGGCCGGCAACGCCGCCGTCGTGGACCCCGGCGATGCGGCACCCGTGCAGCGCACGCTCGATGCACGGAATCTTAAACTCCGCGCGGTGCTCGCGACCCATCATCATCCGGACCATGTGGGCGGCGCCGCGGAATTGGCGTCACGCCACGGTTGTCCGGTGTTCGGCCCGGCGCGGGAAGCCGGGGACGTGGTGACAGTGCCATTGGAGGAAGGTCAGCAACTGGAAGTGTCGGGTCTGGGCGTCCGCTTCCGGGTACTGGACATCCCGGGACACACGGCAGGACACATCGCCTTTGTTGGAAGCGATATACTATTCTCAGGTGATACCCTGTTCAGCGCAGGGTGCGGCCGGCTCTTCGAGGGCACCCCGGCCCAGATGAGCGGTTCTCTCGCGAAGCTCGCTGCACTGCCGGAGAGCGTTCGTGTCTGTTGTGGCCATGAGTACACCGTCAACAACCTGCGGTTCGCAGCCGCATTGGAACCTGACAACCTGGCCATACGTGAACACGCCAAGCATTGCATCGCGTTGCGCGCGCGCGGCGAAGTCACCTTACCTTCGACCATCGCGATGGAACGGAGAATAAATCCGTTCCTTCGCTGCAGCGAACCCGCGGTGCGGGAAGCTGCATCGAGACATGCCGGTGAATCACTCACCGATCCTGTAGAGATATTTGCCGTGATCCGCCAGTGGAAAGACGGGTTCGGATGACATGGAGAAAAGATGAAGCGCCTGTTGATCCCTTGCCTGAGTCTCAGCCTTGGAGCCTGCGCCGCCCTCGCGCATAAGCCGCAGCTTGCATCGCATTCGGACGCACCCGTGACCGTGACCCAGACCGTGGCTGCTGCCGCGACCACGGATCTCGCGCCGCAGTCCGCCACCGTGGTGGCGCCCTCCGCCGCCACCACCTCAGGCGGGGACGCGGACTCGGCCACGCCGATCCCGGATCTCGATCAGGAGAACGGCCAGGACGCAGGTCCGGACGTGCAATGGGATGACATCACCATCGCGCCGGCAGAACCGACTTACGACGACTTGTGGCGCTATATCGCGCAACACTTCTCCTTGCAGAGTGATGGACTCGCCATCGACGACGCGCGTGTGCAAGGTGAGCTCGACTGGTTCGCCGCCCATGGTGAGTACCTGAATCGCGTGGCAGGCCGTGCCCGCCCTTACCTGTACTACATCGTGCAACAGGTGCAAGCGCATAAGATGCCCATGGATATCGCACTCCTGCCCGTGGTGGAGAGTGCATTCGATCCGTTCGCCTACTCCTACGGCCGGGCCGCCGGTCTCTGGCAGTTCGTGCCTGCCACCGGCCACCTCTATGAGCTGAAACAGAACTGGTGGTACGACGGTCGCCGCGACGTGGGGGCTTCCACCAGGGCCGCGCTGGATTATCTATATGCGCTGCATGACATGTTCGGCGGTGACTGGCTGCTGGCCTTGGCTGCCTACAACTCCGGCCCGGGCACGGTGGAACACGCGATCGCGGTCAACCGGCGCCACGGCCGTCCCACCGACTTCTGGCACCTGAATCTGCCGGCGGAGACGCGGGCGTACGTGCCGCGGCTCATCGCCATCTGCAAGCTGGTGGCGGACCCTAACCACATGGGCGTGGACCTGACGCCGATCCCGAACCAGCCCTATCTCACCCAGGTGGACGCGGGCGGCCAGATTGATCTCGCCACCGCCGCGAAGCTCGCCGGCATCAGCACCGAACAGATGTACCTGCTCAACCCCGGCTACAACCGCTGGGCCACCGACCCCAAGGGACCCTATACGCTCTTCGTGCCGCTGGAAGACAAGGATACGTTCGAACAGGCCCTGGCTTCCCTGCCTCCCCATGACCACATGCAGTGGGATACCCATGTGGTGGTGAAGGGCGACACCATCGGCGGCATCGCCAGGCGCTACCACACCGACGTGGCGGTGATTAGGGAATTGAACGGCCTGCGCAGCAACTTCCTGCACCTGAGACAGACCCTGCTGGTGCCGGTGGCGCGCGAGACCTTGGCCGATGCCACGCTCCATGCCGAGCAGAAAGTGGCCGGCATGAGCGACATGCACCTGCCGGGGGGGCGCGTAGTGCACAAGGTAAGGGATGGCGAGAATCTCTGGATCATCGCCCAGCATTATCATGTGACCGTGAACTCGATCCGGCATTGGAACAAGCTGACTTCCAAGCACGTGCTGCACAAGGGTGACCGCCTGGTCATCTGGCGCGGACACCGCAGTTCCTCGGACGAGGACTCCAGCGGCTGAAGCCCGTATAATCCGCCCAGTACATCGCACCGGGGAGAGACAGATGGGTTTCATGGCCGGTAAACGCGCCCTCATCGTGGGGCTCGCCAGCGACCGTTCCATCGCGCACGGCATCGCCGTGGCCTTCAAGCGTGAAGGTGCGGAACTGGCCTTCACCTTTCAAGGCGAGCGCCTCAAGGAACGCGTCGAGGAGATGGCACGGGAGTTCGGCTCAAACCTGGTGTTCCCCATGGATGTGGCCAGTGACGCGGAGATCGATTCCGCCTTCGCCAGCCTGAAGAAGCATTGGGGCCATCTGGATGTGCTGGTGCATTCGGTGGGTTTCGCACCCCGGGAACAGCTGGCCGGCAACTATATCGACTCCGTGACCCGCGAGGGTTATCGCATCGCACACGACATCAGTGCTTACAGCCTGGCGGCGCTCGCCAAAGCGGCCCGCCCCATGATGCAAGGCCGCCATGGCTCGATCCTCACCTTGAGCTACTTGGGCGCCGTCCGGGCCCTGCCCAGCTACAATGTCATGGGACCTGCCAAGGCCAGCCTGGAGGCCAACGTCCGCTTCCTGGCCTATTCGCTTGGCCCCGAGGGTACTCGCGTAAACGCCATCTCGGCCGGTCCCATCAAGACCCTGGCGGCGGCAGGCATCTCCGGTTTCCGCGACATCCTGAAGCATGTGGAAGGCCAGACGCCGCTGCGCCGCAACGTCACCACCGAGGACGTGGGGAATGCCGCGGCCTTCCTCTGCTCAGACCTGGCATCCGGCATCACCGGAGAGATCCTCTACGTGGATGCGGGCTATAGTCATGTGGCCATGAACATCTGACTGCGTTCGCCATGCAAATGAAAAAGGCCCGCTACTGAGAGCGGGCCTTTTTCGTTGATGCATCCAGGAACCGATTATTGGTCTGACTGGTCCAGGTTCTTGGTGTTGATGGTCACCTTGCCCTGGGAGCGGAGATAAGCAAGATAGGCCGAGAAGTCCGCATAGCCATCCGCCTGGGACAGGCTACGCATGGCGGCGAGCTTGTCGCTCTCCTTCATGCCCGCAGTGTCACCCGGCTTCACCGCATTCACCACCAGTACGCCCACATCACCGTCCGATAGCGATGCCGTGGCATAGGATCTGGCGCCGGCAGCAGGCTCCGGTGCACTGAACGCGGCGGAGAGGATCTCCGGTGCTACGCCTTGCTGGCTGCGCCCGACGAAGCCCGGCTTCACCAGGCTCACTCCGGCGCCAGCCGCCTTGGCCACGGCTGCGGGATCCTGCCCCTTCTTGAGTTCTCCCAGGAGCGTGGCAGCCAGCTTATCGGTGGCCTCCACCGCCTTCTGTTGCTTCAACAGCGCGGCGATCTTGTCCTTGACGGACGCCAGCGGCATGGGCGCGCTGGGCTCGTGGCCTTTCACGCGGATCACCACTGCGTGATTCGGGCCGAGCATGATGGGTTCGCTGTTGTTGCCCTGCGTGAGCACCTGGTCGCTGAACGCGGCCTTGCGCACGTCTGCATTGGCGCCGATGCCGGTACCACCATCCTTGGTCACGTCGGTGACCACCTGGATGGGCAGGTTGAGCTGCTTGCTCACCTCATCCAGGGACTGGGGATGCTCGTAAGCCAGGTTGGCGAGTTGGTCGCCCATGGCGTAGTACTTGTCGTCGCCCTGCTTCTTCTGCCACTCGGCCACCAGGGACGGCTTCACTTCAGCGAAGCTCTTCAACTGGCCGGCCTTCACGCTCTCCAGTTTGATGATGTGATAGCCATACTGGGTCTTGATGGGACCCACCACGTCGCCGGGCTTGGCCATGCCGAACAGCGCATCCTCGAAAGGCTTCACCATCATGCCCCGGCTTACGTCACCCAGTTCGCCACCCTGCTTGGCCGAACCCGGGTCATCCGAGTACTTCTGGGCCAGCTTGGCGAAATCTCCGCCGGCCTTGACCTGCTTCATCACATCGTCCGCCTCGGCCTTGGCCTGGGCGTCGGTACGCTTGGCGTTGACGGCGATCAGGATATGGCGTGCGTCGCGGGTCTCGCTCTGCTTGTACTTATCGAGCTGCTGCTGGTAGAGCGCCTGCAAGTCCGCGTCCGTGGGCTGACTCTGGTTCTGCAGTTGGGCCGCATCGAGTTCCACGTAGGCCAGGGTCACCTTCTCCGGGGTCATGAAGTCGGGCTGGTGAGCCTTGTAGTAGGCCTCGATGTCGGCATCGCTGGCTTCGGCGGTCGCCAGGAAGCGCTTGCTGCTGACCAGGAGATAGCTGAGATCGCGTTGCTGGTTGCGGACCGCCATCGCGGCATCCAGTTCCGCGGGCGTGGCGATGGCGCTATCCGTGATGGCGCTCTGGAACTGGCCGGTCACGATGCTCTGGCGCATGCGCCGCTCGAACTGGTCGGGGGTCATGCCGATCGAGGTCAGGGTCGCCACATAGGCCGCACGGTTGAACTTGCCATCCGACTGGAACGACGGGTTCTTCTGGATGGCGTCGACGAGCTGGGCATCGCTGGTGACGTAGTGATCCTTGGCGATCTGCTGGTCAACCAGGGTCTGGTTGATGAGCATCTGCAGGGTCTGTTGGTGCAGCGCCTTCTCGTCGATGAGCTCCGGCCGGAAGGCCTGGCCGTACATCTGCTGCACGCGCTCATACTGAGACTGGTAGGCCTGCTGATAATCCCCCGACTTGATGGGATCACCGTTCACGGTGGCCACGGAATTGTCCGTCGAAGCCGTGAAATAGGAGTCGATACCCCACAGAGCGAACGGGACCACCAGGAGGGCCAAGATAACCCCCGTGATCCATTTGGGGACGTTGTCGCGTATTGCCTGGATGACCATTGCGTCGACCTCGGGACCGATATCCCACATGTTAAGGGCGCCCGAAGGCGCCCTTATCTTATCGAGTTCGAATGGCGGAGCGGACGGGACTCGAACCCGCGACCCCCGGCGTGACAGGCCGGTATTCTAACCAGCTGAACTACCGCTCCGCTGTGGATGGTGGGTGCTGAGGGGCTCGAACCCACGACCCCCGCCTTGTAAGGGCGGTGCTCTACCAGCTGAGCTAAGCACCCTAAGGCCGGCAGAGAGCGCGCTAGTTTACGGCATCCTTCAGGGCTTTGCCAGCTTTGAAACCAGGAACTTTGCTGGCGGCGATGTGGATGGTCTGCCCGGTCTGCGGGTTGCGGCCGGTGCGGGCGGCACGCTGCTTGACCGTGAAGGTGCCGAAACCGACCAACACCACCTGCTCGCCCTTCTGCAGGGCATTGGTGATGCCGCCGAGCACCGCGGCGACAGCGCGGTCTGCATCGGCCTGGGACAACTTGGTCGACTCCGCCACCGCATGGATCAATTCAGCTTTGTTCATGTGCGTTTTTCCCTTGAGGTTGCCTAGCTGGAAAACGGGTATCCCCGGTTCGATTTGGGGGCCTCTTGATAATCCCTTTCCGGCCGCCGTTGCGGCATGGTTCTAGTCGTGCATCGCCGCCGTGCGCCCTGAAGCACGGGGCCGCGTATCAAGCTACCAAGCGTGGAAAAGCCATGTCAACGGGAAATCCGGGATTTTTGCCGGTCTCCATGCAGGCAAGACCGCGGTGAATGCGGCGCAACTCGCAGCGGCAAGTGGTTGACGCGCCTGGAAAACCAGGCGCGCCACGAGTCGATCCGCCGCTTAAGTTAAACGACCGGCGCACCGCTTCAGTGCGGGCGTACGCCCTCCGGTTCCCCCTTGGATGCTCCGTCCGGCACCGCCGGCTGCTCCGGTTTCGGTTCCGGCATGTGCTGCAAGGCGATCTTGAGCACATCGTCGATCCAGCGTACCGGCCTGATGTCGAGCGCACTCTTGATGTTCTTCGGGATATCCGCCAGGTCCTTCTCGTTCTCCTGCGGGATGACGATGGTGGTCAGGCCGCCGCGGTGGGCCGCCAGCAGCTTCTCCTTGAGGCCGCCGATGGGCAGCACCTCGCCGCGCAGGGTGATCTCTCCGGTCATGGCCACATCGGCCCGCACCGGGATCTTGGTCAGGGCCGAGACCAGCGCGGTGCACATGCCGATGCCGGCGCTCGGGCCGTCCTTGGGCGTGGCGCCCTCAGGCACATGGATGTGCACGTCGAGCTTCTGATGGAAGTCTGGGTCGATGCCAAGCAGCGCCGCACGGCTGCGCACCACCGTCATGGCAGCCTGGATGGATTCCTGCATCACGCCGCCCAGTTGGCCGGTGTGGATGAGCTTGCCCTTGCCCGGCACCACGGTCGACTCGATGGTCAACAGCTCACCGCCCACCTCTGTCCAGGCGAGCCCCGTGACCTGGCCCACCTGATCGTGCTCCTCGGCGCGGCCGTAGCGGAAACGGATCACGCCCAGGTAGTCGTCCAGGTTCTTGGAGTTGACCTCCACCTTGGAACTGCTGGGCTTGAGCAGCAGGTTCTTCACCACCTTGCGGCAGATCTTGGAGATCTCGCGTTCCAGGTTACGCACGCCGGCTTCGCGCGTGTAATGCCGCACGATGTCGGTGAGCGTGTCCTCGCCGATGCTGAGCTCTTCCGGCTTCAGGCCGTTGTTGCGCATCTGCTTCGGCACCAGATAGTTCCGGGCGATGCTGATCTTCTCGTCCTCGGTGTAGCCCGGGAGGCGGATGACCTCCATGCGGTCCAACAGCGGGGCCGGGATGTTCATGGTGTTGGCGGTGGCCACGAACAGCACTTCCGAGAGGTCGAAATCGACCTCCAGGTAGTGGTCGTTGAACGCGGCGTTCTGCTCCGGATCCAGCACCTCCAGCAGCGCCGAGGACGGGTCGCCGCGGAAGTCCATGGACATCTTGTCGATCTCGTCCAGCAGGAACAACGGGTTACGGGTACCCACCTTGGACATGTTCTGCAGGATCTTGCCGGGCATGGAACCGATATAGGTGCGGCGGTGGCCGCGGATCTCGGCCTCGTCACGCACGCCGCCCAGCGACATGCGCACGAACTTGCGGTTGGTGGCCCGGGCGATGCTCTGGCCGAGCGAAGTCTTGCCTACGCCCGGCGGGCCCACCAGGCACAGGATCGGGCCCTTGAGCTTCTGCACGCGGTGCTGCACCGCGAGGTACTCGAGGATACGGTCCTTCACCTTCTCCAGGCCGTAGTGGTCCTCGTCCAGCACCTTCTGGGCGCCGACCAGGTCATGGCGCACGCGGGTGCGGCGCTTCCACGGCACGTTCACCAGCCAGTCGATGTAGTTGCGCACCACGGTGGCTTCCGCCGACATGGGCGACATGAGCTTGAGCTTGTTGAGCTCGGAGGTGGCCTTCTCGCGCGCGTCCTTACCCATGCCGGATTTCTGGATCTTGCGCTCCAGCTCTTCCAGCTCGTTGGGGGCGTCTTCCAGCTCGCCCAACTCCTTCTGGATGGCCTTCATCTGCTCGTTGAGGTAATACTCGCGCTGGCTCTTCTCCATCTGCTGCTTGACGCGGGTGCGGATGCGCTTCTCGATCTGCAGCACGTCGATCTCGCCCTCGATGAGGGCCATGACGTGCTCCAGGCGCTCACGCACCTCCTCGATCTCGAGGATCTTCTGCTTCTCCTCGAGCTTGAGCTGCATGTGGGCCGCGATGGTGTCCGCAAGGCGGCCGGGGGCGTCGATGCCCGCCAGCGAGGTGAGGATCTCGGGCGGGATCTTCTTGTTGAGCTTCACATACTGATCGAACAGCGACAGCGCCGAACGCATCAGGACGTCGGCCTCGCGTTCGTCGAAGCCGCTCTTCGGGCGCAGCACCGTGACCATGGCCGAGAAATACGGGCCGTCGTTGATCTGCTGGATCCTGGCGCGGTCGCCGCCTTCCACCAGCACCTTCACAGTGCCGTCGGGGAGCTTAAGCAGCTGCAGGATGGTGGACAGGGTGCCGACGTGGTTGAGGTCCTTGTCGGACGGGTCATCCACCTCGGGGCTCTTCTGCGACACCAGCAGGATCTGCTTGCCGGCTTGCATGCCGTGGTCCAGGGCCTTGATGGACTTGTCGCGCCCGACGAACAGCGGGATGACCATGTGCGGATAGACCACCACATCGCGCAGCGGCAGCACCGGCACCAGCATCGGCTGGCCCTCGAGCAGATCGGATTGACGGTTTTCGGCCACGGTATTACCTGCTAGGAAAGACGCTCCCTGGGGGAGCGAGGGGATTCACGGGATGCGGGCGGCGCGAAGCTTCGGGCTGGATATCCAGTCCGTCACTCCCGCGCCGAGGCCGCGATCTGTTTCTTCTCGCGCTCGTACATGATGTACGGCTTGTTATCGCCGTTGATGACCGATTCGTCGATCACCACCTTGGAGACGTTCTCCATGGACGGCAGTTCGTACATGGTGTCGAGCAGGACATGTTCAAGTATGGTGCGCAGGCCGCGGGCGCCGGTCTTGCGGTCCATGGCCTTGCGCGAGGCGGAACGCAGCGCATCGTCGCGGAACTCCAGCTCGCAACCTTCCATCTCGAACAGCTTTTGGAACTGCTTGGTGATGGCATTCTTGGGTTCGGTGAGGATGCGCATCAACGCGCCTTCGTCCAGTTCCTCGAGGGTCGCGACCACCGGCAGGCGGCCGACGAACTCCGGGATCAATCCGAAGCGGATCAGGTCCTCCGGCTCCACCTCGTGCAGGACCTCACCGACGTTCTTGATCTCGGCCTTGACCTTCACCTCGGCCATGAAGCCGATGCCGCTCTTCTCGGTGCGATGGCGGATCACCTTGTCGAGACCGGCGAACGCGCCGCCGCAGATGAACAGGATGTTGCTGGTGTCCACCTGCAGGAACTCCTGCTGGGGATGCTTGCGGCCGCCTTGCGGCGGCACTGAGGCGATGGTGCCTTCGATGAGCTTCAACAGCGCCTGCTGCACGCCTTCGCCCGACACGTCGCGGGTGATGGAGGGATTGTCGGACTTGCGCGAGATCTTGTCGATCTCGTCGATGTAGACGATGCCGGTCTGGGCCTTCTCCACGTCGTAGTCGCACTTCTGCAGCAGCTTCTGGATGATGTTTTCCACGTCCTCGCCTACGTAACCGGCTTCGGTCAACGTGGTGGCGTCGGCGATGGTGAACGGCACATTGAGCAGCCGGGCGAGGGTCTCGGCCAGCAGGGTCTTGCCGGAACCGGTGGGGCCGATGAGCAGGATGTTGCTCTTGGCCAGCTCGACGTCGTCCTTGTTACGGGCGCTGCGGACATCGAGCCGCTTGTAGTGGTTATAGACCGCCACCGAGAGGATCTTCTTGGCGCGTTCCTGGCCGATCACGTACTGGTCCAGGACCGACTTGATCTCCTGCGGGCGCGGCAACTTGTTGCGCGAGGTCTGGGACTGCTCCTGCATCTCCTCGCGGATGATGTCGTTGCACAGTTCCACGCACTCGTCGCACACATACACGGAGGGGCCGGCGATCAGCTTGCGTACCTCGTGCTGGCTCTTGCCGCAGAACGAGCAGTAAAGCAGCTTGCCGTCTTCGCCCTTGCCGCGTGAATCTTCCGCCATCTCGCCTCCGTATCCGCCGGCCTTACGGGGCCGGGGTTCCTTCACACTATGGGGGTAGATACCCCCCGCTTCAATACTACGGACCCCTAGCCGGGGGTCAGGTTCCGCCTGAGTCTCAGCCGGCAGGGGCCGGTACCAGCCGGCGCTCCAGGACCGTGTCGATGAGGCCATATTTGACCGCCTCGTCGCCACTCATGAACCGGTCCCGGTCGGTATCCCGCTGGATCTGCTCCAGGGTCTGGCCGGTGTGTTTCACGAAAATCTGGTTTAGGCGCTCCCGCAGATACAGGATCTCCTTGGCCTGGATCTCGATATCCGAGGCCTGGCCCTGGGCGCCGCCATGGGGTTGATGGATCATCACGCGCGAGTGCGGCAACGCGAAACGCTTGCCCTTCGCACCGGCCGCCAGCAGCAGCGAGCCCATGCTCGCGGCCTGGCCCACGCAGATGGTGGAGATGTCCGGCTTCACGAACTGCATGGTGTCGTAGATCGACAGTCCCGCCGTGACCACGCCGCCCGGCGAGTTGATGTAGACGCTGATGTCCTTGTCCGGGTTCTCGGACTCCAGGAACAACAGCTGCGCCACGACGACGTTCGCGACGTAGTCGTCGATCGGCCCGACGATGAACACCACCCGCTCCTTCAGGAGGCGCGAGTAGATGTCGTAGGAGCGCTCGCCACGCGCGGTCTGTTCGACCACGATGGGTACGAGGTTCAGGGCTTTGGTCTCTGGGTTGTTCATGTGGCGTCTATCACCCTTGCTGGCTCACAGCATCAATGGTCGTGATGGTCATGATCGTGGTCATGATCATGATCGTGCAGTTTCATGAGATCCTTGAAGGTAGTGGGCTTGTCGGTCACCGAAGCCTGGCCCAACAGCCAGTCCACCGCCTGGTCTTCCAGTACCAGGGTCTCCACCTGGCGCATGATGTCGCGGTTGGAGCGGAAACTGCGCACTGCATCGGCAGGCTTGCTGTACTCACCGGCCATGCGCTCCAGGCGCTCATCCACGCGTTTGGCATCCACAGCCAACCGCTGCTGGTTGATGATCTCGCCCACCAGCAGCCCTAGGCTCACGCGCTTCTTGGCCTGCTCCTCGAACAGTTCCCGGGGCAGCTCGGAAGCCTTCTTCGGATCGCGCACGCCGATGCGCACCAGTGCATCCTGGCGCAGTCGCTCGATCTCGTCGTCCACTAGGGCCTTGGGCAGGTCCAGGGCATTGGCTTTCAACAAGGCGTCCAGCGCCTGATCCTTGAGCTTGCGGCGCACCGTCTCGTCCAGCTCGCGCCGCATGTTGTCGGCCACTTCGGAACGCAGCTTCTCTACGCCGCCCTCGGTGATGCCGAATGCCTTGCAGAACTCGTCATCCAGCGCCGGCAGCACCTGTCCTTCGACCGAGTGGGCGCTGACGCTGAAACTCGCCTGTTTGCCGGCAAGTTCCTTGGCGTGGTAATCGTCAGGGAACTTCACGTTGAACTCGCGGCTCTCGCCGTTCTTGATGCCCTGCAGGCCGGCTTCGAAATCCGGGAGCATGCGCTTCTCGCCCAGCACCACCGGGACGCGCTCGCCCTTGCCGCCCGGGAACGGCGTGCCGTCCACCGAGCCTTCGAAATCGATCAGCACGCGGTCGCCATCCTTCGCGGCGCGCTCCACGGCCTCCCAGCCGGCACGCTGATGGCGCAGGTTGTCGACCATGGTGTCAATGTCCGCCTTGCCGACTTCGGCTACCGGACGTTCGACCTTGATGCCGTCCAGGCCCTTGAGCTTGATTTCCGGATACACCTCGAACACCGCGGTGAAGCGCATGTCCTTGCCGGGTTCTGCGTCGAGCGAATCGATACGCGGGCCGCCGGCGGGGTTCAGCTTCTCCTGGGCCAGAGCTTCGTTGAAGGTGGATTGCAGCAGGTCCGTCACTACCTCGGACCGCACTTGGTCGCCGAAGCGCTGCTTGACCACCTTGAACGGCACCTTGCCCGGGCGGAACCCGTCGATCTTGGCGCGCTTGCTCAGCGTCTTCAGGCGGTCCTCCGTCTCGCGCTCCACGCGCTCAGCCGGGACCTGCACCTTGATGCGGCGCTCTAGACCTTCGCTCTTCTCAAGTGAAACCTGCATGGACCTCTTTCCTATGTCTCAGTTTGATGTTTTTCAACCGGGTCTGGTGCGAAAGGGGGGACTCGAACCCCCACGGATTTCTCCACTGGAACCTAAATCCAGCGCGTCTACCAGTTCCGCCACTTTCGCCACACTGGCAGATCGACGCCTGATGGCTCTAAGCCCCCCAGGCAGACACTATTATACCGGGTAGGGACGGAAGCCACCTTGACGCATTGGGGGCGAAACCCGTCAAAACGGGCCGGGAAAGGGGAAAACGGCGTCATCTGGCCCCAGATTACATGGGGATTCGTGCACTTTATGACAAGGGCTGGAAAAACTTGAGTCGCGGCGGAAACGGAACTAGTTCGCCCTTTAGCAGAGGTCGTGAGCCTCGGCGGCTGACAGGGTATTCGCCAAAAGCATGGCGACCGTCATGGGCCCTACGCCCCCAGGCACCGGGGTTATATAGGCGGCGCGCTGGCGCGCCTTCTCGAACTCCACGTCGCCCTTCAGGCTGCCGTCCGGCATGCGATTCACGCCTACGTCCACCACGGTGGCGCCCGGCTTGATCCAGGCGCCCTTCACCAGTTCAGGCTTGCCCACCGCCACCACCAGGATGTCCGCCTCGGCCACATGCCGGTCGGTGTGCTCGGTGAAGCGATGGCAGACCGTGACCGTGGCGCCCATGAGCAGCAACTCCAGGGCCATGGGACGGCCGACGATGTTGGATGCCCCGACGACCACGGCATGGCGGCCGTAGAACGTCTCGCCATAATGCTCCAGCAGCTTCACTATGCCGAAGGGCGTGCACGGCCGGAGTTTCGGGATGCGCTGGGCCAGCCGGCCGATGTTGTAAGGATGGAATCCGTCCACGTCCTTATCGGGGCGTATGCGTTCGATCACCGATTCGGTGGGGATGTGTCCCGGCAAAGGCAGCTGCACCAGGATGCCGTCGATGGTCGGGTCGGCATTGAGCTCGTCGATGAGTCCCAGGAGCCTGGCTTGGGAGGTGTCCGCAGGCAGGTCATAGGCCTTGGAAAGGAACCCCACCTGTTCGCAGGCCTGGCGCTTGTTACGCACGTAGATCTTGGACGCCGGATCGGCGCCCACCAGCACCACTGCCAAACCGGGCGCTCGCGGGCGAGCCGCGGTTTGGCGCCCCACTTCCCGGCGCAGTTCCGCCGCGAAGGCTTTGCCGTCGATTAGCTGGGCGGACATGGCGCGGATCGCTCTCCCGGATATGCGGCGGATTGTCGCATGCGTGGCGGCGACCGACCAATGCTGGGCGGGATTCAGCGGGTCCGCGGGGAAATGGCTGGGGGATTTGGTCGGGGCGACAGGATTCGAACCTGCGACCCCCTGCTCCCAAAGCAGGTGCTCTACCAGGCTGAGCTACGCCCCGGTCGCGATAAGACCGGGGCAGTATAGCAGCCTGCCTCTTCTGGACTATCAGGCGCCGTTCACAGACCCGTCCCTGGTGCGCCTTCCAGCCCGCACATCCCTGTGCGGGCGCTCGGTCTCGCGACCTCGCCCTGTCGCCCCGACCAGTTTGCCGACCAACTCCCTGATTCCGCTCAAAAACCATGGATAGCGCATTTCGGGTCTGATAGAATCTGCGCCCCGGATAGAGCCCAGATAGACGTCGAAGCGCCCGTAGCTCAACTGGATAGAGCACCGGCCTTCTAAGCCGGCGGTTGGGAGTTCGAGTCTCCCCGGGCGCGCCACTTGAGGCGCCGGGGCCGATCGCGGTTTCTATGGTGGGCGTAGCTCAGTTGGTAGAGCCCCGGATTGTGATTCCGGTTGTCGTGGGTTCGAGTCCCATCGTCCACCCCAAATTCGAGTCGTCCGGTTTAGAGAGCTGCTGAAGAATCCTCTGGTGGGCCGTTAGCTCAGTTGGTAGAGCTGCTGACTCTTAATCAGTAGGTCGTAGGTTCAAGTCCTACACGGCCCACCAGAGGGTTCTTGTCATTATCCGGGTCATGGATGCATCGCTTCCGTTTCACGCCGCGTCGGCAGTCCAGACCGGCTATCCCACCCGCATCGAATGCGCATCCTTAGCGGTCGCCGGCCGCGACTTAAGTTTTTCAAGCCCTTGCCATAAAGCTCGGCTGCCCCCATCTAAAATCGGCGCAGATGACAGTGTCGACCCCCTTCTGGAGCCGGTTTTGACAGCTTTGGGGCCCAAAATTCGGGGTTCCGACAGCCAGCCGGTATAATGACAGCCTGGAGCCAGTGGCCTCCGCGCCGGTCTGCCCGGTAGGGCGGCGACTTAAGGACCGCGAAAGTGGCGGAACTGGTAGACGCGCTGGATTTAGGTTCCAGTGGGGTAACCCGTGAGAGTTCGAGTCTCTCCTTTCGCACCAGCCCGGGTTGGGTAAACGTCAAACGCATTGAGAGGGAAGAGTCCAAATGCAGGTTTCAGTCGAGAAGAGCGCCGGCCTCGAGCGCCGCATGAAAGTCCAGGTCCCGGCCGAGCGCGTCGAGCGCGAGACCGAGGACCGTCTCAAGTCCTTGAGCAAGCGCGCCAAGGTCGATGGTTTCCGCCCCGGCAAGGTGCCGCTCAAGGTGGTGAAGCAGCGTTTCGGCGACCAGGTGCGGTCCGACGTGCTGAACGACCTCTTGCAGAGCACTTACAACGAGGCCCTGGCCCAGCAGAAGCTGAACCCGGCCGGCGGTCCGCGCATCGACTTCAAGGACAACCGTGTGCCCGGCGAGGGCAGCGACCTGGAATACACCGCGGTGTTCGAGGTGTATCCGGAGATCAAGCTCAAGGGCCTGGATGGCATCAAGGTCGAGCGCCCGGTGGCCGAGGTCGGCAAGGCCGACATCGACACGATGGTCGACAACCTGCGCCACCAACGCGCCGGCTGGGAAGCCGTGGAGCGCGCCGCGAAGGACGGCGACCGTGTGCTGATCGATTTCGAAGGCTCGGTGGACGGCACGCCGTTCCCGGGCGGCAAGGGCGA
>DATIVR010000162.1:0-3947 GCA_035465695.1 Gammaproteobacteria bacterium
TATCTCGGTCAAGAAGGATACCCGCGGCTATACCCTGGTGGAGCGCAACTGTCCCTATCTCAACGTGGCCATGCGCATGCCGCGGCTCTGCAGCGTCACCGTCTCCACCCTGATACGGCTCTTGGGCGTGCGGGTGGTGCGGGAGGAACGTTTTCAGGATGGTCACCGGCGCTGTGTATTCCGGGTCTTGGCGGACGAGCCGATGGACGTGAAGAAGTTCCGCTTCGCGCTGGAGAAGTAGAACCCGGCTTAAGTGGGTCTGCGCCGGAACCATCCCGTCAGACTCAATCTTTCCCGCCGCGCTGGACGCACCTCGTGCATCATTCCTTCACTCAGGAAACAGGCCAGGGTGCCGCCGTGAGGGGCCACCCATACTGGCTCCTGTCTCCCCTTTGGATAGAGGCAGAGTTCACCGCCATCCATCCCCGACCAGTCTTCGTTGAGATAAAGCACCATGGAGATCAACCGATCGCTGTCCCCGTGGAAGTTGTCCACGTGACGTGCATAGGCTGCTCCGGCGGGATAGAGCGCGTAATGTCCCTCGAAGTCGTGCAGACCCAGGAAGGTCACGCGATTGAGCGCGGCACGCAGCGATTCCAGCTCCCGCTGCAGCAGCCGCCAAGCCACGGGGGTGGTATCGGGAGCGATCCAGAGGATGAGGTCACCACGCACTTCTTCGCGCCGTTCCGCACGCGGGCCAATACCTGCTGCCTGGAATAGGCCACGGGAGCGCAGCGCCTCCACCTCGCGCTGAAGTTCCGCCACACGCGCTGCACGCAGGAATGCCGCTTCCACCGCCCAATCCCCACGAGTGAATGTCTCCGCCAGGCTCCTGAGTCGAGCCGGGTCCATGTCCTCGATTCCGCTGTTGAGATGAGCCGACATGCGTGCTGTTAGGTCCGGATTCGTTCTGTTAAATGCGCTCGCGGAAAAACGGCGTTTTCACAGCAGGATTTCACGCATTTGAGTCGGGAGGGTCGCATAACTCTTTGATTTGGATGAATATAATAAAAAGCGCCCAAAAGCCCTTCCCGTGACGCAGGAAATGTCTAAAATTTGCCGCCGATCGCCCGGAAAACGGCGAGTAGTATCATCAATTTACATTCATTTCCTGCACTGGTGGTAAACGAACATGAAGAAGTACGCTGTTGTCCTGTCCGCTGCTGCCCTCGCCCTGGCCCTGACCGCCTGCGGCAAGAGCGAAGCCCCGTCCGCCCCGGCTGCCAGCACTGCCGCTCCGGCTCCGGCCGCTAGCACTGCTGCCCCGGCCGCTCCGGCTGCCAGCACGGCTGCTGCTCCGGCTGCCAGCACCAAGAAGTAAGAGAGCGCGGGCTCGCGCACTGCTTACCAGTGCGGCCCGGATCCCGTGAAGGGTCTGGGACGGAAAAGGCGGATCCTGCAAAGGATTCGCCTTTTTTTCTTCCAGCCGCCCCAAAAGCTAGTGCATTAGGCATAGCTTCGTCTGTAGCGAGGATACGTACGTGCCGTGGAGCGTTGGGATGTGCGAGAGCGGGTCTCGCCTCGCCTCATTCCGCTTCGCTATCCCTGCTTTGCGGAATGCCAGGTGGGCATCCTGACCACCCGCACATCGCATGCGATGAGCCTGTGCTCGTAAAACCTTCAGAACGGCTGAGAAATCAGATTGCAGCTAAAGCGGTTTCAAGATCCGCGCGCAGGTCATTCACATCTTCGATACCCACCGAGAGTCGCACCAACGAATCGCTGATGCCGAGCTGCTTGCGCACTTCCACCGGTACCGAAGCGTGGGTCATGATGCCCGGATGATCCACCAGACTCTCCACTCCACCCAGGCTCTCCGCCAGGGTGAAGAGGCGGCAGTTCTCCAGAAACCGGCGTGACTCGGGCTCACCGCCCTTGAGGAAGATGGTGATGATGCCGCCGCCCGCCAGCATCTGGCGCTTGGCAAGGGCATGTTGGGGGTGGCTCAGGAGCCCAGGGTAGCTCACCTTCTCCACCTTGGGATGCTTCTCCAGCCAGCCGGCCAGTTCCAGCGCGTTCTCGCAATGCCGCTGCATGCGCAACGCGAGAGTCTTCAAGCCCCGCAGGGCCAGGAAACTGTCGAAGGGGCCGGCCACGGCACCCACCGAATTGTGTAGGAAGGCCAGGCGCTCGGCCAGCTCTGCATTGCCGCCGGCCACCACCATGCCACCCACCATATCCGAATGGCCGTTCAGAAACTTGGTGGCGGAATGCATCACCAGGTCGAAACCATGGTCCAGCGGCTTCTGCACCGCCGGCGAGGCGAAGGTATTGTCGCAGGCGGCGATGATGCCGTGCTGCTTGGCTACTCCCGCCACCATGGCGAGATCCACCAGCTTCAGCAGCGGGTTGGTGGGCGTCTCCACCCAGATGAGCCGGGTCTCGGGCCGGATCGCGGCTTCCAACGCCTTGCCGTCGCGCATGTCCACGAAACTGAAGTTGAGGCCGGCAGAGCGCTTGCGTACCCGCTCGAACAGGCGATAAGTGCCGCCGTACATGTCATCCATAGCCACCACGTGGCTGCCGCTATCCAGCAGGTCCAGGATGGTGGCGGTGGAGGCAAGGCCCGAGGCAAAGGCATAACCCCGGGTACCGTTCTCAAGGTCCGCCACGCAGCGCTCGTAGGCCATGCGGGTGGGGTTCTGGGTGCGGGAGTACTCGTAGCCCTTATGCTTGCCCGGGCTCACCTGCGCGTAGGTGGAAGTGGCATAGATGGGCTGCATCACCGCGCCCGTGGTCGGGTCCGGCTCCTGGCCGGCATGGATGGCGCGGGTAGCGAAGCTGTGACGGGTGTCTTTGGATTTCATGCTGATGACTCCGGGAAACTATTGCAGGCGCAGGCGATTGAGGATATCGCTGCGGGTCACGAGGCCAAGGAAGGTATCGCCGTCCATGATGGCCACCGCCGTCTCGATCTCCATGAGCGAGGCAAGGGACTCGGGCTGCTGGCGCGCATCGATGCGCGGGAAGTTAGGGTTGAGGGCGCTACGCACTTCCTGGGTAAAGCGGCGCGGGTCGCGCTGCACCGCCTGGATCAGGTCCATCTCGCTGACCGCGCCCAGGAAAGCCTTGCCATCGATCACCGGGAGCTGGGAGATGCCGTTGTTGCGCATACGAGTGTGGGCCGTGGCAAGGGTATCGCCAGGACCCACGTACACCGTGGCACGCTCCCAGTAGGGCCGCCCCACGTAGTCGCCCAGGTCGCCGCGCTTCGGCCGCTCCATGAAGCCCTGCTCGATCATCCAGAAGTCGTTGTAGAGCTTGGACAGGTATTTATTGCCGGTGTCGGCGCCGATGGTGACCACCCGCTTCGGGGTCTTCTGGGCGCGGCAGTAGCGCAATGCCGCCCCGATCAGCACACCGGAGGAGGAGCCGAGCAGGATTCCCTCCTTGCGCAGCACCTCGCGCGAGACCGCGAATGCCTCGCTGTCGGGGATGGTGTAGGCGTGCTTCACCACCGAGAGATCGCAGATGTCGGGCACGAAGTCCTCACCGATGCCCTCCACCAGCCAGCCACCCTTCTCACCCAGCACGCCGGTCCTGATGTAATCCACCAGGACCGAACCCTTGGGGTCCGCCAGCACCATCTCCACGTGGGGGGCGACCCGGCGCAGGTAGTGCCCGATGCCGGTGAGGGTGCCGCTGGAGCCCACCCCCGCCACCACCGCGTCGAGCCGGCCCTCCATCTGCTCCCAGATCTCGGGGCCGGTGGTCTCCTCATGGGCCTTCACGTTGTCCGGGTTGCCGAACTGGTTCACGAAGAACCCGCCCTGCTCCTCGGCGATGCGCTTGGCCATGTCCTGGTAATACTCGGGATGCCCCTTGGCTACGTCGGAGCGGGTCAGCACCACCTCCGCGCCCATGGCACGCAGGTTGAATATCTTCTCCTGGCTCATCTTGTCGGGGATAACCAGCACCAGGCGGTAGCCCTTCTGAGCCGCCACCAG
>DATIVR010000163.1:0-2109 GCA_035465695.1 Gammaproteobacteria bacterium
GAACACGTGGTCGAGGCAGGCCTGGTTGCAGGCGATGCAGGTATTGATCTCGTCACCGCGACCCATGGCGGCTTTCGCCACCCAGTGCGGGTCCGCCAGCAGCGGCCGGGCCATGGACACCATGTCCGCCTGACCGCTGGCGATGACCCGTTCCGCCACCTCGGGCGTGTTGATGCGGTTCACGGCGATGAGCGGCAGCTTCACCTCACGCTTGAGGCGCGCCGTCACCCAAGTGAAGGCGGCGCGCGGCACTCGGGTGGCGATGGTGGGGATCCGCGCTTCGTGCCAGCCGATGCCGGTATTGATGAGGCTGGCGCCGGCGGACTCGATGGCCTTGGCCAGCGCCACCACCTCGCTCCACTCGCTGCCGTCCTCCACCAGGTCCAGCATCGAGAGCCTGTAGATGATGACGAAGTCCTTCCCCAGGGCCTCACGGGTGCGGCGCACGATCTCCACCGGCAGGCGCATGCGCCTTGTGGCATCGCCGCCCCAGGCGTCATCGCGCTTGTTGGTACGCGGCGCCACGAACTGGTTGATGAAGTAGCCCTCGGAACCCATGATCTCCACGCCGTCATAGCCGGCCTTGCGCGCGCGCTCGGCGCAGCGCACGAAATCGTCGATCTGCTTCTCCACACCGCGCTCGCTCAAAGCGCGCGGCTTGAAGGGGGTGATGGGAGACTTCAGAGAACTGGCGGAGACGGAGAACGGATGGTAGGCGTAGCGGCCGGCGTGCAGTATCTGCATGCAGATATGGCCACCCTGCGCGTGCACCGCCTCGGTGACGCGACGATGCCGGCCGATCTCCCAGGGCCGGCTCAACTTCGATGCGAACGGAGCCAGCGATCCCACCAGATTGGGCGCGATGCCGCCGGTGACGATGAGCCCCACGCCGCCTTGCGCACGTTCCGCGAAGTAGGCGGCGAGCTTGCCGTAGTCCCGGGCGTGATCTTCCAGGCCGGTGTGCATGGAGCCCATGAGCACCCGGTTGCGCAACTTCACGAACCCAAGGTCCAGCGGTTCGAGCAGATGGGGGTACGGCGTATTCAATCAGCCATCCTCCACAGGTACCAGGACGCCACTGACCGATGCGGCGACCAGGCGCGGCCCGCACGCTCGATGGTGGAATAGGCCGGCAGGCGCTTCATGCCGTAGGTGCGCTGGAAGCCCTTGCGTATCCCTAAGTCTGTCACCGGCAGCACGTCGGGCCTCCCCAAGGTGAATATCAACAGCATCTCCACGGTCCAACGTCCCACACCGCGTACCTGGGTGAGGCGCTCGATGATCTCCTCATCTGAAAGCTCCATGAGACCCCGCATGTCCGGCACGGTGCCGTCCAGCGCCTTGGCGGCCAGGTCCCGGATCGCCAGCAGCTTGTTGCGCGACAGGCCCGCGCCCCGAAGCGAGGCATCAGGCAATTCCAGGAGCAGTTCGGGGTGCGGTCCATGCGGGGCCGGGAACAGCGCCACGACCCGCCCATGGATGGTCGCGGCGGCCTTGCCGGAGAGTTGTTGATAGGTGATGGCCCGCAGCAGGGAATGGAAAGGACTGCGTGATGGCGTGAATTCCAGGCCGCAGCGCCCCACCTGCGCGATGGCTTTCGCCAGCCGGGCGTCGCTGCGGCGCAGGTGCCGCAAGGCCGCCCTCGCGTCGTGGCGGAATTTGTCATTTGCCGATTGTTTCAAGGCATTTCGCCCACTTGCCAAGCGTGCCGCCTGGGCTCACGCTAAAGGGAGAAGAACATCCCTTCGGCAGGCCAAGGTAACCCTCATGTCCCAGAAAGACCTGGTCGCCGCGCTGCTCGCGGCCCTGGAGCAAGACCCGGACATTAATCTGCACGAATCCCCCATCCACGTCACCTATCATGACAGCCTGCGCCTGGAAGGCGAAGTGGCCAATATCATCGTCAAGCGCAAGGCACGCCGCATCGCCATGCAGCTCTCCGGCCTGCCGGACATCGAGGACCGCCTGCTGCTGCGCCCCGGCGAGCGCCGCACCGGCAAGGCGCTCCTGGACGCGGTGACCGACGCCCTCTCCCAGGAACCCGCCTTCCGTGACATCGCGGTCCACGGCGAGGGCGACGACGCGTCGGGCGGGGACTGGATCCGGGTC
>DATIVR010000164.1:0-4708 GCA_035465695.1 Gammaproteobacteria bacterium
CAGCAGGCCAGTGCCCAGGAGAAACTGAACAAGCAGGTGGCGGACCTGCAGAAACAGGCGCAGGACGAGCAGGATCGGGTCGCCAGGCTCAAGGCGGAGGATGCGGCCCTGGCACAACGGCAGAAGACCGCCGATACGGCCGCGCGCCGGCGGCAGCTCAAGGCGGAGATCGCCGCCGAGGAGAGGGCCCAGGACGCGCAGATGGCCTCCCTGCTGCAGCGTTGGACAGCCCTCATCCAGCAGAAGATCCACAATAACTGGAATCCGCCGCCCAGCACGCCGGACAACTTGAGCTGTATCGTCAAAGTGACTCAGGTGCCGGGTGGCACGGTCACCAACGCTCAGGTGCCGACGTGCAACGGTGACGATGCCGTCGTACAATCCATCATCACAGCAGTATATAAAGCGTCGCCGTTGCCTGCGCCGCCCGATCCTTCGCTTTTCGATCAAGGTAAGAACCTGAGCCTTACCTTCCACAAGTAAGGGCCCTTGACCACGTGAAGAAAACGCTCCGTCTATCCGCGATGACTTTTGCAGCGCTGCTGCTGGTGATGCTGCCGGTCGTCTCGCCCCAGGCCACGCTCGAGATCGTGATCACCAGCGGTGTGAACACGGCGGTGCCCATCGCGGTCGTGCCATTCAGCTTCGACGGCCAGGGCCAGCCGCCGGTGGACGTGGCCGGCGTGATCGGTGCGGACCTCACTCGCAGCGGCCGCTTCAAGGCCATCGATCCCAAGGACATGCTCTCCAAGCCCACCCAGGCCTCGGCCATCAACTTCAACGACTGGCAGGTGATCAAGGTCAACGACCTGGTGATCGGCCGCATCAAGTCGGTGGGCAGCGGCTATTCTGTCGAATACCAGGTGTTCAACGTCTATACCCATCAGCAGATCATGGGTTACAGCGTGGCCACCAGCGCCGCGCGTCTGCGCTACACGGCGCATTTCATCAGCGACTCCATCTACCAGAAGCTCACCGGACAACGCGGTGCCTTCACCACCCGCATCGCCTACGTGGAAGTGGGGGCAGGGGAGCGCTATTCACTGATCGTCGCGGATTCGGACGGCTACGGTGCCCAGCCGATCATCCCCAATGCCTCTCAGCCGCTCATGTCGCCTGCCTGGTCGCCGGACGGCCGCGCGCTCGCGTACGTC
Organism: Gammaproteobacteria bacterium; assembly: GCA_035465695.1. Lineage (GTDB taxonomy): Bacteria > Pseudomonadota > Gammaproteobacteria > Natronospirales > REEB76 > DASUBN01. Next base: position 1,155 of record DATIVR010000164.1, read on the forward strand.
TCCTTCGAAGGCATCCAGCCCGGCATCTACCTGCAGCAGCTTGCCACCGGGCAGCGCACGCTGTTGTCCAAGCAGACCGGTATCAATGGCGCGCCGGCATTCTCGCCGGACGGCAAGCATCTGGCGCTCACCCTCTCATCGTCGCCCGGCAATCCGGACATCTATGTCATGGATCTGGCTACCCGCAAGCTGCAGCGCATCACCACCTCCGAGGCCGCCGATACCGAGGCCACTTGGTCGCCGGATGGCAAGAGCCTGTATTTCACTTCCGACCGGGGCGGCAGTCCGCAGATCTACAAGGTCAGTGCCCAGGGCGGCGAGCCGCAGCGCATCACGTTCGATGGCAATTACAACGCCGATTCCCATGTCTCGCCGGACGGCAAGTCCCTGGTGCTGGTGCACCGCGAGAATGGCCACCTGCATATCGCGGTCATGGACCTGGCCAGCGGCACGCTGCAGACCCTCACCGACGGCGACTTGGACAAATCCCCCAGCTTCGCCCCCAATGGCAGCATGATCATCTTCGAGGCCGACTATCAGGGCCGCGGCGTGCTGGAGATGGTCTCGGTGGACGGGCAGGTGCGCGAGCGCCTGTCCGAGCGCCAGGGTGGCGTGGACGTGCACGCGCCCGTATGGGGCCCGTTCCTGCAATCCGGCCAGTGACCGCAAGGCCGCAAGCGGTTAATCTATGTACATCCAAAGGAGTTATCTCATGAAGACCCTTCGCCTCGTCCTCGCCCTCGCAGTGGTGGCGGCTTTCGCCGCCGGCTGCTCCAAGAACGTCAAACCCACCACCACCGCGCCGACCACGGCCCCGACGCCCGCCACGACGGCCCCGGCCCAGCCTGCTGCGCCCACCACGGCGCCCACCGTCAGCCCGCTGGATGATCCGAACAGCCCGTTGGCCCAGCGCATCGTGTACTTCGACTTCGACAAGAGCGACATCAAGCCGGACTTCCTGGACACCCTGACCGCGCACGCCAAGTACCTGGTGGCCAACCCGAGCCAGAAGATCCGCATCGAGGGTTACACCGACGAGCGCGGCACCGTGGAGTACAACATCGCGCTGGGTGACCGCCGTGCCCAGGCGGTGCGCCGCTTCATGCTGTTCCAGGGCGTGAACGCCGACCAGATCACCACCGTCAGCTACGGCGAAGCGCACCCTGCCGACGCCGGTCATGATGAGACCGCGTGGGCCAAGAACCGTCGCGCCGTGATCGTCTATCTGAAATGAGTCCGTTCCGGTACCTCATCATCGCCGCCGGACTTGGCACCCTGCTCGCAGGGTGCCAAGTCCGCGATGACGATCCTTATGCGGTGCGCCAGCGCGAGCTGGAAGCCCGTGTGGACCGTCTCGATCAGTTGTTCAAGAACCAGAGCCTGGAAGGGCTGTCGCAGCGCATCGACGGCTTGCAGGAACAGGTGAAGCAGCTGCAGGGCGAGGTGGAGGTGCTGGAGCACGATGACGACTTGAACAAGAAGCAGCAGCGCGACCTGTACCAGGATCTGGACAAGCGCCTGCAGAAGCTGGAGATGGGCCTCAGCAACAGTGCGCAGCCGGCCCCCGCGCCGGTGACCATGGAAGCTCCGCCGGCTACCACCGCCGCGGCCACGCCCGGCGGCGGTATGGACGATGCCGTGTACCAGAAGGACTTCAACCTGCTGAAGCAGGGCCGCTTCGCCGATGCGATCAAGGGCTTCCGCGCCTTCCAGAAGCAATATCCGGACAGCGCGCTGCAACCCAACGCCGTGTTCTGGACCGGCGAGGCCTACTACCAGACCGGCGACTTCGAGACCGCGCTCGGTACCTTCAAGAAGATGATCAAGCGCTATCCCAAGTCCAACAAGGTGCCTGACGCCAGCCTCAAGGTCGGTTACTGCCAGTACGAACTGGGGCAATACAGCGCCGCCAAGCAGACCTTGAACACCGTGGTGAAGGACTATCCCGGCAGCAGCGCCGCGGGGCTCGCCCAGCAGCGACTGCAGCGCATGCAGGACGAGGGGCACTGAGACGGTGAACGCGGTACGTCAACCCGGCCGCGCCGCGCGACGGGATGACCTGCCGGTGGCCGAGCGTCTCAGGATCACCGAGATCTTTCATTCCATCCAGGGTGAGGCGGACAGCGTGGGCTGGCCCACCGTGTTCGTGCGTCTCACCGGTTGCCCGCTGCGCTGCGGTTATTGCGACACGGCTTATGCCTTCCACGGGGGCGAGTGGTGGAGCATCGAGGAGGTGCTGACGGAAGTCGCCAAGTACGGTTGCCGCCATGTGACCGTCACCGGCGGCGAGCCGCTGGCCCAGAAGAATTGCCTGCCATTGCTGACCAGACTCTGCGACGCCGGGTACACGGTCTCCATCGAGACCAGCGGTGCCATGCCCATCGCGCCGCTCGATCCCAGGGTGGTGCGGGTCATGGATCTCAAGACACCCGCGTCCGGTGAGATGGACAAGAACCTGCTGGAGAACATCCCGGCATTGCGGGCCATGGACCAGGTGAAGTTCGTGATCTGCGACCGGGCGGACTATGAGTGGGCACGGGCACAGCTCGAGGAGCACAAGCTCGCCGAGCGCTGCCAGGTCTTGTTCTCGCCCAGCCACGGGCAGGTCAGTCCGAAGGACCTGGCGGAATGGATACTGGCGGACCGTTTGCCGGTCCGTCTACAGATCCAGCTTCACAAATATCTTTGGGGAAACGTGCCCGGCCACTGACCCGAAAACCGATCTTTTGCCCTCTGGCGGCGTGCCGGACAGGATGTCCTAACGTCGCGGGAGGGCAGGATGGCCGGGAGCGACGGGCGCGAGGACGCCTCGCCCATTTCGCTTCGCAATCCTGCTCCGCGAAATGGCCCAGGGCGGACTCCTGTCCGCCCGCACGTCGCATGCGACGTGCCCTAGCCAGAGGCCAAAATCTCTGGTTTTCGGACTAGTGTCTATTTAGGTGGCATAGTGTTCATATGAAGAAAGCGGTGATATTGCTCTCCGGCGGACTCGATTCCGCCACGCTCCTCGCGGTCGCGCGCCGCGAGGGCTACGCCTGCCATGCGCTGAGCTTCGCCTACGGCCAGCGCCACAGTGCCGAGCTCGCCGCCGCCGCGAGAGTCGCTGAAGCCCAAGGCGCAGTGGAGCATAAGACCGTGGCGCTGGATCTCTCCGCCATCGGCGGGTCGGCCCTCACGGACAGTTCCATCCCGGTCCCGGATCATCCAAGCGCCGGCATCCCGGTCACGTATGTGCCGGCGCGCAATACGGTGTTCCTGGCAGTGGCGGTGGGCTGGGCCGAGGTCTTGGGGGCAGGTCACATCTTCATCGGCGTGAACGCGGTGGACTACTCCGGCTATCCCGACTGCCGGCCCGAGTTCATCGCCGCCTTCCAGCAGGTGGCAAATCTGGGGACCAAGGCCGGCGTGGAAGGCCGGAGCCTGGTCATCGAGGCGCCGTTGCAGCACCTCTCCAAGGCCGACATCATCCGTCTGGGGAGTTCCTTGGGTGTGGATTACGGGCTCACGGTGTCCTGTTACAGCGCTGACGCCCAAGGCCGCGCTTGTGGTGTATG
>DATIVR010000165.1:0-11353 GCA_035465695.1 Gammaproteobacteria bacterium
CAACCAGATCATGACCACACGCGCCGTGGATGCCTTCCGTGCGCTTTGTGTACTGAGAGTCGAATACGTCCATATCCCCGATGCCGGCCATGCCAACCTGGATTCCCGGGTATTCCAGCGCGCCGTGAAGTTCCTGGACGCGCCCACCGAACCCTCGGCTTCGGATTTGGCCCGTTGTGAACAACGGCTCGGGAACCAGCGGCCGCCTGGGTGAGGCCTGTCCGATCTTGGCCCCACCGCTTTAGGTCGCGGCCGAGGTATCCCCGACAGGGCAATTCCCAGGCTGCTACGGTAAAATAAGGGGCTTTCCGTCCCCCGATCCTGCCGGAGCCTCCATGTATCAGCCTGCTGACACGTCCACTGCCCCGCAGTTCATCTTCCGTGGCCCGCCGCCCAAGCTGGACCCGCTGCGCGCCGCCATCAACGAGCTGTTCCTGGCGGACGAGACAAAGTGCGTGGATGCGTTGCTTGCGCAAGCGAAACTGGATGACACGGCGCGTGCTGAGATCCAGGCGCGGGCCAAGACCCTGGTGGAGGCGGTGCGCCGGAACCGCACCTCCAAGGGCGGCATCGAGGAGTTCCTGCGCCAGTACGACCTGTCTTCCCAGGAAGGCATGGTGCTCATGTGCCTGGCCGAAGCCTTCCTGCGCATCCCGGACGCGGACACCGCCGATAAGCTGATCCGCGACAAGATCGTGAATGGCAACTGGTCCGAGCACCTCGGTGCCAGCCCGTCGCTCTTCGTCAATGCCTCCACCTGGGGCCTGATGCTCACCGGCAAGCTCATCGAGCTCGACCAGGCGGTCGAGAAGAACCTCACCTCCTATCTCGGTGCCTTGGCGACGCGCCTGGGCGAACCGGTCATCCGTGCCGCCTTCCGCCAGGCCATGCGCATCATGGGCCATCAGTTCGTGATGGGCCGCACCATCCAGGAAGCACTGAAGCGCGCCAAGGACGACGAGAACAAGAAGTTCCGCCATTCCTACGACATGCTGGGCGAAGCTGCCCTCACCGCCAAGGATGCGGAGCGCTACTTCCAGGCCTACAACATGGCCATCGACGCCATCGGCGCCACGGTGGAGAAGGGCGCCGACGTGTTCGCCGCGCCGAGCATCTCGGTGAAGCTCTCGGCCCTGCACCCGCGCTATGAGCTGGCCCAGCGCGAGCGCGTGATGAACGAACTGGTGCCGAAGGTCATCGCCCTGGCGGAACGCGCCAAGAGCTTCGGCATGGGCCTCACGGTGGACGCGGAAGAGAGCGAACGTCTCGATCTCTCGCTGGATATCATCGAAGCCGCCTATCGCTCGCCCAAGCTTTCGGGCTGGGAAGGCTTCGGGCTCGCGGTGCAGGCTTACCAGAAGCGGGCCTACCGGGTCATCGACTGGCTGATCGCCTTGGCCAGGAGCGGCAAACGCCGCATCCCGGTGCGCCTGGTGAAGGGTGCCTACTGGGACAGCGAGGTGAAGCGCGCCCAGGAGCGCGGTCTCGTGGGCTATCCGGTGTTCACCCGCAAGGCCAGCACCGACGTCTCGTACTTGGCCTGTGCCCGCAAGATGCTCGCGAACCGCGATGCCCTGTATCCGATGTTCGCCACCCACAACGCGCAGACCCTCTCCAGCGTGCTGCAGATGGCGGGCGGCGACCTGGGATTCGAGTTCCAGCGCCTGCACGGCATGGGCGTGGAGCTCTATGACGAGGTGGTGGGTCCGGACAAGCTCAAGCTCAACTGCCGCGTGTATGCGCCAGTCGGCAGTCACGAGGATCTATTGCCCTATCTGGTGCGCCGCCTGCTGGAAAACGGCGCCAACACCTCGTTCGTGAACCGCATCATCGACGAGAAGGTGCCGGTGGAAGCCATCGTCGCCGATCCGGTGGCGGAAGTGTCCGCTCTCAGCGTGAAACCGCACCCCCGCATCCCGTTGCCGAAGGACATCTACGGTCCGTGGCGTCCCAATGCCCGCGGCGTGAACCTGGCGGACATCGCGACGCTCGCGGCGCTGTCCCTGGAGATGGAGAAGGCCTTCAACCGCGAGTGGATCGCCGCGCCGATCGTCGGAGGGAAAGTGCTGACGGGCAAGGAGAAGCCGTCCCTCAACCCCATCGACAACACCAAGACCGTCGGCATCATCCGCGAGGCGGACGACAAGGTGATCCGCCAGGCGGTGGATGTGGCCGTGGCGGCGCAGCCCGCCTGGGACTCCACCTCCGCCATGGAGCGGGCCCGTATCCTGCGCAAGGCCGCGGAGCTGTTTGAATCACATGCTGCGGAATTGATGGCGCTGTGCGTGCGCGAAGCGGGCAAGTCCATCCCGGACGCCGTATCGGAAGTACGCGAGGCTGTGGATTACCTGCGCTACTACGCAGAGCGCGCTGAGGAGGATTTCGGCAAGCCCAAGGCCATGCCGGGTCCGACCGGCGAATCCAACGAACTCTGGTTGCAGGGTCGCGGCGTGTTCTTGTGCATCTCGCCCTGGAACTTCCCGCTGGCCATCTTCACCGGCCAGATCGCGGCCGCCTTGGCCGCCGGCAACGCAGTGCTCTCCAAGCCCGCGGAGCAGACTTCGCTGATCGGCGCCCAGGCCGTCCGTCTGATGCACGAGGCCGGCGTCCCCGGCGGCGTGCTGAACTTCATCCCCGGCCGCGGTTCGGTGGTGGGCCAGCACGCGGTGGCGGATTCCCGCATCGCCGGCGTGGCCTTCACCGGCTCCACCGAGACCGCCAAGACCATCCACAAGACCCTCGCGGACCGCGACGGCATCATCCCGGTGCTCATCGCCGAGACCGGCGGTCAGAACTGCATGTTGGTGGACTCCTCCGCGCTGCCGGAGCAGGTGGTGCTGGACGTGGTGGCGAGCGCCTTCAACAGTGCCGGCCAGCGTTGTTCGGCCCTGCGCGCGCTGTTCGTGCAGGAGGAGATCGCCGACCGCGTAGTGGAAGTGCTCTCGGGCTACATGGACGAGCTGCGCATCGGCGACCCGGCCTTCCTCGACATCGATGTGGGTCCGGTCATCGACAAGTCCGCCAAGCAACAGCTGGACGAGCACAAGGCCTGGATCAAGACCCAAGGCAAGGTGGTGAAAGAGCTGGCCCCGCCGCCCGAATATCCCAACGGCACCTACGTGACGCCCATGGCGGTGGAACTGCCCACGCTGGACGTCCTGAAACGCGAGGTGTTCGGCCCGGTGCTGCACATCATCCGCTTCAAGGCCTCGGAGCTGGACAAGGTCATCGACAGCATCAATGCCACGGGCTACGGCCTGACGCTGGGCGTGCACTCGCGCATCGACAGCCAGGCCCAGTACATCCAGAAGCGCATCCGGGTGGGCAACGTGTATATCAACCGCAACATGATCGGTGCGGTGGTGGGCGTGCAGCCCTTCGGCGGCCAGGGGCTCTCCGGCACCGGTCCCAAGGCGGGTGGCCCGCACTACATGCTGCGCTTCGCCACCGAGCGCACCGTGACCATCAACACCGCGGCGGTGGGTGGCAACGCCTCGCTGCTCTCGCTCAAAGAAGATTGATACTCAGATGGCCGTCAGCGCATTCGACATGTTCAAGATTGGCGTGGGGCCTTCCAGCTCCCATACTGTCGGCCCCATGCGCGCGGCGCGCCAGTTCCTACTGGACCTGGAAGAGAAGAAGCTCTTCGACAGGACCGCACAGGTGGTGGTACAGCTCTACGGCTCCCTGGCGCTTACCGGCAAAGGTCACGGGACCGATAGAGCGGTGCTGCTGGGTCTGGAAGGCGAGACGCCGGACGGCGTGGACCCGGACGGAATCGCGGCGCGGCTGGACCACATCCGCAAGACCGCCAGGATCCAGCTTCTGGGGAGGCGCGAGATCCCGTTCGATGAAGCCCTGGACCTGTTGTTCCACCGGGATCAGGTGCTGCCGAAGCATTCCAACGGGCTGCGCTTCACCGCGCTCGATGCCGGCAAGCAGACGCTCTTCACCGACGAGTTCTATTCCATCGGTGGCGGTTTCATCGTTCGCAGCAGCGAGATGGAAGGTGATGCGGCCGCGGCGGACGTGAAGCTTCCGTATCCCTTCAGTTCGGGCGACGGGTTGCTGGCGCTCTGCGCCAAGCACGGTCTCAGCATTCCAGACTTGATGATGGCCAATGAACGGTCCTGGCGTCCGGAGGCCGAGACCCGTGCCGGCCTCATCAGGATCTGGGAAGTCATGAAGGCCTGCGCGGCCCGTGGCATGCGTGAGGGCGGCGAGCTGCCCGGCGGCCTGAAGGTGATCCGGCGCGCGCCGAAGATCCATGCCAGCCTTGCGGCCCAGAGGAAGGCCACCGCGCTGGATGCCATGGATTGGGTCAACCTTTGGGCGCTGGCTGTGAACGAAGAGAACGCAGCCGGAGGACGCGTGGTCACGGCGCCCACCAACGGCGCGGCGGGCATCATCCCTTCGGTCATGCATTACTACATGCGCTTCGTGGAAGGTGCGGACGAGGAGGGCGTCATCCGTTTCCTGCTCACTGCCGCCGCCATCGGCATCCTCTACAAGCAGAACGCTTCCATCTCCGGCGCGGAGATGGGCTGCCAAGGGGAGGTCGGTGTGGCCTGCTCCATGGCGGCCGGCGGCCTCGTGGCGGCCATGCTGGGTAGCGTCGGCCAGATCGAGAACGCCGCTGAGATCGGTATGGAGCATAACCTGGGGCTCACCTGTGATCCGGTCGGAGGACTGGTGCAGATCCCCTGCATCGAGCGCAATGCCATGGGTGCGGTGAAGGCCATCAATGCCGCACGCCTGTCCATGCATGGCGACGGTCAACACCGGGTGTCTCTGGACCAAGTCATCAATACCATGCGTCAGACCGGCCACGACATGCGCAGCATCTATAAGGAGACCTCCCTGGGTGGTCTCGCGGTGAACGTCACCGAGTGTTGATATCTGTCGCCTTATCGAGGCGACCTGCCGAATAAATCGCCAATCCTTTTTCTTGGGACAGTAGTCCCAGGGCCACCCGATATGTTAAAAAAGAGTGGCTGTCACGCGTCTGATAAGGGACTTGGGGATGGGACATCAACACGCCGCCCGCTCATTGGGCAGCGTCCGGGGGAGTTATCTCGTCGCGCTGGCCGTGCTGGCGGTCGGGGTGGCACTCACGGTCATCGCCTACACGGCCACCTTCCAGTATCAGTCCGACACCCGGCATACCCGGTTCAGCCTCTATGCCACCCAGGTGGCCAACAATCTGGAGGGGCGTTTCGAGCAGTACCTGGCGGTGCTGGATGCCAGTGCCGGCTTGTTCACCAGCGCTGCGGGCGTGCATCGCTCCGATTGGCTGGGCTTCGCCGATACCATCGGGTTGCAGGCCAAATACCCCGGTATCTATAGCCTGCAGTACCTGGACTATGTACCCGGGGAGCAGCTGGCGCGTTTCCTCGCTGCCACACGCGCTGACGGAGCAGCCGATTTCACGGTCAAGCCATCGGGCCAGAGGGCATTCTATTGCCCCATCACCTTCGTGGCGCCCGCCGATCTCCAGGGATCTCTGCAGGGCTACGATCCCTGCCATACCCGTGCGAACGTCGAGGTGTTGTTGGCGGCGCGGGACGGCGGCGGCACCAGCCTGAGCCGACCCCTCGCACTCCGCGACGTCGACGGCAATCCGATACCGGGGGTAGTAGCGGTGCATTCCCTCTACCGCAAAGGCATGGATATCTCGACATCCGCGGGTCGCCGCCAGGCCTTGTTCGGTTGGGTCGCCGAGACCCTGCCGATGGACAGGGTGGTGGCGGGAGTGATCCCGCGAGGTGTCCGCATGGAAGTGACCGTGCAGGATGCGGCGCTCCGGGGTTCTTCCGCCGTGTTGTTCCACCAGGATGTGGGACCGGACGAGCAAGGCTGGTGGGTGCCGTTCACGGACATCGGTTCCGACTATGCCACCCGCATCAGCGTGGGCGGGCGCGACTGGCTGTTGCGCTTCCACGAGCCACCCAGCGTCTCCTGGATATCGCTGCTCATAGCATTGGTGGGCCTGTCCATCACCGTGCCGGTGGCACTGTTGGTGCTGAGCATGGGATTGACCCGCAGCCGCGCGCTGCGGCTCGCCGAGCGCATGACCGAATCCCTGCGTGAACAGGAGCAGATGCTGTCTTCGATCACCGGCAACATCGCCGACGGGATCTACAGGAGCACTCCCGACAAGGGCATGATCTATGCCAACGAGGCCCTGGCCCGCATGTTCGGCTACGCGAGTGCCGCCGAACTCATGAGCGTGGCCGGCCCCATCCTCTATGCCAACCCGCGCCGGCGCCAGGAATTGACCCAGCTCCTGGACGATCAGGGGCAATATCGCAATGAGGAAGTGGAGTACCAGCGCCAGGATGGCAGCCGCTTCTACGCCGTCAATAGCGCCACCACCGTGAAGGATGCGGCCGGCAACCCCATCTATTTCGACGGTGTGATCTCCGACATCACCGAGCGCAAACGCTCCGAAGCCCAGGTCTATCAGCTCGCCCACTATGACAGCCTGACCGGCCTGCCCAACCGGGCGCTGTTGCGTGACCGCCTGGGCCAGGCCATGAGCGATGCCAAGCGGCGTGGCGCCAAACTGGCGGTGATGTACCTGGACCTGGACCGGTTCAAGACCGTCAATGATTCCCTGGGTCATGAGACGGGTGATCGCCTGCTCAAGGCCGTGGCCACCCGCCTGCGCGAATGCATGCGCGACAGCGACAGCATCAGCCGCCAGGGGGGTGACGAGTTCCTGCTCATCCTGCGCGACGTCGCCGACGCTCCGGCGGTGGCGCGGGTGGCGGAGAAGCTGCAGGAGACGGTGGCGAAGCCGATGCGCATAGGCGAATACGAGCTGCATATCACCCCGAGCATCGGCATCAGCCTGTATCCCGACGACGCGGACGACATCGACGGCCTGATCCGCAACGCCGATGCCGCCATGTACCACGCCAAGGAGAACGGCCGCTTCAACTTCCAGTTCTTCACGCCGGAGATGAACACGCGCGCCTACGAGCGCCTGTCACTGGAGGGTAGCCTGCGCCAGGCTATCGAGCGCGACGAATTCCGGGTGTTCTACCAGCCGCAGGTGGACCTGCGGACCGGCGCCATCATGGGCGTGGAAGCGCTGCTGCGCTGGCGCCGTGGCGGCATCGAGGACGTGCCGCCCTCGGTGTTCGTGCCGGTGCTGGAGAGCAGTGGCATGATCGCGCAAGTGGGGGAATGGGTGCTGCGGGAGGCTTGCCGCCAGAACCGGGAGTGGCAGACCCAAGGCTTCATGCCCATGCCGGTGGCGGTCAACCTTTCCGCCATCCAATTCAACCGGCGGAACATGGCCGATACCATCTCGACCATCCTGGCCGAGACGGGACTCGAACCTCGTTGGCTGGAGCTGGAGTTCACCGAGAGCGCAGTGATGCATGACTCCCGCGAGGTGGCGGGCATCATCGGGCGCCTGGACGACCTCGGCGTGCAGCTGGCGCTGGACGACTTCGGCACCGGTTACTCCAGCCTCAGTTACTTACGACGTTTTCACCTGGACAAGCTCAAGATCGACCAGTCCTTCGTCCGCGACATCGACCTGGACGTGGATGATGCGGCCATCGTCACGGCCATCATCGGCATGGCCCGCAACCTCAAGGTTGCAGTGGTGGCGGAAGGCGTGGAGACGCGGGCCCAATGCGAGTTCCTGCGCTCCCATGGCTGCGATGGCCTGCAGGGTTATCTCTTCAGCAAACCGTTGCCGCCTAGGGAATTCGCCGACTTGCTGGGAAGCGGACGAACGCTCACACTCTGAGCCCCTCGCTTGGGCGCGACCGCGCCCCGCAGCTTCCAGGAGGCTCCCCATGTCCATCCCTCAGCGCAGACTCGGTTCCCAAGGACTCAGCGTCTCAGCCCTCGGTTTGGGCTGCATGGGTATGTCGGATTTCTACAAGGGCGGCCAGGGCGAGCAGGAATCCATCGCCACCATCCACCGCGCGCTGGAACTGGGTGTCACGTTCCTGGATACGGCGGATATGTACGGTCCTTTCACCAACGAGGAGCTGGTGGGTAAAGCCATCAAGGGCAAGCGCGTCCAGTACACGATCGCCACCAAGTTCGGCAATGAGCGTACGCCCGACGGAAAGTATCTGGGCGTGAACGGCAAGCCGGAATACGTGCGCAAGTGCTGCGATGCTTCCCTCAAGCGTTTGGGCATCGATTGCATCGACCTGTACTACCAGCACCGTGTGGACAAGAACACACCCATCGAGGACACGGTGGGGGCCATGGCGGAACTGGTGAAGCAGGGCAAGGTCCGCTACCTGGGCCTCTCCGAGGCGGCACCCCAGACCATACGCCGCGCCCACCAGGTGCATCCCATCAGCGCATTGCAGACGGAGTATTCCCTGTGGAGTCGCGAGCCGGAAGACGAATTGCTGGAGACAGTGCGGGAACTCGGCATCGGGTTCGTGGCCTACAGCCCCCTGGGCCGCGGCTTCCTCACCGGTGCCTTCAAGAAGTTCGAGGATCTGCCCCAGGATGATTGGCGCCGCAACATGCCGCGTTTCCAGGGCGAGAACTTCCAGAAGAACCTCGAGCTCGTCAAGGCGGTGGAGCGGATCGCCGAAGAGCGGGGCGTGAAGCCCTCGCAGATCGCGCTGGCTTGGCTGCTGCACCAGGGCAACGACATCGTGCCGATCCCCGGCACCAAGCATCGCAAGTATCTCGAGGAGAACGCCGCGGCGGCGACGCTCAGGCTCAGCCCCGAGGACCTGAAACGTATCGACATGGCATTCCCCATGGGTGTCACCGTGGGAAATCGCTACGCAGACATGTCCACTGTAAATCGCTGACGCAAGACTTCTCCGGGGGTGGGGGATGGAAAAGCTCGAGTTGGTCATCGGCAACAAGGCCTATTCTTCCTGGTCGCTGCGGCCGTGGCTGGTGCTGAAAGAGGTGGGGGCGGAGTTCGTCGAGACCCGGGTGCCTCTATACGTCCACGGATACAAGGAAGAACTGCTCAAGCACGCGCCTTCCGGCAAGGTGCCGATCCTGAAGCATGGCGCCGTGACGGTGTGGGATTCCCTGGCCATCTGCGAATACCTGGCGGAGCTCTTCCCCCAGGCCGGACTGTGGCCGAAGGATCAGGCCATCCGTGCTGCAGCCCGTGCCGTGAGTGCGGAGATGCATTCGGGGTTCTCCGGCATCCGCAGTGCCATGCCTTTCAATTGCCGGGCCCGGGGCCGGCACGTGGCCATCAGCGCCGAGGTGCAGAAAGAGATCGAGCGGGTGCTGTCTGTGTGGCGCGATTGCCGCAGACAGTACGGTAAAGGCGGTCCTTGGCTGTTCGGCCGGTTCAGCATCGCCGACGCCATGTTCATCCCGGTGGCCGGCCGCTTCGTCACCTATAGCGTGCCGCTGGATGCGGTGGCCCAGAGCTACGTCGACGCGGCGCTGGGCCATCCGGCCGTGCGCGAGTGGACCGCCGCGGCCATGCAGGAGACCGAGGTCATGATCTCCAACGAAGTGGGTCAATGAACGCGGCAGCGACCGGAGGCCTGCTGACGCCGGTGGAGTATCAGCTGCTGGCAGCGCCAGCGCTGCAGGCCGCCGCGGAAGTGGCGGCACAGCGCAACGATCCCCACCTCTATAACGACATGGCCTCCATGTTGGCCTTGCTGGGCACCGTCACGGCGCTCACGCACGCGTATCTGGAGCGCCCGCTGCCCGCAGAGGCATCGCCGCGCGACGTGTTGGAGATGGCGCCGCTTTCCGTGTGCGCGCTGGTGTTCACGGAATCGGGTCTCGAAGCGCCGGAAGTACAGCAGTGCCTGCGGGCGCTGTCCCAGGCTTACCTGAAGTTGCTGAAGGAAGGCGTATTGGGGCCGCAGGAGGGTCTGGTGGACAAGGCCTTCGATCAGCTCATGGCCGGTGACCGTGTCTCGGCCATCCAAAACCTGCGCCAGGCCGCGCAGGCCATGACCCGTGCCGTGGATGCCTGGGAAGCAACACGGGTGAGCTGACATAGTCTGTCGCCACCCCGGTCAAATCGTCGCAAGGCAAGTCCTGCGTGAACTGTGGCAGCTGATGCCGCGGTGCGCGGGCACGTGCGAGCACATGTCCAGCCGATCCGCCATGTCAAATCCTTGCATGTACCGGGGTATTGCCCTGTCGGAGATTAGGGGATTGCCCTGATAACGTTGGGGTGAACTTGGGAGCACACTATGCGTCCCCCCCGGGGCGGATTTTACTTTCGCGGATTCAGCACCCCGATCGCTTTGTGACAGGGATGGAGCGGGAACCATGGTTGCCAACAGCGAGATGATGAGCGGGATCTGGGCTCCTCTCTACGGCCGCGCCCAGAACAGCCGGCGCGCGCAAGAGCACCGTGTCTGGATGGAGCAGGAGCAGGCGAACCACTTGCGCTGCTTCGGCACCGAACGCCGCTTCACCTGCGAGGAAGCCGATTGTCCCTGGCGGGTCGAGTGCATGTCCCTCTGCGCCGAATGGCGCCGCTGAGTCAGTCGAAACGCCGCGACTTCAGGGCTGCCTCATAGACTTTCACATAAGCTTCGGCGCTGCGCCCCCATGAGAAGTCCTCGTCCATCGCCCTGACCATCAAGCGGCGCCATGCAGCCGGATGCCGGGCCACTTCCACCGCCCGGTTCACGCAGGCGGCCAGCGCGGCCGGCGTGGCGCTGTCGAAGACGAAGCCGTTCCCGCTGTCTCCATCGGCACTTGCATCCGTGACCGTATCGGCCAAGCCACCGGTGCGGTGGACGATGGGCAACGCGCCATAGCGCATCGCATAGAGCTGGCTTAGGCCGCAAGGCTCGAAGCGCGAGGGCATCAGCAGCGCGTCGCATCCCGCATAGATGCCGTGGGCGAGCTTCTCATCGTGCCCGAGTCGCACTCCCAGCCGGTCCGGAAAGCGTTCGCCGGCTTCGACCAGCGCCTTCTGCAAGCCAGCCTCGCCACTGCCAAGCACGACGCACTGCACCTTGAGTCTGAAGATCTCCGGCAGGGCTTCCAGGACGATGTCTATGCCTTTCTGCGCCACCAGGCGCGCCACCACGCCCAGCAACAGCCCGCCCCTGTCCGGCAAGCCGAACTCCTGGAGCAAAGCGGCCCGGTTGGGCCGGCGGCTGTCCAGGTGCTTCGAGTCGAAGTGCGACGCCAGTAACGGGTTGTGGCCCGGGTACCAATGCTGTGGGTCGATGCCGTTGATGATGCCGCTGAGATGAGGCAGGCGCGTCCGCAGCACGCTGTCGAGGCCGGCGCCGAACTGCGGGGTGAGAATCTCGCGGCTGTAGCCGGGGCTCACCGAAGTGAGGCGCTCGCTGAACACCAGACCGGCTTTCATGAAGTTCAGCGCACCATGGAACTCGATGGCCTCCGGGTG
>DATIVR010000166.1:0-18855 GCA_035465695.1 Gammaproteobacteria bacterium
ATTTTGCATCTGGCTGGTACGTCAGGGCCTGTGCGCGACGCGGGCAACGTTAGGGTTGCTCGATGCATGAGGTCGCGACGCGTGAGGACTAATTTGCCGCGCGGCCGCCATGCCTACTGTGCTGCGCTGCTCAATTCAGGCGTCACACGACACTCATCGCGTCATGCATGCGTCATGCCTGTGACGTCCGCTTGCCGGAACGTTAACGTGTATGAATGTCGATGTGGGTGATTACCGCAGTTGCCGGGGCTTGTGCGCTGGCGCACGGACCTCGTCGCTCGCGCTGTTTAACGTCGCTCTTCAAGTCCCGTCATATCCATCTCGCAGCAGGAAGGACACGCCATGAAGCACGAACTGCCCCCGTTGCCTTTCGACATGGCCGCGCTCGAGCCGCACATGTCGAAGGAGACGTTGGAATACCACTACGGCAAGCATCACCGGGCCTATGTCGACAAGACCAATGCGCTGATCCAGGGCACCAAGTTCGAGGCCTCGCCGCTCGACTACATCGTCAAGCATGCCGGGAAGGGTCCCTTGTTCAACAACGCCGCGCAAGCCTGGAACCACACTTTCTTCTGGCAATGTCTCGGGCCGGGCTGCGGCGGCAAACCGCAGGGCGCATTGCTGCAAGCCATCGAGAAAGCCTACGGGGATTTCGAAGCCTTCCAGAAGACCTTCGGCGAAAAAGCCGCCGGGCTGTTCGGCTCAGGCTGGGTGTGGCTGGTGAAGAACCCGGACGGCGGCGTGGACGTGGTGCAGACCGCCAACGGCGATACTCCCATCACCGGTGACGCCTGTCCGCTCATCACCTGCGACGTGTGGGAACACGCCTACTATATCGATCATCGTAATGACCGCGCCAAGTATGTGAAGGCCTATTGGAACCTGGCGAACTGGAAGTTCGCCGCCGAGAACTTCGAGAAAGCCCGGGGTGCCGCACGTAGCGCCCAGCAGGCGGCTCAGTCATCGCTGGGCCAGTCTTCCACCCGTCATTGAGTCCCGGAGCCGGCGCAGTTCAGCTGCGCCGCTCGCTTGCGCGGCGGCGTTGCCCCTGCCGGCGATCCGGTTGATCCAAGGGCGCGGACCGTGTTGATTGGCTCGCGGCGCCGCGATCCTTCAGGATGTCCTGCCGGTCGCCGTCGCCTCCAGCTTGGGCGTACTGGCTTGCATCTTCATCCTCGCCTTTCGCGGCGGCTCCTGTTCCTGGGTTGCCGCGTTCTTCGTGATTGGCTTGCGCATCCATCTCGGAATTGATCCGCAAGTCATCGCCCACGGAGAGATCGCGGTTGCCCACGTCGCTGCTGCGGGATCGCTCATGGCCTGCGGCTTCGCTCTGATCGTTCGGGCTGGAGCCCGGCACCAGGTTGTCGGCGTTCGCGTAACCCTGGCCGAGCGGGCCGATCGCGGTGTCCTCCTTCCCGACTCCGAGCAGGTCCAATTCCTCATCTATCTCGTTCCGGCCCAGGCCGTACCGCTCGTGGACCTTGTCCGCCAGGTACTGCCGATCCCCGTGGGCCCGAGCGATCTCCTCATCGGAGAGCCGGCCCCAGCGCCGCTTGATGCGACCGGACAAGTCCTGCCGATGCGCGTGCATGCGATCTCGATCCATCGTGCTACACCTCGCGAGATGCTGGATGCGCCGAATGTGCGCTGCGGGGCGGCGCAGGGCTGTGCGCCGCTGCACACTTCGACCCATGCGGAATGGGCGCGTCAGGCGCTCTCCACCGCGGCTTCGATGGGGGGCGGCGCCAGCAGATACCGACGCAGCGCCCGGTCGGCGGGCACCGACACGAAGCGCGCCACGGCGAGCCCGAGCAACCAGCACAGCAGCACCACCGGCGGATACCACAGCCAGCCCCAGGCGGGATAACTTGCACTGTAATCCTTGTACAAGCGCACCGCTGCGAACACCACGAACATGTGGGTGAGGTAGATCTCGTAGCTCAGGCGCCCCAGCGTCCGCAGCCAGCCCAATCCCGGCAATGGCCTCAGTCCGCCGAGCCCCACCCGCCAATGCATCGATGTCACCAGAGCGGCCGCCGAAGCGGTGAGCAGGAGCATGTAGCCGTCATGCCAGGTGGCCCAGAGCAAACCACCTGCGCAGAGCACCGCCGCGAGGCCGATGCTCCCCGCGGCCATGAGTGCCAGGTTCAGCCGCCGCTCCGGCGATGGAAAGCGTGATACCAGCAAAGCCGCCAGCACGCCGGCGGCGATGGCGGCCATGCCGGGGAGATAAGCCTTCTCCTGCCAGATCTCGTTGCCGGCCAGTGCGGCACGGCTCAGGGGCAAGGACACGGCCAACACCACCAAGCAGGGCACCAGCACTGCGCGGCGGCGTGACAGCAGGCAAGCCAGCGGAAAGCCGATGTAGAAGACCTCTTCGATGGACAGAGACCAAAGTACGTCCCAGTTGCCCGGCAGGTAGCCGGTGTGGCCCTCGTACCAGTTCAGGTAGAAGCCAGACGCGGCCGCGATGGCCGCCGGCAAGGACTGGTCCTGCTTATGGATCACGTAGTCATCAATGCCCAGCAGGTGGAGCACAGCGAGCGTGAGGATGAGCAGCGCCAGGCAGGGCACAATGCGCGCGAAGCGACGTCCGTAGAAGCCCTTGAGCCCGATGTGTGACAGGTCGCCCCAGCGGCGCAGGCTGTTGCCGGTGATGAGGAATCCGGAGATCACGAAGAACACGAACACGGCCTCATAACCGTCGAAGTTCAGTGCGCCCAACAGCCAGCCGGGCAGAAGCGACCCCAGCGAAGTGTGCTTGAGCGGGATCCGGAAGCCCATGTGGTGCAGCACCACCAACAGGATGGAAAGCCCACGCAAGGCATCGATCCCCGGGTTGCGGGGCTCGACCGAGACGGGCGATGCGCCGGAAAATGATGAAGCGGGCATGCGGGCTGAGCTTACCGGCTTGGCGGCGCGGAGCCAACAGAGACCGATGGTGGAATCGCTGGCGCGATGACCGTTGCTCGGCGACCGGACCAGGATCAGCAGCGTGGCCGCTGCCGTTAGATGAGATCAGGCGCGTGCGAGCCCCGACAGCTTGAGACCTCTCACGCTCGCTGCGAACGTGCATCCCCTCTTCCTCCAGAAACAAGACGCCGGCGACTCGCATCGCCGGCGTCCATCTTGACGTCCCGGGTTCAGCGGTGCTCGGCCCGCTGGGTGGGTTCGTCGTCGTCCTTGTAGCGACGTTCGGCCGTGCGGCGCTCCGCGCCGCGCACCTCATAGCCGAGTTCGCGCAGGCCTTCCTTGGCCTTGTCCTTGGTCAGCCCGTATTGCTCCTGCAGCTTGCCGACCAGGTACTCTCCGTCGCCCCTGGCACAGGTCAAGTCATCGTCCGTGAGCTTGCCCCACTTGCTTTTGATGGCTCCGGACAACTGCTTCCAGTCGCCCTTGACGGTGTCCTTGTTCATTCCGTGCACCTCCTCTCTCTTGGCTCAACTGGGGGAAACCGTGAGGCCGCTGGTATCGACGCTCTTCACGCCATCGACCTTCTCCGCCAGATCCTTGGCATGGGCCACGGCGTCCTTGTTCGGCAACTTGCCGCTCAAGACCACGACGCCCCGGGTGGTCGCCACCTTGACGTCGAAACCCTTGGTCACGCTGTCGGCCAGCAGCTCGGACTTCACCTTGGTGGTGATCCAGCTGTCGGAGACCGCGTGCTTGGCATCGTTACCCATGGCCTTGGCGTCGGCTGCGGTCTTGCTGGAAGAGCCGGTGGTGACGCTGTCATCCACGTCCTTCACGCCTTCCACGGACTTGGCGATGTTCTCGGCCTCGTCCTTGGCTTCGGCATCCTTGGCCGTGCCGGTCAGGGTCACCACGCCGTTGGTGGTGGTGACATGTATGTCGGAACCCTTCAGGTCATGCTTGCCCGCCATCTTGTATTTGATCTTGGCGGTGATATCGGTGTCGGATATGGCGGCGCCGACATTGTCGCTGTGTGCCGTCGGAGTGCTGTCAGCCGCCATCACTGCGGGGACCGAGCCAGCCACGCAGAGCGCAAGGCCCGCGGCCAGCAGCAGGGATTGGGTGGATACGCGGTTCGTTATCTTCATCTTCTATCTCCTGATGCGAGTCCACTTGGTGCTGCGTTCCCGGCGCAACCCAAGGTCGGTTAGGGAGATAACAGGTTGTTCCAAGCGCCGTCGCATATCTGTGAGGCGGCCCACAGCTCAGTCATAGACTCGGTTAAACCGCAGCCGAAGATGAGACATAAGGATCGCAGATGTGCGGCGATGCACACGACGGAAGATGTTGGAGCCGCTGAGATGCAAGGGAACGCCACCTGTGGCAGGTGCCGCAGGTGGCCACAGGCTGCGTCAGGAAGGCTTTACGGGGTGGCGCCGGCGCTGGTATCGACGATCCGTACACCGATCACGTCGCCGCCGGGACTGATTTCGAAGGCATAGTTGCGGCCGACATAGTTCCAGAGTTCCTTGTCGCCGGGCAGCGGTGTGCGGCTGCTGGGCAATCCTACATTGTTCATCAGCACGAAGGCGCCGTCTCCCAATGCCACGTTCAGGATCGGCGCGACGTGTGCGTCGGCGCCACCTACTACGCGGATGCTGTACAACGTGCCGGCGGCGGAGGGACGGATCTCGATGAAGCCGTGGCCATCGCCGATCATGTAGGTGTGGACTTCGCCTTGCGAATCCCATTCGGTGTCACCGTGGGAACCCATGGCCTTGTAGGCGTCATCCATAGGCATGCCGATGGTGAGCTTGCCGAAGCCTGCCAGGTCCGGCGGTGGCCCGGCGGCCGCTGCCTTGGCGACAGGAAGTGGCGGCAGACTCGCAGAGGATGCGGAGAGCGCGGTCAATTGCGTTCCAGCGGCTGCGGGCGAAGCCGTGCTCACTGTGGCCGGGGCACCGGCGGCGACCGGTGCGGGTTCCGGCGGCGCGATCGGCGCAGCGGACTGGGCCGCCACTGGCGGCAGCGACACAGGCGCCACAGCGGCGGGCGCGAGCGCGTCATGCGGCGAAGCGGCGATGGAAGGCGCGGGCTGCGGAGCCGGCGCGACTGCGACGACAGGTTCAGGTGCGGGTTTGGCGGGGACGGTCGGCGCCGCTTCGCGCGGCACTGGAACGACAGGAGGTGCGACGCCCGCGACCGGTACGGCAATTGGCAGGGCCGGCGCTGACGCCACGGCTTGTGAAGGTGCGTCGGGCGCCGGCGCTGTGACCGCGGACTTCGCCAATGGCGCGGTCGCGGCAGTGGCTGCCGCAGCTGCTGTCGGCGCCGAAGGCGGCGCCACCTGTGCCATGGCGATCAGGGTCGCAGTGGATGGAGGCTGCACGGCCGCCGTGGCTGAGGCCGGCGCGACCGTGGTGGCGACTGCGGTCTGGGCGCGGGTCACGATGTCCTGGGTCTTGTCCTCGATGCAGTCGCGGATTGCGGCCGGCGCGCCGGCATGGCCCTCCTGGCAGCCTTGCGCAGCGACGTCGAGTTCGCCTTCCGAATCGGGGTTGCGGGCCTCGTAGGCGTCCAGCACGCAGCGTCCGTAGAAATGGGCGCTGGCCGTGTCGGGTTGCTCCGCGGGATGCGCATAAGCCCACTGCAGGGTCTCGTCTAGGAGCGAACCCGGCACATAGGTCTGGCCGTGGGTCACGTCCTTGAAGGCATCCGTCTTCGACTGTCTGCGGTCACGCGCCTGGGCGAACTCGAACACCGCGCCGGACAAGATCTTGCAGTTCTCGATCTGGGTACGCTGCCCAGGCGTGGGCTCTGCCTGGGCCGGCGCGGACAACACGACAGCAGCCCCCAAGACGCCGGCGAAAAGCACGTAAGCAGTTTTCATCGAGATCCCTCGCCCTGGACGGGCAAAGGGGATTCTAAGCTCTCCGGCGCCCCCAGGTTGAGACCACACCCCGGAGGTTCAACGCACCGTGCACTGTCCCGGTTCTTCGATCTCCAGGCGATCCTTCAGCAGCGCGCTGCGGGCTTTGGCGAAGTAATTCACGTAGCCGAGCTTCAGTCCGAGCGCCATCATGGAACCCACGCCGAGCGCCACCGCGGCGGCCAAGAGCGCCGGCTGCTCGAGCAGCGCGCCCACGTGGCCCTGGAAGCCCCCGACTGTGACGGGCTTGCCGATCCAACCGAGCATGGCGGCGGTCCAGAAGATGCCGATCGGCACACTCAGGAAGCCGAAGCCCATCAGGCGGGCGACCACCCGCACCAGATTCTTGAGCTGCGCCTCCCAGATGGCGCCATCGGCTTGCACGTGGGAGATGATGAACAGCCATTCCCGTTCGGCGATCTCGCCGACGTAATGCCGGCCGATGAATACCGGACGCATCGTCTCCTCAGTGGTCTCCAGATCGATCATCTCGCGCTCCTAGGTGCCCCCCCGTCCATGAGTGGTGGGCTTGACCCCACCATTAGACATAATCTATGAGTCGGGCGCAATAGCGGCCGGGCGGCCGCGGACTGCCCCAACTGCCGTCCAGGACTGCCTCTATATAAAGGCGCGGCCCTATCGGCCGATAGTGGAGCCCTGCGGCGGAAACCTGGTGCCGGTGAAGTAGTAGTAGAGCTGCTGCTGTGAGCGGGCCAGGAGCTTGGCGTAGACCTTGTTGAAAGCGGCGCCGCCGTCGGCGAATAGACGGGCCATGCGCTTGGCGGCAGGGTCCGCCAGCGGGCCTTGGGTAACCGTCGCCGGCGGGAGGTCCGCGTCATCCACCGGCTGCGCCGCGATCATCTCCGAACTGTCGTAGTGCCTGACCTCACTGCCATCGGGACCCGTGGTCTCGATATCGATGGCGCACACCATATATAACGTGTCCGCCGAAGAATCGAGGAACAGACGCGGGCTGATGAAGATCACCACCGGCGCCTTGGCCCGCTCCGCCTGCTGCGTTAAGAAGAGCGCATCCCGGGGATCCTGCCGCACATCGGCCCAAGGCGTCTTTTCGAGCCACGGCACTGTGCCCAAGGCGTCCTGCAACCCGCGATGGGTCCGGTCCGGCAGCGCCAGCCCCTCCAGCGCTGACTGGTATGGCCCGATGTGGACCAGCAGCATGTGAAGGCGGTAGCTGTTCACCACGTCGGCCACCACGGCGGTCAGCGGAGTCACGCCCAGAAGGTGATGTTCAGGGTCGAGACTCCGTTCCACCGGAGAGTCCGCATCCACATAGACCACCGCCACTGATGAGTCAGCGAGGATCTTCAGTTCGCTCCTATCCAGGTGCGTCTTGGCCTGCACCGGCGTTGCGGCCAGGCACAACAATAGGCCCATGATCGGGCCGGCGTGGATGGTCAAGTGGAAGGCTCCCCTGCGAGGGCGCAGAGGATACGCTTCGGGGACAGGCGAAACCAGTCAGGGATGGTAAGGTCCCGCCCTCATCGACACTGCCGTGCGCTCCGGGCGATCAGGGGTGTATGCCCGCTTCGCCGTCCGATGGGACGAGCGCTCCCAGCGGGTTCAGCCCACAGCTTTCTTGAGGAGCGCGATGATCCTGGCCTCTTCGCTCGCCCCCAGCTGCTTGAGCGCGAAGACCACCGGCCACATGTCGCCGTCATCGAGCGCGGCCTTATCGCTGAATCCCAGGGTGGCGTAGCGCGCCTTGAACTTGTGGGCGCCCTGGAAATAGCAGATGGTCTTGCCGTCCTTCGCATAGGCCGGCATGCCGTACCAGGTCTTGGGGGTGAGCTCGGGCGCGTGGATCTTGATCAGTTCGTGCACCTTCTTGGCGAGCGCGCGATCCGCCGGCGGAAGCTTGGCGATCTTGGCCAGCACTTCCTTCTCGCCGTCCACTTTGCCGCCGCGGGCCTCGGCCTTCTTCTCGCGGATGTAGTCCCGCATGGCTTCACGTTCGGCGGAACTGAATCCCGTGGATTTCCTCGAGGCTTTTTTCGATGTTCTCGTCGCGGACTTCTTAGTGGTTTTCATGGGAATTCCTGGATCGAATTACGGAGCCTGCAGCAGCTTCTCCACGTCCATGACATCGACACCTTGCATCTGACCCAGCAGGCCGTCGAACCAGGGCTTGTGGGAAGCGCCGACGATCGATAATACACGGGCGCCGGGATGCTCACGGAAAGCCTCCCGTACATTGGACACCATGCGCAGGTTGCGGGTCTCCCATCCCCCCACGTAGAGCTGGCCATAATGCTGCGGCGATCGATACCGCAATGCCGCGCCGAAATCACCCGCGATAGCGGCTTGCAGGACCGTGGGCTGGTTGACGAGCCGATAGAGTGCAAGCATGTCGCCGCGTTTCTCCAGCGCCGCTTCCTGGTCATGCTCGGGCTTCAGCGAGGCAGCGCTGGAATCCCAGGCCTGTTGGATGGCCTTGCCGAAAGCGGCATCATCCGCCACCAGCACGTTGTCGCCGGTGTGATCGTCGATCGGGTACAGTCGTTGCAACCCAAGCCGGGCGGCCAAGGGCGCGGCGATCTGGAAGTCCTCGTTGTGTTTGGTCGTGAGCTCCGACAACACTGCCGCCAGCGTATCGTCCAGTCCGTCGCCCGCGTGTCGCTGGGCCTCGGGCAACTGCAGCCACTGCACCAGCGCGGAACCTGGGTCGCCGGACGCGAGGAAGAGCGCCGCCAGATGCCGCCGTTGAGCCAGCGCCGGTTCAGCGGGCCAAGTGCTCAACGTCTTCTGTACTTGGGCGGTCGCTGCATAGACGTCGAGCCCCGTGGCCGTCTTGGCGGCAGTGGTGTCGGGGCAGTAGTGGGCCACATCCGCGGGGGCGAAGAGCGCCGGTTGCCGCCGCATGAGGTCGCAGCTGATGCCGGATAGCGCTTCCACGGTGATGATGGTGGGCTTGTAGGCGGCGAGTCTCTCCAGCAGGGGTGCCAGCGATGCAGGGTCGAAATCCTTGGGCAGCCCGGCGAGGTGCACGGAGCCCAACACCACCACCTGGGTGTGTGGGCCGGCGAGTTGCTGGTCCAGCCTCGGCAGTCCGGTCGCCGGCACCGCGATCGGCCATAGCAGCAACGTAAACAATCCGCCTAGCCCGTGCGCGATCCGCATATTTCCTCTCCTCGCAGCAGCTATATCCAGCCATTTTGACCCGGAGCCGATCCGGTGGTTCCGCGCCCCGGCCGCAGTCAGCGCTCCACATGGGTGTCCAGGGTATCTGGCGTGCCCGCCAGGGGACGCACGTCCTGCACCAGGTGCAGGAGTACCTGCCCGGGCTGTTCGATCTGCATCATGTGCGCGGAGTCTTCGAACCACACCAGCTCCTTGGTGGCTGCATGCACGGTCTTGAACCATTCGGCGGCCACGTCCGCGTTGGTGGTGATGTCATGCCGGCCGTTGAAGATGAAGATCGGGCACTTGAAGTCGGTGGTGTGGGTGAAGTCCACGGCCATGAGTTCCGGTAAGAGCGCCGTCACCGACATGACTGCGCCCGGGTCGATAGCCTTGAGGTCCGCGTCCGTGTAGTCCGGTGAGAGCTTGCTGGCGTCGTAGTAGTAATCGTAGCTCTTGCGGTTCCAGCTGAGGCCCCCGTAATAGACCGACCAGCTGCGCTCGACGCCGATCTCATCGAAGGTCGGTGCGCGATCCGGATTTGGATAGGGCGCGATGGCTTCGAGTTCCTGCACTGCCTTCTGGTTGTGGTCGGCCTTGGCGGAAGCCAGGGCGGACGCGTAGTCCCGGCGCTCGCTTTCCCGCATGTTGATGATCTGACCCATGCCGACATAGGCATAGAGCCATTCGGGATGCGCCTGGGCGAGCTTGAGACCCAGCACCGTACCCCAGGAATGACCGATCACGAAGATCTTGTCCTGGTGGTAGCGCTGGCGCAGGTACTGCACCAGCTCTTCGGTGTCGCCCAGCATGCGCGCTACGGTGAGCGTGGGTTTTATCCGGGCGGGGTCGTTGTCTGCGTAGGTCTTGCCCGCGCCGCGCTGGTCCCATTGCACCACCGTGAAGAAATCCTCCCAGTCGTCCTGGAAGGTCCAGCTGGTGGGCATCTCCGGTGCGGCCGGTCCGCCGTGCAGGAACAGCAGCACGGGATTGCGGTCGTCCCGCCCCCTTACGGTGATCCACTGCTTGATGCCGCCCAGTTCCACCTGCAGCTGCTCGTCGATGCCCCGGGGCGACACCACCTTCTGCAGGTCACCGACGATGCGGCGGGCGTCGTCCTGGGTGAAGGGCTTGGGAGCATCCGCCAGCACGGTGAAAGGCACGAGGAAGCAGACGGCGGCGAGCGCCACCCGGAGGAGAGCGGTCATAGAGGTTCCTTAGGGGAAAGTCAGGCGATATTTTAACGGTAAGCGACGGACGAGGCCCGGCGGCGCTTACAAAGGCTGCTCCGGCGCACAAGCCTGCCTGTGATCGGGATAGCCACTGGCCTTTAGATAGGCCTTGAAGTCGGTGACCTCCAGCATGGTGCGCAAGGCCTGGGTGCGGTCCTTGGCCTTGGCGAAGTAGCTCTGATCGATGCGGTAGCCGAACCAGTAGCCCATGTCCGGCGGCCAGCCGGTGTCGGGCGTGTGGTTGAACATCCAGGGACCCAAGTCGGTCTTGTCCGCGTCTTTCGGGAACCGCGCGTCGAGTTCCGCCTCGTGGGCACAACCGTATCGCCAGCGGTCGGTCATCTGGCGCGCGTCCGGCTCCGGCACCACCAGGGAAGCGATGAAGTCCGCTGTGCCTTCGCTCACCACCTGCTGCAACAGGGTGGCGCTGTCGCTGGTCTGGAACGTCTGGTTGAAGTGGATGGTCTCGTGGACCACCGAGAACGGCACGTAGTCGGGATAGATCACGTTATAGGAATAGGCCGTGCCGGGTGGCGTGGCGAACATCTCCGCGGCGAGGATGATGCCGTTGTCGGAGTTCATGCCGGCGCCGTGCTGGGCACCCACCACGAAATAGACGTGGCGGGGAAACTTGATGGCCGGGTACAGATCCTTGAGGCGGCGGAAGTCGGCCTGGATGGTGGCCTTCTGCCCCACCACCTCTCCTATATAAGGACGGACTTTGGCGTAGTACGCCCGGTTCTCCTCCACGTGCTGGGCGAGCTTGGCGGCATCCAGGTGGCGCGCGGCCATGAAGTCCTTGAGGCCCTGGCTCCCCCGATCCAGGTATTCCTTGGCATAGGTGCCCTCGCGCTGGGCCGCCGGCAGCTTCGCTGCGTCATCGAATGCCTGCCAGAAGTGATCCACATCCGTAGTGACGATCTCAGCTTGATCCGGGTCGAGCGTGGTGGTGGTGAAACCGCACAGCGCCAGAAGCACGAATGCCGCAACCATTGATCGCAACATCAGCCGCTCCCCAGAGATTGCGCCACACATCACGGCATCTTCACCAGTTCAGGTCGCCCATGAGGCCGGCATAGGTCTGGATGCCGTCCCAGAGGTTCTGCAAGCGCAGGTTCTCGTCCTTGGCGTGCTGGTTGTCATCGTGGTTGGCGATGGGCACGCCGATCACCGGCGCATCGAAGATGGTCGCGAAGAGATACATGGGCACACTGCCGCCGAGCATTGGATTCACGATCACCGGCTGACCGGCGGCATGACCGGCGGCCGCGATCACGGCCTTCGAGACGGGCAGTGACATGTCGGTGCGCCAGCTGGGATAACCGCTGTCCCACTGCATCCGCACCAGGCGGGGCGCGGCCATACGCTCTGCGGCGCTGGGTTCATGGTCGATGAGCGTGTACCCCTTCGAGCTGAGGTACGTCTCGAGCTTGGCGCGCACCTCATCCGGTGTCTGGTCCGGCACCAGACGCAGGTCCAGCGATATCTTGGCGTCCACCGGGATGGCGTTGGCCGCCTCGGCACCCACATGGCCCGAGCTCAGGCCGCGTACGTTGATGGCTGGGCGCATGAGGCTGTCGGCGAGGCGTTGCGTACCTTCGCTGCGGCCGATCTCCAGTTCCTTCTTCAGACCCGTCTCCGCGTCCGGCAGCGCGGCCAGCGCGGCCTTCTCTTCCGGCGTCAGCGGACGCACCTGGTCCGAATAGCCCGGCACCAGGATCCTGCCTTCGCTGTCACGCAACGCGGCCACGATCTCGGCGGCTTCCACCGCCGGGTTCGGCACCCAGTTGCCGTAATGGCCGCTGTGCATGGCCTTGATCGGACCGTAGACGGTCATCTCGAGGGCGGTGTCGCCGCGGGCGCCGAAGTATAGCTGCGGTCGGCGGCTCGGATGCACAGGACCGTCGCCGATGATCCAGAGGTCGGATTTCAGCAGCTCCTGGTTGGCGCGCAGGATCGCCTCGATGTGCGGGGAGCCCTGCTCTTCCTCGCCATCGAAGAACAGCTTCACGTTCACGGATGGCGAGCGTCCGGCCGCCTTCAATGCGTCCAGCGCGGAGAGGATCGCCTCTTCGGAATCCTTGTCGTCGCCGGCGCTGCGCGCATAGAGCCGCCATTCGGGGTCGAGGGCCTTGGCGGCACGCCAATCCACATCCTTGCCATCGGGCCCGTCGCGCATCACCGGCGTGAACGGCGGCGAGCGCCACTGCGAAGGCGTGACGGGCTGGCCGTCGTAGTGGGCGTAATACATCACCGTGCGCCTGGCGCCGGGGACCTTCCATTCGGCATAGACGTCCGGCGGCGTGCCGGGGCCGGCAGAAAGGATGCGTGCCTTGAGCCCGCGGACCTCGATCATCTTGACCAGCAGCTTCGCGTTGGCTTGCATGTCCGGCACATCGGTGGCCACGTCCGGCAGCGCCAGGAAGTCCGTGAATTCGGAGAGGATCTGCTTCTGGTGTCCCTGGGTCCAGGCGCCGACCTGATCGTGGAGCGAAGGCGATGTCGCCGCCAACCCGGATGTGCTCCACAGGCAGGCGCCCAAGCACAGGATGCGCAATCCTTTCACACGGACCATGTAGCGACTCCTTCGGCCGACGAGCTCCACTTCACCGGAACCAGCCGTAACGGTTGGTGAGCAACAGGAACACCGTGGCGCACACGAAGAATACGGCGAGACCGGCGCCGATGGCCTTGCTGGCGCTGTAATGCGGCGCCAGCACGATGACGGTGAGCATATACGGGACCCAGGATACCAGCGTGCCCACCAGCACCAGTTCCGCGTGCTGGCTTAAGGCCTTACCGCCGCGGGATTCGCCGATGAAGACGTAGGCGATGAGCGTGAACACCGGCACCAGAGTGGCGAGGCCCGAGAGCAGCCGGTAACCGCTCTCCTCCAGGAGCACGATGGCCGTGGTGACGAGGCCGCCGGTGACGAAATATATCAAGATGTTGAGCATGTTCCGGTGCTCCCGCCTGGCCACAGGCAAATCCTATGCTCTTTCCGGAGGGCCAATCCATCCTTCAGGAACGACCTATGATCACCGCCTCATGCCATTGTGGGAAGGTCTCGCTGGAACTGCCGATAGCGCCGGAACAAGTGACGAGCTGCAACTGCTCCATCTGCCGCCGCTATGGGACGCTTTGCGCCTATTACAATCCGGCGGAGGTGCGGGTGAGCGGCGAGACGGACATTTATATGTGGGGGGACAAGCAGATTGCGTTCCACCGTTGCAGGGAATGCGGTTGCGCCACCCACTGGACCGCGGTGGATCCGGCCATCCCGCAGGATCGCATGGGCGTAAATGCTCGGATGTTGCCGCCGGAACTGCTGGCACAGGCGCGGGTACGGCGCTTCGACGGCGCCGACACCTGGAAATTCCTCGACTGATACGCGGGCTGGCCTTCGCGCCGTTAGGCTTGCCGGACTTCGGGCGCGGGAAGATGTGTGGCGGTCCATAGCTCTGAGGGCACCACCGCCTGCTGATGCTCCGCGCAGGCGCGGATGAGCGACACATAGTCGCGCATCCTGCTGGCCTGACCGATGGGATAGGCACAGAGCAGCGCGAACTCATGTCCCTTCGCCAGCACGTTCCAGAGCTCCTCGATGCGGATAGCGACCTCCGTCTTGCCGGCTTCGAATTCCAGCGCCACCATCTCGCCGAAGAGATGCAGGCGCTTCCGGCCGCCCTGGGACATCCGCTCGAGCACCGGTTCCATGGTCTGTGCAAACCTCTCCGCATTGGGCCGGCCGGCGACCATGTATCTCTCGAGGGTGGCCTCGGCATCCAGCGCCAGATAGGCGTCGGCGCTCAGGTCCTTGCCGCGCGCCACCAATTCGGCGGCGATGGCGTCGCGGTGGGTCTGGGTGGCGATCACGACGCAGGACTCACCCTGCGCCAGGCCCTTCGCCAGGAAATCGGCCACCTGGGTCACGAAGTCCTGTTCCTTGTTGTAGAAGATGACGAGATGCTTACTCACTTGCTGCCTCCTAGGTAGCGTTCATCCCTGCTCCTGGCAGATGCGGAAACAAGGCTCTTTCATCGCCCATCAGATCCACCCTCCAGTCGGGCAGCAGACGGTCATACTGGTCGCGCACCGTCAGATAACAATCGCAGGCCCTCGCCTCCACCGCGCGCCGGTCCAGTACGCGGATGTGGTCAGCCTCCTGGTCGAT
Organism: Gammaproteobacteria bacterium; assembly: GCA_035465695.1. Classification (GTDB taxonomy): domain Bacteria; phylum Pseudomonadota; class Gammaproteobacteria; order Natronospirales; family REEB76; genus DASUBN01. Next base: position 14,393 of record DATIVR010000166.1, read on the forward strand.
GAGCCCGGTGCGCCAGAAGTCCATGGCTACGGGCGTGAGCTTCTCCACCGAGGTGCCGAGGGCGCCGGCCACCAGTTCATGGGAGAGCTCCACTTCATCGCCTGGTACCCGATCCAGCCGTGACAGGAGCAGGCGGGAGAACTGCTGCTCCAGGCCATGGTGCCGATTGCAGATGGCAAGCTGCATCATCTGGCCGATGAGCGCCTGCATATAGCGCATCAGGTCCTCGCGCAGGAGGCGATTGCGGACGCACTCGTATCGGAGCAACTCCGCGCGGATACGCAGCGCCGAGCCCGAGGTGTGGACGATGGCGTACCGGGGGACGACCACGTCGTCCAGCAAGGCTTCCAGGCCGACCACGCCTTCCCGACCCGTGACCGCGATCTCGGTGGCGGCGGTGTAGGGAGTCAGGAAGACCGTGGAGATCAGGCAATCCAGGGGGAAATAAGCGTAGTCGGTCTTTTCCCCGGGACGGTACAGCGGCCGGCCTTTCTCGAGTCGGACCCGGCGCAGATCAGAACGAAACCGCGCTTGGTCGATTTCCGGCAAGGAGAGCAGCAGCCAGTTGTCATTTGGTTGCGACAATTCGAACCTCGGATTTCCCTATCGCGCCATCCAGGCGCCCATCGGTTATGGCGCGAAAAATAGGACCTGAAGCCGAAGCTGTCAACGGAAAATTAGGGTGATTACCCTACTAAAGACTTAAATAGCAGGCGACGAGCCGCACATCCAAGTACGCGCTGGCGCACAGACGCGTATCCCGCTGTGGCGCACGCTGGAAGTTCGATCGGCTTAACAAGGAACTACAACATGAGCCTCGGTCTGATACTCCTCATCATCCTGATCCTGATCCTCATCGGCGCACTCCCCACGTGGCCTTACTCGCGGGGTTGGGGTTACTACCCCAGCGGCGGCGCCGGCATCATCGTGATCATCATCATCCTGTGGCTGATCTTCGGCACCCGTTGAACTGCCGCTGGGTAGTGCGCTCCGCTCAGGAGCGCTCGTCACTCACCGCGATGCGGGACTGGGTGGTGGGTTGCCGGGTGATGGGCAAGGTGATCATCACCACACTGACGAGGACCAGCAGTGCGCCGAGGACGGTACGCGTCCCCAAGGCCTCACCGCCCATGAAGTAGCCCAGCAGCACCGCCACCACCGGATTCACATAGGCGTAGGTGCCGACGCGTGTCGGCGAGTCGTGGTGCAGGAGCCAGACATAGGCGGTGAAGGCCACGATGGACCCGGGCACGATGAGATAGCCGAGCGCGAACCAGGCGCCGGGAGAGACCGCGGCGGGGTGGAAACGCCCGAATTCGCCCAACGAGAAGGAAGCCACCGCGAGCATCGCGCCGCCCACCAGCATCTGCGCGCCGGAGCTCAGGAATTTGGAGTCCGGCAGCGGTTGGGTGCGGGCGAACACCGCCGCCACTGCCCATGCGATGGCTCCCACGATCAAGGCCACCGCACCCAGCGTGTCCACTGGCGCGCCGCCGAGGTCGAGAGACCAGCTCACCAGCACAGCCACGCCGCCCAAGCCGATGAGCAGCGCCACTGCCAGCCGCGGAGTGAGTCGCTGGGTGCGCAGGAAGATGATCTCCGCCAGGGCCATGAAGGCCGAGATGGTGGCCATCATGATGGCGGTGATGCCCGAAGGCACGCGCTGCTCGGCCCAGAACACCAAGCCGTAGTCGACTGCGAAGATGAGGAAAGCCAACAACGCGATGCTCGCCCATTGGCGCGGCGACGGCTGCCGCTCGCCTCGCGCCGCGGTCCAGCCATAGAGAAGCGCACCGGCGATGAGGAAACGCATCGCCGCCATGAGCAACGGCGGCATCTCCAGCACCCCCACCCGGATCGCGAGATAAGTGGAACCCCACACGAAATAGATGATGGCGTAGGCCAGGAGGACCTTCCAGGAGAGACGCGGGATATGGGTTTCTACGGATGTCATAAGGATTGCATCGTGGACGTCAAAGGCAAAACAGGGCGGTCCGTGCCCGGTTAGCGGCGCTTATGGTCGGTCGACTGCTGTCGCAAGTCAAAGCCAGATTCAGAGAGATCTCGCGGAATCTGGAGGATGCACGGGACCTATCACGTCCATTGCTGAGGGCTTGACCCAGGTCAGATGCCTCATGCCCTACGCGGACTATCCTGGCCTCATCACAACCACTCATCTCCCAGGAATCCGCCATGCCCCTCCATCACGCCGTCCTCCTGCTAGACCACCAGCATGCCAAGGTACTGCGCCTGGATTCCGGGCACGTTCAGGCACAGCGGTTGGAGGCGCACAGCCATCACACCCGCCAGCACGGCAGCGAAGTGCGCACGGAACACGAGTTTTTCGGCGAGGTCTGCGATGCCTTGAAGGGCGTCGCCGAGGTGTTGGTGGCCGGTAACCATCAGGCCCAGAGCGACTTCAGGCATTACGTGGAGAAGCATCGGCCCACGGTGACGAAGCAGATCAAGGCCTGGGAGACAGTTGACCACCCTTCGGACGGCCAGCTCCTGGCGCTGGCGAAGAAGCACCTCCTGAAGGCGGACAAGATGGCGGGCGATGCGCCGATCAGATGAATCGTCGCGGCCCGCAGCGAGGTCAGACATTGGATTTGAAACGAACCGGTCTCAGCGCAGCGTGAGCGCCACGTAGAGCACCAGCGCCACGCCCAGAGCCGCGACCAATGAACCTAGCAGTACGTTAGGCAGCTTGCCCTGATATCCATGCGTGCCATGCTCGTCTATAAGTCGGAGGTTTCGCAGGAAGCTCCACGTAGCAAGCGCCACGATACCGAGCCCCATGACCATCATGGTGATGCCTGCGCCTTCCGCGACGCGGGTGCCGTGCGGGACCGCCGCGTCCGGTACCGCGCGGCCTAGGTAGCGCAGGAACAGGTTGAACTTCTCGATGACGAAGCCGAAACCCATGAGGGCCACGGCAGTGCGTATCCAGGCCAGATAGGTACGCTCGTTGGCGGCGTGGTCGCGGAAGTTCCCGATCATGGGTCGAAGGTACCCGGTGGTCAGCATGCCCGCAACTGGCCGGGCACAGGTTATGGAAGGACTGCCCTCGCGCTTGACCCAGGTCAGGGCGGGCGCGGCAGCCCCGGCCTACAGTGGTCCCACGGTGGTTGCATCCGACAGGACCGTCGGCCGGGAACAGGACCCCATCGTGGGGCCTGGCAGCGAGCCACAGGCAAAGCGCGGCCTTCGACCCGGATGTAACCACCGGCCTTCATGCCGCAGTGCGGAATACACTGGAGAAGCCGAATGGCAGACGTGAACTTCGACAAGGCCATCGCCCAGTTCGCCATGGCGCATACCGCAGCGACTGAGGCGCGCGACGAGGCGCTGGTGAACCTTGCGGCGGGACTGGAACGCTTGAGTGTGGCCCTGCATCAGGAGTTGGGCAAGGTCCAGGAGCGGTTGCAGAAGCTGGAACGCGGCCTGGCTGGATAGACAATCGCCCCCGTGAACATGAAACGCGCCCTGGGGTCCATCCTGATCATCAGCCTGTGCGGCGTGGCGTTCTCGGGTGTGCTGACTTACCAGGATCTGGCGAAACAAAGCGATGCCTGCTCGCCGCTGGGGCAGCCCGGCACGATATTCGGCTATCCGCCGTGCGTCTATGGTTTGGTCATGTACGCCCTGGTGGCGGCACTGGCGGGATGGGGATTGGCAGCGAAGCGCTAGCGGCTGCATCGACCGCTGTTAGTTGGTCTCTCCCCGCTGCTGCATGATGATGTCGAGCGCGTTCACGAACCCATAGATCACGGTAAAGAAATCGATCGTCACGGCCGTGATGTACACGGCAGCGGCGTACCGAAGGCTTATGGAGATATGGATCAGCATGAGGGCCGTGGTGGCGGAACCCAGCACCACGAACACCGCAAAGATGGGGAACGGCGGCGCCTCGCCGACGATCCGCCGCCGCCGCTTCGGATAGGTGGTCTGCAGCGCCAGCATGGGAAGCGCGAAGACCACGGCACTGATACGCCATATGGACCCTTCCCCGACATCGAAGAGCCCCAGCAGCGCCGGCAATAACGCGGCGCCCGTGAGCACGAAGGTGTAGGTCATGACGTTGCGGACGATGAACCTGTCCAGGAGCGAGAGTCTCGCGCCGGCGGCTTGGCGTATTACAAAGAGTAACGCCGAGAACCCCGCGAAGGTGATCATCAGCGTGGCCAGCGTATATAGGTAGGTTGCGCCTTTGAGTTCCATGCGCTGCTCCCCTGGACATGCCCTCTAATGTATCAGGTCAGGCGCAGTCTCCCACCATCTTGCGGGTTTCGCCCGATTCGCGGCTGTGCCGCGCTGGGCACAGTGGGGAATGTGCACTCGTTACTCCTTCATCCCCCAGGAAATCCGGCGTAAGCCGCTCCCACCGGACATCTCCTTTCCCAACGACGAGCCGGAGCCACGCTATAACATCGCGCCGCACACAACTCGCGCAGTCGCGATGC
>DATIVR010000167.1:0-10664 GCA_035465695.1 Gammaproteobacteria bacterium
ATCCGGGTCGACGTGAAGGATTGCGTGGTGCGGCTGGAGGGACACGTCCGCAGCCTCTCCCACCGGCGCCTGGCGGAGGTCATCGCCTGGTGGGTACCCGGCAGCTGCGACGTGCACAACCATGTGCGTGTGAAGCCCGCCGAGAAGGACAACGACGACGAGATCACTGATGCGGTGTTGATGGTGCTGGAGAAGGATCCGCTGTTGCATGCCGAGAGCCTGAACGTGCACACCAAGGACCGCACCGTGACGCTCAGCGGCGCGGTCCACAGCGAGGAACAGCGGCGCATGGCCATCTACGACTGCTGGTATGTGCCCGGCGTGCACGAGGTACATGACCGCATGCAGGTGCAGGCCTAGAATCACTCCAGGCGCCCAAGGCGCACCGGGACTTCCCCTCATGAAGATCGTGGTCGGCATGCTCTATACGCTGCTGCCGGAGCTGCTGGTGCTGGCGGTGGCGGCGCTGCTGGCTGAACGCATGGCGGCCTTCGGGCCCACCGGCCAATTGGCCGCGGAGATCGGCGTGTCTGCCATCCTGCTGGCGGCGTTGGGACTCTCCGCGCAGTTCAACCGCAGCCGCATGTTCTTCGCCCTGGCCACCCTGCTCGGCGCCTACGTGGCCATGCTGGCGCTGGCCCGTATGGGCACGCCGCTGCCGCGCGCGGTCCTGGGCGGCGGCCTGAACCTGTTCCTGCCGCTGGATATCCTGGTGTTCGCCTTCATCCCCGAGCGCGGGATCTTCAGCCGCTACGGCGGCATCTGGTTCACCTTGTTGGGCGGCCAGGCGGCGGCGCTGTGGGCGCTCACGGCCTTCCCCAGCCCCCTGCTGGCCCGCGCCTTCGACGTGCAGTTCATCCACTTGAGCTTCCTCACCCACGGCGGACTCACCCAACCGGCGCTGCTGCTCATCGGCGCGGGGCTGCTATATCTCAACGACCGGCTGATGCGTCGGCATGATGCGGAGAGCGCGGCGCTGTTCCTGGCCCTGGTGGCGACACTGCCGGTGCTGCACGCCTCGCAACTGGCGGTGGCGGCCCTCTATCTCGGCGCGGCGGCCTTGGGCTGCGGCTACGCGGTGATACAGGGATCCTGGAACATGGCCTATCTGGATGAACTCACGGGTCTGCCGGGACGGCGCGCGCTTGAGGAGCAGATGCGGCAGTTGGCGGGGCGCTATGCCATCGCCATGGTGGACGTGGACCACTTCAAGCATTTCAACGACCGCTACGGCCACGACGTGGGAGACCAGGTGCTGCGTTTCGTGGCGTCACGCCTGCAGAAGCCGGTGCTGGCGGGCAAGCCTTTCCGCTACGGCGGCGAGGAGTTCTGCTTGCTCTACGGCGGCAAGAACATCGCGGAAGTGCGCGAGGAACTGGAACAGGTGCGCGCCGACATCGAGGCCTGCCGTTTCGACCTGCGCCAGGGCGGCCGCCGCAGCGAGGACACGGGACCCGGCGACGGCCAGCCGGACATGCTCTCCATCACCGTGAGCATCGGTGCCGCCCAACACGACGAGCACCTGGACGAACCCTGGACGGTGCTGAAGGCCGCGGATAAGGCGCTCTACGAGGCGAAGCATGCGGGCCGTAATCGCGTGGCAGTAGGAGGAAGCTGAGGTGTATCTCGACACCGGCGGTACCTTGTTCGCCATCGCCATGCTGTTCCTGGTGACGGCGGCTCTGCTGTTCTGGAGCGGCAGCCTCAAGGCCCGCGAGCGCATGGTGCAGGCCTGCGCGCGCCTGTGCCAGGAACTCAAGGTGCAGTTCCTGGATGAGACGGTGTCGCTCACCAGCCTCAAACTCGGACGCGGACCCCACGGCTGGCTGGAGTTCACCCGCGTCTATAGCTTCGAGTTCAGCGGCACCGGCAAGGACCGCTGGCAAGGCCGTGCCGTGCTGGCCGGCCGGCGCATGCTCTCGGTGCAACTGGATCACCCTGAGGGCGTCACCATCCTGGGCGCCGGAGCGCCGGTCTCGCCCGAAACCCTGCGTCTCACCGGTCCCGCCGCTCCTGCCGAAGACCGCCGTCTCCATTAGGCATTGCGCGGTTGTGACGCCCCCTGGGCTCGTCTAATATCGCCCGGTATCTCCAGGCCTTAGGGCCGGAACGCACCTTCCATCCGATATATAGGGGTCCATGACATGTCAGCTACCGACAAGGTCCGGCGTGAAGCCGGTGTGATTGGGCTGCTCTACGCGAGCCTGGGCAGCATCATCGGTTCGGGCTGGCTGTTCGGCGCCTTGAACGCCTCTTTGCAGGCCGGCCCCTTCAGCATGTTCTCCTGGACCATCGGCGCGCTGGCGGTGCTGTTCCTGGCCTTCGTGTTCGCCGAGCTCTCCACCATGTTCCCCAACTCCGGAGCGCTGGTGCACATGGTGCACGTGAGCCACGGCGACATGCTGGGCAAGATGTGGAGCTGGATCCTGTTCCTGGCCTTCGTCTCGGTGCCGCCGGTGGAAGTGATGGCGGTACTCACCTACACCAACACCCTGTGGCCGGGCTTCCTGGATGCCAATGGCCTGCTCTCGCCCCTGGGTACCATCAGCGCCATGATCCTGCTGGCGCTGGTAGTTGCCCTGAACTTCCTGGCCATCCGCTGGGTGATCGCCATCAACAGCGTGGCCACCTGGTGGAAGATCCTGGTGCCGGTGGCCACCATCTTCATCCTGATCGCGTATTCGTTCCATCCGGGCAACATGACCTCGCACCTGGACAGCACGCCGGTGAGCGGCATCTTCACCGCGGTCGGCACCGCCGGCATCATCTTCAGCTTCCTGGGGTTCCAGCAGGCCATCGCTCTCGCCGGCGAGACCCGCAATCCCGGCAAGTACGTGCCCATCGCGCTGATCGGCTCGGTGGTGATCGCCCTCATCATCTATCTCGGCCTGCAATACGCCTTCATCGTGGCCCTGCAGCCGGGCGACATCAGCGAAGGCTGGACCAAGCTCCACTTCGCCGGCATGTTCGGCCCCCTCGCCGCCATCCTGCTCACGGTGGGCGCCACCTGGTGGGCCTGGGTGCTGTATTTCGACGCGGTGGTCTCGCCGCTGGGCACCGCCTTCATCTACATCACCGGCAGTCCGCGCATCGTGATGGCCGCCGGCGAGATGGGTGGCGCGCCCAAGGTCGTCGCCAAGCTCAACCGCTTCGGGGTGCCGTGGATCGCGCTCATCGCCACCTACGTGGCCGGCGCGGCGTTCTTCTTCCCGTTCCCGTCATGGCAAAAACTGGTGTCGGCGGTGTCCTCCATCACCGTGCTCTCCTACGCCATCGGTCCGGTCATCCTGCTGCACCTGCGCAACATCCTGCCGGACGACAAGCGCCCGTTCCGTCTCAAGGCGCACCGGCTGGTATCGTTGATCGCCTTCATCGCCTCCAACTGGATCATCTACTGGACCGGCAACTACGTGATGAGCGTGTTGTTCGTGCTGGTGGCCGGCTATGTGATCTTCCTGCTCGTCTGGCATCTGGGCGTGAAGCGCCTGCCCGCCTCCAGCCTCGACTGGCAATATGCGTGGTGGCTCTTCCCCTACTTCGTCTGCATGTGGTTGATCAGCTACTTCGGCCCGTCCTCCAGCGGCATGGGCGGCAACGACAGCTTCGGCTTCTTCACCGGCATGGTGCTGATCGCCGTCATCAGTCCGGCGATCCTGTGGCTCGCCCTCCGGTGCGGTCTCAGCAGCCAGCAGGCCAAGGCCCATTCCGCCAAGATCGAGGCCCTGGGCTCCCGGGGCATGGAAATGCCCATGCATTAGATCTGGGTCGATTCCAGATGAAGAAAGGCCGGCTCACGCCGGCCTTTCCTTTTCAGTCGTAGCCCTTGCTGCGCAGTCGCTTCTTATCGGAGTGGCGCTTCTTGCCTTCCAGGCGCCGGCGCTTGGAGGCCTTGCTGGGCTTGGTCTTCTTGCGCGGCTTGGGCGGATGGAGGGCCTGCTCACAGAGCGCCATGACCCGTTCCACCGCGTCGGCCCGGTTGCGCTCCTGGGTGCGATGCCGTTGGGCCTGGATGATGAGGACACCCTGATCGGTGACCTTGGAACCGGCCAGGGTCTCAAGCCTGAGACGCACGCCCACCGGCAGATGGATGCTCTTGCGCAGATCCCAGCGCAGCTCCACCGCGCTCTCTACCTTGTTGACGTTCTGTCCGCCGGGACCCGAGGCACGCATGAAGCTGAACTGGAACTCGTTGGCATCCAGCATCAGGCCGTTGCTCAGGTAGAACTGCGTCTCGCGGCTCACAGGCGGGCTTCCATCTGCGCGATGCGGGCGGGATCGATGTCGTAATCCTTGCAGTCCACCACGCGCTCCACGCGCCATGAGAAACCGCCGTCCTGGATGCCCGGGGCCGCGAGGTTGAGCAGCGGACGGCGGCGGTACGGCCTGCCCTCCCGGTCCCGCACCAGCATCACCACCGGCTTGAGGCGGCTGTCGGGGTTGCTGGACATGACGATGCCGAGCGCCCCGGTGTTGAGCTCCACCAGGCTGCCGATGGGGTAGATGCCGACGCAGCGGATGAACTCCTGCATCAGGTCCTCGCCGAAATCCCGCGGCGCCCAGTGGAACATCATGTTGAGGCAGTTGGCCGCGGGGATGCCATCGTGATAGATCCGGTCGCTGCTGATGTCGTCATAGACCTCGGCCACTGCCACTACGCGTACGTGCAAGGGGATCTCCCCGCCCTTCAGGCCGAAAGGGTATCCCTGGCCGCCGATACGCTCATGGTGCAGGTGCACGATCTCGAGGGCCAGGTCCGGAAAGCCGCCTTGTTTGCGCAGCATCTGGTAGCCGTCGGTGGTGTGCTTCTTCAGGATGTCGAACTCGTCCTCGGTAAGTACGCCGGGTTTGTCGAGGATGGCCACCGGCGTGCGCATCTTCCCCACATCATGCAGCAGTGCACCCAGTCCCACCTGCTCGAGGGTATCCTTCGACATGCCGAGATGGGATCCAAAGGCCACCGCCAGCACCGCGGTGTTGAAGCAATGGTCGGCGGTATGGGAATGCCGGTCCTTAAGGTTGGTAATCCAGAGCGCGGCTTGCGGGTTCACCGCCACCACCTCCACCAGCTCCTGGACCATGGCCCGCGTCTCCCGGGCATCCATGAGTTGGCCCAGCCGCGCGTCATCCATTATCCGCTGCAGGTAGGGGTAGAGCTTCTGGCGGTATTCGAGGATGCGGCGCAAAGCCAGCCTGAAACCGCTGCGCTCAGGGGTCTCGCTGGTGCCTGGCAGGGTCGGATCGGCGGCTCCGGCGACGCCGGGGGACGCTATAGCCGCCCGCCCGGTCAGGTTCAGGTCCCGGTCCTCGTCGATGACGACGTATTCACAGCATTCCTGCAGGGCCGCCAGCTGGTCAGGGGACTCGATGGCGAAACCCTGGAACAGGAAGGGGCTATCCAGCCAGGGCCGATCCAATGCGGCCACGTACATCCCTAGGGAAAGCTGCGAGACGGGTATTTTTTTGCCCATTGGGCCCGTATTATGCCAGCCTGGCTCGCCCAGCCAGGCCCTCTTGGGGCCCGGAAGGGTAGCCGGGGACCCCGGCATTATGGCGTCAACCCACGGTCAGAGGCCGCGTTATAGCCCTCGACAGGATGTGTTGAAGCCTAGGACAGGAGGTCCGGCCAAGACGCCAGGAGACTGGCCGAATTGGGGGCACGCTATCCACCCGCGATAAGGGTGGAGGTTTTGCAAAACCAATTGTTCCAACGTCAACTTTAACTGGAGTACTCATAATGAAGCGTATCGTCATCAGCGCCATCGCTGCTTCCCTGTTGGCCTTCGCCGGCCTGACCGTGGCCGCTCCGGCTGCTTCCACCGCCGCTGCCGCCCCGGCTGCTCCGGCTGCCGCCCCGGCTGCCGACACCAAGGCCCCGGCCAAGACCGAGAAGAAGAAGATGATGAAGAAGAAGGCTCACAAGAAGAGCCACAAGAAGGCCAAGAAGGAAGCCGCTCCGGCCGCTTCCACGGGCAAGTAATCTCTGACTTTTAGAGATGGGAAGGGCGCAGCGAAAGCTGCGCCCTTTTCTTTTGGGTCCTGGCCGTCCCTGGCGCAAGTTCTAAGCGCTTCTAACTCCCAGCCTCGCCATCCCTGGCGATGGCGCCCGCCGCATGCGGCGGGCCCTTTTTCTTTGCCCGAACGAAAAAGGCGCGATGTAATCGCGCCTTATCGATTTCTTACCCACTACGCTCGGACTTAAGGGTAGATGCCGGCCATCCCTGGCGCGAGTCCTTCTAACTGCCAGCCACGCCGTCCTGGCGTGGCGTTCGCCGGGTGCCCGCCAGTTGGGCGGGCATGCTCGGCTCAGCCATATCTCCCGGTGATGTAGTCTTCGGTCTGCTTCTTGGCGGGGTTGGTGAAGAGCGTGCTAGTGTCCGCGAACTCGATGAGATCTCCCAGGTACATGAAGGCGGTGTAGTCCGATACCCGCGCCGCCTGCTGCATGTTGTGGGTGACGATGACGATGGTGTAGTCCTTCTTGAGCTCGGCGATGAGTTCCTCCACCTTGAGAGTGGAGATGGGATCCAGCGCCGAGGCTGGCTCATCCAGCAGCAGCACCTCCGGCTTCACGGCGATGGCGCGGGCGATGCACAGACGCTGTTGCTGGCCGCCCGACAGACGGGTGCCGCCCTGATGCAGCTTGTCCTTCACCTCGTCCCACAATGCCGCCTTGCGCAGCGCCCATTCCACGCGCTCGTCCATCTCATTGCGCGGCACGCGCTCGTACAGCCTCACGCCGAAAGCGATGTTCTCGTACACCGACATCGGGAACGGCGTCGGCTTCTGGAACACCATGCCCACCTTGGACCGCAACAGGTTCAGGTCCTGGCCCGGCGCCAGGATGTTCTCGCCATCCAGGACCGCCTCCCCGGTGGCGCGCTGCTCGGGGTACAGCTCGTAGATCCGGTTCAGGGTACGCAGCAGCGTGGACTTGCCGCAGCCCGAAGGACCGATGAACGCCGTCACCTGCTTCTCGGGGATGGCCATGTCGATGCCGTGCAGCGCGTGGAACTTCCCATAGTAGAAGTTCAGGCCGCGGATATCGATCTTGGGGTTCTCGATCTGGGGGATGTCTTTGCGGACGGCGTTCATGGTCATTTCCCGAATGAATTGGTGCGCAGCAACAGCCTGGCCAGGATGCTGAGGATCAGGATGGCGGTGGTGATGATGAGCGCCGCGGCCCAGGCCAGGTGCCGCCAGCCCTCGTAAGGACTCATGGCGAACTGGAAGATCATCACCGGCAGGTTGGCCATGGGCTGGGACATGTCGGTGCTGCGGAACTGGTTGTTGAGCGCGGTGAACAGCAACGGCGCGGTCTCACCGCTGATGCGCGCGATGCCGAGGATCACGCCCGTCAGCATGCCCGCCAGCGACGCGCGATACACGATATAGACCGTGACCTTCCAGCGCGGCGCCCCCAAGGCCGCCGCGGCCTCACGCATCTGGTCCGGCACCAGCCGCATCATGTCCTCGGTGGTGCGCAGCACCACGGGCAGCATGATGATGGCCAGCGACAGGCCGCCGGACCAACCGGAGAAGTGGCCGAAGGGTGCCACCGCCACGCCGTAGACGAACACACCGATCACGATGGACGGCGCCGAGAGCAGTATGTCGTTGACGAAGCGGATCACCGAGGCCAGGCGGTTGGCGCGGCCATACTCGGCGAGCCAGGTCCCCGCCATCAGACCCACCGGGGTACCGATGGCCACGCCCACCGCGGTGAGCAGCAGCGACCCGATCATGGCGTTGGCCATGCCGCCTTGCGAGCCCGGCGGGGGCGTATCGGCCGTGAAGAGCTCTACGTTGAGGCTGCTGACACCATGGCTCACCAGGGTCCACAGCAGCCAACCCAGCCAGAACAGGCCGAACAGCGTCGCGACCATGGACATGCCCAAGTTGAACACGTTCAAGGCCCGGCGGAACAGATAACGGTTGTTGAGCTTACTCACGACTTCGCCCCCTCGCGCGCCGCGACACGCAGCAGCAGGAGCTTGGCGAAGGCCAGCACCACGAACGTGACCATGAACAGGATCAGCCCCAGGGCGATCAAGGACGAGGTGTAGGTCGGTCCTACGGCCTCGGAGAACTCGTTGGCCAGGGTCGAGGAGATGGTGTTGCCCGGCATGAACAGGGCCTTGCTGATGTCATGGCTGTTGCCGATGACGAAAGTCACCGCCATGGTCTCGCCCAAGGCGCGGCCCAGCCCCAGCATGATGCCGCCCACCACGCCCACGCGGGTATAAGGCAGCACCACGCGCCACATCACTTCCCAGGTGGTGCAGCCGATGCCGTAAGCGGATTCCTTGAGCACGGCGGGCACCACGTCGAAGACGTCGCGCATCACCGAGGTGACGAAGGGGATGACCATGATGGCCAGGATCAGGCCGGCGGTGAACACGCCGATGCCGATGGGCGGCCCTTGGAACAGGCTGCCGATGAGCGGCCATTTGCCTAGGTGAGCCGTGATCCACGGCTGGGCCTTGGCCGCGAACAGCGGAGCGAATACGAACAGGCCCCACATGCCATAGATGATGCTGGGGATGGCCGCCAGGAGTTCGACGGCGGTGCTCACGGGCCGCCGCAACCAGGGCGGCGCCAGCTCGGTGACGAACAGCGCGATGCCGAAGCTCACCGGCACCGCGATGACGAGCGCGATGAGCGATGTCACCACGGTGCCGTAGATGGAGGTGAGGGCCGAGAACTGGCCGCCCACCGGGTCCCAGGTGGTGCCGGTGAAGAACTTGAAGCCGAAAGCATGGAAAGCCGGCCAGGCCTTGTCCATCAGGAGTCCGATGATGGCCAGGATCAGCCCCAGCACCGTCAGGGCGGCGACCTGGGTGAGGGTCTTGAACACCAGGTCCGCGGCGTTATCCCGCCAGCGGGTCTTATGCGAGTTGCCGCTCACAGTGCTACGGGTTCCTGTTTGGGCCAGTTCTTCTGACAACACGTGGTCACCGGTGACGCTGGGGGTCCAGACGTGTCGCGGGCTCCCCGCCCATCACCGGCGGCCCGGCCTGTCTGGTCCGGGCAGTCTAGGGGGGGAATATGGCACAAATATGACAGCCCAGGCAGCCGGGCTTTCCCTCCCCGGATTACCGGGGCCGAACGGCTATTTTTTGTCCAGCCCGCTCACCCTGTCAGTTCAATCCGAAGCGGCGCGTCAGGCGCGATTTGGCCCACTGGGTCAAGACGATGTAGGCCACCATGATTGCCGGCATCACCGCCAGATAGGAGAGCGGCATGGGCACCATCCCTAAGGCATGGGCCGCGCCGCTGAAGGGCAGCCACAGGCCCACCACGCAGACCGCGATGGTCATGACCAAGAGCGGCCAGCTCGGCCAGCTCTGCAGGAACGGCACCTTGCCGGTGCGGATCACGTGCACGATCAGCGTCTGGCTGACGATGGATTCCATGAACCACCCGGTCTGGAAGAGCTTCGGGTCATGGGCGGTATCGAAGACGTACCACAACAGGCCGAAGGTGATGATGTCGAACAGAGAACTGATGGGGCCGATGAACCACATGTAACGCTTGATGGTATGCATGTCCCATTGGCGCGGGGTCTCCAGGTATTCCGGGTCCACGTTGTCGGTGGGCATGGCGGTCTGGGAGAAGTCATACAGCAGGTTGTTCACCAGCACCTGGATGGGCGCCATCGGCACGAACGGCAGGAATAGGCTGCCGAATAGCACGCTGAACATGTTGCCGAAGTTCGAGCTGGCGCCCATGCGGATGTACTTGATGATGTTGCCGAAGACCTTGCGGCCTTCCAGCACGCCTTCCTCCAGCACCAGCAGGTTCTTCTCCAGCAGGATGATGTCCGCCGACTCCTTGGCGATGTCCACGGCGGTATCGACCGAGATGCCCACGTCCGCCGCCTTCAGGGCCGGACCGTCGTTGATGCCGTCGCCCAGGAAGCCCACCACGTGACCCTTGCGATGCAAGGCGCGGATGACGCGCGCCTTCTGTTGCGGCGAGAGCTTGGCGAAGACCGAAGTCGTCTCGGCCGCTTCCGCCAACGCGGCGTCGTCCATGGCCTCCAGATCCTTGCCGAGCAGGATGTGGGATACCTCGAGGCCCACTTCGGCGCAGATCTTGCGGGTCACGGTGTCGTTGTCACCGGTGAGCACCTTGACCGCGACGCCGTGCTGATGCAGCTTGGCGATGGCTTCCTCGGCGCTCTCCTTGGGCGGATCCAGGAACGCGATGTATCCCAGCAGCACCATGCCCTGCTCGTCAGCGATGCTGTAGGCGCGCTTGGGCTCGATGCTCTCCTTGTAAGCGACTGCGATGACCCGGAAACCGTCCTCGTTCAGCGCCAGGGTCACGTCCCGCAGGCGCATCAGGTCGTCCGGCACCAGCTTCTCGATCTCGCCCTCGATCTCGGCCCGGTCGCAGATGCTGAAGATCTCCTCCACCGCGCCCTTGCAGATGAGCACGTGGCGCTCCTCCTGCTCTTCCACCACCACCGACATGCGCCGACGCTGGAAGTCGAAGGGGATCTCGTCCACCTTGCGGTAATTCTTCTCGGGATGCAGGTCGGCATACATGTCGACCTTCTCCAGCACCGCCACGTCCAGGAGGTTGCGCAGGCCGGACTGGTAATAGCTGTTGAGGAAGGCGAACTCCAGCACCCGCTCGCTCTCGTTGCCGTGGATGTCCAC
>DATIVR010000168.1:0-12087 GCA_035465695.1 Gammaproteobacteria bacterium
GGTGCAGCCCCGCTCACCCAGTCTGCCGCTGCACATGGTGGCCGCGGTGGATCCGCTCGATGAACACGGCAAACCCCACGAACTGAACGACGACATCCTGCGGACCGCCACCCGGCTCGCGGCGCAGTGCGGCGCGGAACTGGATGTGGTCAACGCGTTCGAGTACATCCCGGTGGCCGCCGAATATTACGGCGTCATGCCGGACCTCACGCTATGGGAAGAACTGCGGAAGCTCCACGCCGAAGGTCTTTTCAAGCTGTGTAAAGACCATGGGGTACCCCCCTCCCACATGCATGTGCTCGACGGTCAGGCGGCCCAACGCATCAGCGACTTCGCCAGCGACCGGCACGCGGACTTGGTGGTCATGGGCAGCGTGTATCGCACCGGCCTGAGGCGTCTGTTCCTGGGCAGCACGGCGGAAGGTGTCTTCGACACTCTGCCCTGCGACGTGCTGCTGCTCAAGCCGGCGGGCTTCGCCGAGGAGCTGCGCGCGGCGCTGGAGACCGGCAAAGCCAAGGCGGCCTGACGCCTATGCCACTCACACCCAAAGGACGCAAGATCCTGCGCGCCATGACACGCGAATACGGCGTGGCGAAAGGCCGGCAAGTGTTCTATGCCTCCATCAGGAAAGGCCTGATAAGCGGCACTGAGACCGGGGCTTCCCGCCGGGCGCCGCGACGCAGGGTTCCCGCGTGACCGGGCAGGATCGGTCCAGGGCTTCCCGGCTGTCCCATGAGATCGCCTGGGTGCTGTTGTTCAAGCTCACCGCCCTTTCGCTGCTCTGGTATCTCTTCTTCGGTCCGACCCACGTCGTGATGGTGACGCCTGCCAAGGTGAGCGGCGCGCTGTTCGACGGGCCTCCCGCCAAACCTCGGAGTTGAACTCATGGATGCCCTGGATCCCGTGTTGCTCTCGCGCTTGCAGTTCGCCCTGACGGCGCTGTATCACTTCCTGTTCGTGCCACTCACGCTGGGAATGTCGTTCATCCTCGCGATCATGGAATCGACGTATGTGATGACCGGCCGTGAGATCTGGCGGGACATGACCCGGTTCTGGGGCAAGCTCTTCGGCATCAACTTCGCCATGGGGGTCGCCACCGGCATCACCATGGAGTTCCAGTTCGGCACCAACTGGGCCTACTACTCCCATTACGTGGGCGACATATTCGGCGTGCCCCTCGCCATCGAAGGCCTGATGGCCTTCTTCCTGGAATCCACCTTCGTGGGCCTGTTCTTCTTCGGTTGGAACCGCCTCTCCAAGTTGCAGCACCTGGGCGTCACCTGGCTGGTGGCGCTCGGCTCCAACCTCTCGGCGTTGTGGATCCTCATCGCCAATGGCTGGATGCAGAACCCTGTCGGTGCGCAGTTCAACTACCAGACCATGCGCATGGAGGTGACCAGCATGGCTGATGTCATCTTCAACCCGGTCGCCCAAGCCAAGTTCGTGCACACCGTGAGCGCCGGCTACGTGGTGGGCTCGGTTTTCGTACTCGCCATCAGCGCCTTCTATCTGCTGCGAGGCCGGCACCTGGCCTTCGCCAAGCGTTCGTTGGCGGTGGCTGCCAGCTTCGGGCTGGCATCGGCGCTTTCCGTGGTGGTGCTGGGCGACGAGAGCGGTTACCTGACCACCCACAACCAGAAGATGAAACTCGCCGCCATCGAGGCCGAATGGCACACCGAGCAGGCGCCGGCGAGCTTCACCGTGTTCGGCATTCCTGACAGCAAGGCCCAGGAGACGCGCTATGCCCTGCGGGTACCCTGGGTATTGGGCCTGATCGCCACGCGCTCGACGGACGAGCAGGTGCTGGGGATCGACGACCTGGTGAAACGGTCACGCGAGCGGGTGCAGGATGGCGTGCTCGCCTATTACGCTCTCCAGCAGCTCAAGCGGCATCCGGAGGATGCCGGCGCCAAGGCCACCTTCCAGGCCTATCAAAAGGACCTCGGCTATGCGCTGCTGCTGACCGCCGACGGCGTGGACCCCGTCCAGGCCACCGACAGCGACATCACCCAGGCCGCCGAGCGCACCGTGCCGCGGGTGGCGACGCTGTTCTGGTCGTTCCGCATCATGGTGGCGCTGGGCTTCCTGTTCATCTTCATGTTCGCCTTCGCATTCTGGGTCTCCGCCACCCAACGCTTCGCCCGCTACCGCTGGTTCCTGCGGCTGTGTCTCTACGCGCTGCCGCTGCCGTGGATATCCACGGAACTGGGTTGGGTGGTGGCGGAAGTCGGCCGCCAGCCGTGGGTGATCGAAGGCGTGCTGCCCACCCAACTCGCGGCCTCCAGCATCTCGGGACTGCAAGTGCTCGGCAGCCTGCTGGGATTCGTGCTGTTCTATTCGATCCTGGCCGTGGTGGACGTGTTCCTCATGCGCCGTTACATCGTGATGGGCCCCGATGAGGTGCTCGACAAGCGAGTCATCGCGCCCGAAGAGCGGCGTTCCGTCCGTGCACAAGAGCGCCGCGCCTTAGAGGAGGCCTGATCCATGGACTATGAGACCCTGAGACTGATCTGGTGGCTGTTTCTGACGGTATTGCTGACCGGCTTCGCCCTCATGGATGGGTTCGACCTGGGCGTGGCGGCGCAGCTCTTGTACGTGGCGCGTGACGACGAGGAGCGCCGTGTGGCCATCAACAGCATCGGACCTGTCTGGGACGGCAACCAAGTGTGGTTCGTCCTGGGCGGAGGCGCGGTCTTCGCGGCTTTCCCGTTGCTGTATGCGGTGGCGTTCTCCGGCTTCTATGCCGCCATGTTCCTGGTGCTGGTCACTTTCATCGTGCGGCCGGTGGGCTTCGACTTCCGCAACAAGCTGCAGGCGCCCGTGTGGCGTGAGACTTGGGACCGGATACTAAGCGTCGCCGCGATCGTGGCGGCGCTGCTGTTCGGCGTGGCGGTAGGCAACCTGTTCTTGGGCGTGCCGTTCAGCTTCGACGAGAACCTGCGCATGCACTATGACGGCGGCCTCCTGGGCCTGGTGCGGCCATTCCCGCTCCTGTGCGGCGCGGCCTCCCTCGCCATGCTGCTCATGCACGGTGCCGCTTACCTACGCCTCAAGACCGATGGGAGGGTGGCTGCGCGGGCGCGGCACACGCTGCTCACGGCATCGCTGTTCCTGTTCCTGCTCCTGGTGGCAGGCGGGTTCTGGGTCGGACAGATCGAGGGCTACGCTCCGGTGGGCGTCCCGCAGGGTGACGGTCCCTCCAATCCATTGCTGCAACACGTGGCCCGCGCCGCCGGCGCATGGCTTGGCAACTATTCCAGCCATCCATGGATGATGGCGGCGCCGGCGTTGGCGCTGGTCTCGGCACTCGCAGCGGCCGCCGCCGGCTGGCGCAAGTGGGATGTGGCCGCCTTCGTGGCTTCGAGCCTGGCGGTGGCGGGGACCATCTTCACCGCCGGCTTCAGCCTGTTCCCCTTCCTGTTGCCCTCGGACGTGGCGCCTTCCCAGAGCCTGACCATCTGGGACGCCTCCTCCAGCCAGCACACGCTGTTCATCATGGTGGTGGCGGTGCTCATATTCCTGCCGGTGATACTGGTCTACACGGGGTGGGTGTTCCGGGTGTTGCGCGGCAAGGTCACTGCCGCCTATATCCGTGAGAACGATCGTTCGTTGTACTGATCGAGGGAGGACGCGAGTCATGTGGTACTTCAGCTGGATCCTCGGCGTGCTGTTCGCTTGCAGCGTCGGCATCATCAACGCCATGTGGGTCGAGATGCATCTCGCCGGCGACCGCGGGGAGCGGGAAGACGACGACTGATGATGTGATCCTGCACGGCTTCAGCTTGACCTGAATCAGCGCCCGGAGGCCCAGGTCGCCGTATCGTGGGCCCATGAAGTCGATTGCCGTCCTGCTGTGCATCCTCGCCGGACCTGCGGTCGGCGCTCCAGCGCCCGCTGATGAGATCGCTCACGAGTTGCAGCTACCTGCGGCATTGGCGGAAGTCTCGGGTGGCGAGCGGCTGCTGCTGCGAAACCAGGTGGTGTCCGCTTACCAGGGACGCGGGGATCAGCCCATCTGGACCGACGACCAACGCCCTCTCCCCGCCGCCTGGAAGATGCTGGGGGCCATCCATTCGGCCGACGACGATGCCTTGCGCCCGGAGGACTATCACCTCCGGGCTTTGGACGGGTTGTTCGCCAGCCTGCGCGTGGCAGATCCCCCGGAAGACGCGCGTGAACGCCAGTTGGCAGCACCGGATATCCTGCTGAGCGATGCGTTTCTGCTGTACAGCCAGCATGAACAGAACGGCCGCGTGAACCTCTCAGACCAAGACCCCAGCTTGACGCACCACATGCACGGTGACGATCCACGGGACAATCTGCGGTTGGTCGCTGAAGGCGCGGATCCGGCCGATATGTTGCGCAGCATCGCGCCAAGCACCGCGTACTATGCCGGCTTGCGGGCGGCCCTTCTCAACTACCGGGTCATCGCTGCATCCGGAGGGTTTCCTGTCGTACCCGCCGGAATGCCCCCGCAACTCAAGGCCGGCGACCCGCGAGTCCAGGTGCTCATCGAAAGGTTGCGCGCGGAGGGCGATCTCGCGCAGGCGACCGGGATCACGGACGCCGACCTGACCGCCGCCTTGCAGCACTTCCAGACCAGGAATGGCCTCGCACCGACGGGCGTGATCGACGCCGCCACCTTGGCCGCCTTGAACGTGCCCGTGCAGGCCCGGATCGACGAGATCCGCGTCAACATGGAGCGTCTTCGTTGGCTACCCCATCGGCCGGCGCCTACCCGGCTGGTAGTCAACATCGCGAACTTCCGCGCAGCTCTTTATCAGAACGGCAAACTGCGCATGTCGGAACCGGTAGTGGTCGGGACGCCTTTCCGGCAGACGCCGGAATTCAGGGATCACATCCAGTACCTGGTGGTGAATCCCGTCTGGGATGTACCGTCGCTCATAACCACGCAGGATCTCCTTCCCAGGCTGCAAGCCGATCCCGGTTATCTCTCGGCGCACGGTTATCAGGTCGTAGAGGGTTGGGGGGACGCCGCACATCCCGTCGCATCCGACGCGATCGACTGGAAGCGATGGACACCGGACGATCTGCCCTATCACCTGCGCCAGTTGCCGGGACCGGAGAACGCATTGGGGCGCGTCAAGTTCATGTTCCCCAATCGCTTCGGCATCTATCTGCACGACACCCCGGCGCAGGGGCTTTTCGCCGAGGACAACCGCGCCTTCAGCTCAGGTTGCATCCGGGTGGCTGATGCCCTCGATCTCGCGGAGGCGATACTGCGGGTGGACGGCCAGGCCGGGGCTCATCAATTGCTTCAGGACGCTCTGGCCGCCGGCACTCCGCAACAGATCGCGCTGCAGCATCCGATATCCATCTATATCGTCTACTTCACCGCCTGGGCGGATAGAGACGGTACGGTCGAGTTCAGGAACGATATCTACGACAGGGACGTGGAGATCCTGCATGCGCTGGATGCGGCCTCGCCGAGATATTCCCGCCGGCGGTGATCGGCACTCAGTTTCGATATCTTCCGTGGCTGAGTCGAGAGGAGCACACCCATGACCGACATCCTGCATGACCTGGGCGAGCGTGTCCGACACCTGGAGGACGAGATCGAGGTGGAGATCAAGCGGCGGCGCGCGGCACTGCATGCCGACTTCGAGGACCGCAAGGTGCGGTTCGAGGCTGAGATCCTCGCTGCACAGCGGCGGCTCAAGCAGGGGCTGCTCTATTACCTGTGGGATTCCTCGATCCTGGCCATCCTCTCCGCGCCGGTGATCTATGCCGGCATCCTGCCGCTGCTGTTCCTGCACGCCTTCCTGTGGATCTACCAGACCATCTGCTTCCCCATCTATGGGATCACGAAGGTGCGGCAGCGCGATTGCTTCATCTTCGACCGATATCATCTCGGTTATCTGAACATCATCGAGAAGATGAACTGCGCGTACTGCTCCTATGGCAGCGGCGTCGCCGCCTATTTCCGCGAGATCATCGGCCGTACCGAACAGTATTGGTGCCCCATCAAGCATGCCCGGCGCGCGTTGCATGCGCACGCCTACTATCGCGGCTTCACCGACTTCGGCGATGCCGAGGCCTTTCGCAGTGAACTGGCCGAACTGCGGCGTCGCCTGGATAGCCTCAAGTGACGGCGGACGGCGTCAGAACCTGACCTGGGCCCAGACGCCGAACTCCTCGGTCTTGAGCTCGTTGGTGTTGTCTGCGGCCTTATCTGACTTGTATGCCAGCGCCCAGGTGAGGTTCGGGGTGTATCGCCATGCCACGCCCGCGTTGAGATAAGTGTCGGCCAGCGAAGGGTCGAGGTACCTGCTGGTCTTGGCGTGATCGTAGCGGCCGAACAACGACCAGGCCGGAGTGAGGTCATACGATCCGAATACGTTCCAGCCGTCGGCCTTGTCGGACGCCGGATTGGCGATGTTGGCGAAGTTGTCGGCGCTGAAGTATTCGCCGCCCAAGGTCAGACCGGCTGCTTTCCACGCGGCCATGCCATCCCAGCGGATGGCGGTATGGGGCGCCGGCGTGGCGTTGCTGTCCTGGCCCAGCTTGCCTCGATAGGCTCCCAGGGCCAGCATCAGGCCATCCAGCGGAGCGACGCCGAAACGCCACTCCAGGTCCATGCTGGAACTGCGGCTTGGGTTCTTGAATCCTCCCCCGTTCACCGCCGACACCGCATAGTTGACGCCGGCCCTGTCGCTCGAGCCGAAACCGTGCACTCCCCAGTCGACGGTGTTGCCGAACTTCAACCGGTCCAGCAGCGTCTTCTCCACGAAGCGGTAACCGTAGATGCCTTCGACGAAAGGTATCCAAGGCATCTCGGCGGCACCGATGCGCGCGGTGAACGCATCGTTGAAATGGCCCTGCAGGTAGGCTTTCTTCACAAACACCTGGGTCTCGGATGCCGTGCCCGTGGAGGTGACGGTGGCGCCGCTGGAGTCCTTGCCGCTCACCGTGAGCTTCGGCAGATCGAAATCGGTCACGAGGCTGGCGGACCAGGTCGCATCGAAGCTGTGGCTCACCCCGAGATAGAACCGCTTCACATCGAGGCCGTAACCGTCCGGATCGCCGTCCACGCCGTTCTTCTGGCTGCGGATGTCGGTCAGGTCCACGAACATCAGCCCGCTCAGGGTCGTGTCCGCGGACGTATCGGCCCGTGCCGCCGTGGCGGTGAGGGCCGTGGCAACCGCCAGGGCGAGCAACGACTTCTTCAGGGGATGCATGATGGACTCCTCAGGGTTTGGCTGAGACCGGAAAGGTCGCTGGTCTGCGCGGCGTAACCCTAGGCGCAGCGGGCGGGCAACACCATGATTTAGGTCAAGGCGTCCACGGCGGCGCACGGGCATGCTGCGCTCATCGAAGCCAAAGTCTGGAGCACTGACATGTATAGCCTGTTCCACCGTGCTGCGAAGCATGGTGCCGCGATCCTGGGCCTGACGCTGATGGCCCTCGCCACGCAGGCGCCGGCTGCTAACACCAACCTCCCTAACCCGCCGGCGGGTTATCACCCTGACGTGCGCTTCACGCTCAAGACCAACATCGGCGCCAAGGGCATGACCTTCCTGGGCGTCGGCAACGGCATCGACGGCGTGGACAATCCGACCCTGCAGGTGGCTGAGGGCGCGGTGGTGCAGATCACGCTGATAGACGGGGATGGTGCCGAGCACAACATCGCGGTCCCGGACTTCCATGCGGCTTCCGACCATGTGATGTCGAAGGATGCGAGCACGGTGATCGTGTTCCGCGCCGACAAGTCCGGCACCTTCGACTATTACTGCGAGCTGCCTGGTCACCGCCAGGCTGGCATGGAAGGCAAGCTGGTGGTCGGCACGCCGGCTGCCGCTCCTGAGGCCGAAGCCGCCGACATCAGCCGCGACCCGGCCGACCTACCACCGCCGGTGATGGCCAACGCGCCGAAGATGGCGCGCGCTCCGACCAAGGTGCGTATCGATCTCGAGACGGTGGAGGTCCGCGGCCGCCTGGCTGACGGCGCCACTTACAACTACTGGACTTTCAACGGCAAGGTGCCAGGCCCCATGTTGCGCGTGCGGGTGGGAGACACGATCGATCTGCACCTGAAGAACAACGCCAGCAGCCACATGATCCACTCCGTGGACCTGCACGCGGTGCTGGGCCCCGGCGGCGGAGCAGCGGTGTTGCAGGTGCCGCCCGGCCAGGAGAAGTCCATCACCTTCAAGGCGGTGGTGCCCGGTCTGTTCGTGTATCACTGCGCCACGCCCATGGTCGCCAACCACATCGCCAACGGCATGTACGGCATGATCCTGGTCGAACCTGCCGTCGCGATGCCGAAGGTCGATCACGAGTTTTACGTCATGCAGGGCGAGATCTATACCACCGGTGTCTTCGGCAAGCATGGCGACCAGGAGTTCGATGTACAGAAGCTATTGGACGAGAGACCTGAGTACTTCGTGCTGAACGGCGCGGTGGGCGCGTTGACCAAGTACCATCCGATGCACTCCAAGGTCGGAGACACCGTGCGCATCTACTTCGGCGTGGGTGGACCCAACTTCACTTCCTCCTTCCATGTGATCGGCGAGATCTTCGACCATGTCTATGAGTTGGGTGGCCTCACTTCACCGCCGTTGGAGGGTATCCAGACGGTGAGCGTGCCGCCCGGCGGGTCGGTGATCGTGGATTTCCGGACGCAGGTGCCGGGACGTTACATGCTCGTGGACCACGCACTGTCGCGCATGGAGCGCGGCCTGATGGGCTTCATCGTGGTGGACGGCCCGGGTAATCCGGACCTCTATCACAGCGACTTCCAGCCGGATCCGCACTCGGGTCACTGATCGCGCAATAGCTCCGGGCGGCCATGCCGCCCGGAGCTTCGTCATGGGAAGGCGACGGATGAAGTCGGTCATCCGGTATGCGCCGTGGCCATCGCATCATTGCCTTCCCGTCTCTCGCCTGTGGCTGCGGCGTCTTCAGCGTACCGGTTCTGAAAAATGAAAAACCCCGCCGCAGGCGGGGTCATCCATCGGTACAGGTCGCGCCGGCTTAGGCCAACAATTGCTTCACCCGCCGGTGCAGCGGGCTCGAGCGGGGGAAATGTGCGAGCAAGAACTCCATCTGGTCCGCCAGGATGCGGCGGCCTTTCAGGAAGATGTACTCGGCGTGGTTGGGCGTGAACGGGATGGCCAGGAGTTGCATGCGCGCTTCTTCCGGCGTGCGGCCGGCCTTGTGGTTGTTGCAGCGCTTGCAGGCCGCCACCACGTTGGTCCAGGTGTCATGTCCGCCGCGGCTCAAGGGCGTCACATGCTCGCGGGACAGTTCGCCCGAGGAAAACCGCTTGCCGCAGTACATGCACACGTGGGCATCGCGCTTGAACAAGGTGTGGTTGTTCAACGGCGGCACGTAGTGCTTGCGCGCCTTGGCCGAGGCGATGCTGTTGCCGTAGGTGGCGATGATGGAATTCACTTCGATGCTGCTGCGCTGCCCGCTCTTGGCGCAGATGCCGCCGTGCAGGCGATACAGAGGGCTGCCGTAGCTGTAGGCCACCTGGTCCAGGTGATACAGCTTCACGGCATCCTGATAGTCGATCCACTCCAGCGGCTGGCCTGCCGCATCGGTGCGGAGCACTTCTTGGGAAAGGTCGTACACCCTATATCCTCAAGGCCCTGAATGCGCTGGGCAAAATATTGCAGTAATAAGGTTAAAAAGCAACGACAAGCCCAAGACAGGCCGGATGAAACCCACGCCAGGGCGGTGTCAGGGCCCCCTGAGGCAGGCTACACTGGCGGCGGCCCAAAAGACGGGAAAACCCATGGCCATCAAGCTCTTCGTACCCAGGGAACACGCAGGTCTCGAGCGAAGGGTGGCGCTGTGTCCGCCGGTGGCGGCCAAGCTGAAGACCCTGGGCGTGGAACTGCTGCTGGAATCCGGTGCCGGCGATACCGCCGGATTTCCGGACCGGCTATTCCCCGACGCCCAGCTTGCCGCTGCTGCAGACGCCATCCCCCAGGCCGACGTGGTGTTCCGCGTGACCCCGCCGCCGGTGGCCAATGTACCGAAGATGCGCGCGGGTTCGGTGCTGGTGGCTTTCCTCAGCCCCCACAAGGATCCGGAACGCATCAAGGCGCTGCGTGACGCGCGCGTGACGGCTTTCTCCATGGAACTGGTGCCGCGCATCTCCCGCGCCCAGGCCATGGACGCCCTTTCCTCCCAGGCCGCCGCCGCTGGATACAAGGCGGCGCTGCTGGCTGCCGAGAAACTCGGCCGCTTCTTCCCCATGCTCACCACTGCCGCAGGCACCATCCGCCCCGCCAAGGTGCTGGTAGTGGGCGCCGGCGTGGCGGGGCTGCAGGCCATCGCCACCGCGCGGCGGCTGGGCGCCATGGTGGAAGGTTACGACGTGCGTGCCGCGGCGCGCGAACAGGTGGAGTCGCTGGGGGCCAAGTTCGTGGATACCGGCGTCTCGGCGGAGGGCGGCGGCGGCTACGCCCGCGAGCTCACCGCCGAAGAGAAACAGAAGCAGCAGGGTGCGTTGGCCAAGCACGTGGCCCTGGCCGACGCGGTGATCACCACTGCCGCCATCCCCGGCCGTGCCGCCCCCAAGATAGTCACCCAGGCCATGGTGGAAACCATGAAGCCTGGCGCCCTGGTGCTCGACCTCGCCGCCGAGACCGGCGGCAACTGCGAGCTGACCCGCCCTGGCGAGGACGTATGGCACGGACCGGTGTTGGTGTCAGGCCCGCTCAACCTGCCTAGCCTCCTGGCCGAACATGCCAGCGACATGTACGCCCGCAACCTGCTCAACTTCTTCACGCCCATGGTCAAGGAAGGTCGGATCGCGATCGATTGGCAGGACGAGGTCTACGCCAAGAGCGTGGTGACCCATGACGGGAAGATCATGCATGAGCCGACGCGCAAGCTGGTCGAGGGGTGAGGCCGGCGCTTTAGCGCGAGCACAGCTCGCGCCCGGCCGAACGACCGGGCATGGATGCCTAGGCTGGGAGGCGCGCCAGGGAAGGCGGAACTGAAGAAATGAAAAGTATCTGAGGGCGGAAAATGATAGACGGATTCATAGCCCTATATATCTTCATGCTCGCCGGCTTCACCGGCTACGAGGTCATCTCGCGGGTGCCGGTGATCCTGCACACGCCGCTCATGTCCGGATCAAACTTCGTGCACGGCATCGTGCTGGTCGGTGCCATGGT
Source organism: Gammaproteobacteria bacterium (assembly GCA_035465695.1). GTDB lineage: Bacteria > Pseudomonadota > Gammaproteobacteria > Natronospirales > REEB76 > DASUBN01. Next base: position 11,154 of record DATIVR010000168.1, read on the forward strand.
GGCGCTGGGCCAGGCCAGCGGGTCGGTGGAACAGGTCATCGGCTTCATCGGCGTGGCGCTGGCAGCCGGCAACGCGGTGGGTGGCTACGTGGTGACGGAGCGCATGCTGGAGATGTTCAAGGTCAGCGGGAAGGGCAAGCCATGAGCCTGTCCCCCAACGTCCTCGACGCCATCATCCAAGCCGCTTACTTCCTGGCGGCGCTGCTGTTCATCCTGGGGCTGAAGCGCATGAGCAGCCCGAAGGGCGCACGCGGCGGCATCGTTTGGGCCGGCGTCGGCATGCTGGTCGCCACTGTCATCACCTTCCTCTACCCGGGCATGCACAACTTCGGCCTGATCCTGGCTGGCATCCTGGTGGGCGGCCTCGCCGCGTGGTGGAGCGGCAAGCGGGTGGCCATGACCGCCATGCCGCAGATGGTGGCGCTCTACAACGGCATGGGCGGCGGCGCGGCCGCGGCCATCGCCGCAGCGGAGCTGCTGCATCCGCAAGGCCTCGGAGCCGCGGCCCGCGTCCTCGCGGTGGTGGGCGCGCTGATCGGCACGGTCTCCTTCAGCGGCAGCCTGATCGCGTTCGCCAAGTTGCAGGGTCTCATCAACAGATCACTGCGCTTCAAGGGCCAGCAGCTGGTGAACGGCTTGGTGTTCCTGCTGGCCGTGGCCCATGCCGTGGGGATCGTGCTCGGCCACGACGGGCCCGGCCCGGTGGTGGGCTTCTTCGTGCTCTCGCTGTTATTCGGCCTGCTCATGACCGTGCCGATCGGCGGCGCAGACATGCCGGTGGTGATCTCTCTCTACAACGCTTTCACCGGCCTCGCCGTGGCCTTCGAAGGCTTCGTGCTGCAGAACCCGGCCATGATCATCGCCGGCATGGTGGTGGGTTCGGCGGGCACGCTGCTCACCCAGCTCATGGCCAAGGCCATGAACCGTTCCATCG
>DATIVR010000169.1:0-1908 GCA_035465695.1 Gammaproteobacteria bacterium
CGCGGCGAGATCGCGCTGCGCATCCTCCGGGCCTGCAAGGAACTGGGCATCCGCACCGTGGCGGTGCATTCCACCGTGGACAAGGACCTGAAGCACGTGCTCTTGGCCGACGAGTCGGTGTGCATCGGGCCGCCGCCTTCCGCCGAGAGCTACCTCAACATGCCGGCCATCATCAGCGCCGCCGAGGTGACGGACGCGGTGGCGATCCATCCCGGTTACGGCTTCCTGGCCGAGAACGCCGACTTCGCCGAGCGCGTGGAACAGAGCGGCTTCATCTTCATCGGCCCGCGCGCCGACACCATCCGCCTGATGGGCGACAAGGTCTCGGCCAAGGCGGCCATGAAGCGGGCCGGCGTGCCGACCGTGCCGGGCTCCGACGGCGCCCTGCCGGACGACCCGAAAGAGATGCTGCGCATGGGCCGCGAGGTGGGATACCCCGTGATCATCAAGGCCGCGGGCGGCGGCGGCGGCCGCGGCATGCGCGTGGTGCACAGCGAGGCGGCGCTGGTGGCCGCGGTGGGCATGACCAAGGCCGAGGCCAAGTCGGCCTTCGGCAACGACATGGTCTATATGGAGAAGTTCCTGGAGCATCCGCGCCACGTGGAGTTCCAGGTGCTGGCGGACGGCGCGGGCAACGCGGTGCACCTGGGCGAGCGCGACTGCTCCATGCAGCGCCGCCACCAGAAGGTGATCGAGGAGGCGCCGGCGCCGGGCATCACCGACAAGCAGCGCCGCACCATGGGCGAGCGCGTGGTGGAGGCCTGCAAGAACATCAAGTACCGCGGCGCGGGGACCTTCGAGTTCCTGTACCAGGACGGCAACTTCTACTTCATCGAGATGAACACCCGCGTGCAGGTGGAGCATCCGGTCACGGAGATGATCACCGGCATCGACATCGTGAAGCAGCAGCTCATGATCGCCGCCGGCATGCCCTTCACGCTCAAGCAGAAGGACATCGAGTTCCGCGGCCATGCCTTCGAGTGCCGCATCAACGCCGAGGATCCGCGCAAGTTCACGCCCTCGCCGGGCCTGATCACCCGCTGGCATCCGCCGGGCGGCCCCGGCATCCGCGTGGACTCGCATGCCTATTCGGGCTACACCGTGCCGCCGAACTACGACTCGCTGATCGGCAAGCTCATCGCCTACGGCGATACCCGCGCCTCGGCGCTGGCGCGCATGCGGGTGGCGCTCGCCGAGATCGCGGTGGAGGGCATCAGCACCAACATCCCGCTGCACCGGGACCTGTTCGCGGATTCGGCGTTCATCGCGGGTGGCACCAACATCCACTATCTGGAAAAGAAGCTGGGGCTGTAAGTGGAGCGGAAACGCGCCCTGAATTACGGCCTGATGTCGCTGACGCTGGCGTTGCTCAGCACGGCGCTGGTGTTACGCCTGAGGTATCCCGGGCACTGGCACCGTGGTCCGGTGCCGTCGTTCAGCATCTTCTTCATCGCGGTCTACGCAGCCATCAAATGCGGCAGCGAGCTCACCGAACCGGGCCTGGACCCGGAGCGCCGCCTGCTGATCATCTCCGGGGCGGTGCCGGTATCGTTGTTCTTGATCAGTCTCTTCGTGCCCGCGTCACTTTCGCCTTGGCTGATGCTGTCGGCCGCCCTCACGCTGCTGGTGACCGGCGGTGCGGCATTCCTCGTGGGACGCAAGCTCGGCACATCGTGAGCTGGCGGGAGCTCAAGCTCGGCTTGTGACGGCCCGGCCCGGCTTGAGCGACAGGCGTCTTGATGGATCTGATGCGGCCCCTTCGGGGGCCGTTTCGTTTGGAGGGCGCGTTCCAAGCGACTTCCCCGTCTGGTTCCGCGCCGTCCCACGGCGCGGGCGACTTTTGTCTTGTCAAAAGTCGCCAAAACCGCCCTCCCGGAGCGCGGGCCGCGAAACGCGGCTTCCCTGTGC
>DATIVR010000170.1:0-7711 GCA_035465695.1 Gammaproteobacteria bacterium
GGCCAACCTGCCCTGCGGTGAGGGCAGCATCAGCACCCTCATCAACAACCAGATGACCCAGGTCACCGTCACCGTCCAGTGGAGCGACCAGAGAGCCAATGCCACCTCACCCACGGCGGCGCCCTGCGGCGGGACCGTCCAATTCGGCGTCACCTCAGGCCTATGAACAACACTAACCACAAGGTGCGGCGTCAGTCCGGGTTCTCACTGGTCGAATTGATGGTGGCCCTGGTGCTAGGCCTGATCCTCACCTCAGGCGTCATCTCGGTATACATATCCAGCAAGAAGACTTACAGCCTCAGCAGAGCTGTAGGGCAAGTGCAGGAGAACGGGCGTTTCACCCTGGGTTTCATGGAGAGCCCGATCCGCATGGCGGGGTACTCCGGCTGCAACCACAACGGCAAGTTCTGGAACGACCTCGCCGGCGGATCCACCACCAGCTTCGATCTGTCCAAAGCGATCGAAGGCTACGAATATACCGGGACCGGGATCGGCGACAGCTATACCATCAGCACCACCAGCCTGGCGCCGGCGAACAATGCCGCAAGCTGGTCGCCCAACCTGCCTAGCGACGTCCAGACGGCCATCGGCGGCACCGGCACTGGAAGCGTGCTCGCGGGCAGCGACATCATCGTGCTGCACGAGGCTTCCAACAACGGTTTCGGTCTCGTATCGCCGTACCAGGATTCGGCCGGCGTGTTCGTCAATCCTACGGATGCAGCCCAACTGCAAGTGGGCGAACTTGCGGTCATTACAGACTGCCAGAATTCTTCCCTCTTCCAGATTACGGCGGCCAACATCAGCAGCGGTCGCGTAGATCACAGCAACGCCAGCCTGGTCCCGGGCAACGCCGTCTCCAACTGGAACCCGGGCGGCAAGCAGAACGCTCAAAGCTACGGCGCCGGCGCCCAACTGCTGTTCTTCAACACTTACGTCTTCTATATCGGCAAAGGCGTGGACGGGGGGCCTTCGCTCTATGACGTGACCATCGGTGCCGGCAATGTCGCGGGTGCCTTGGGCGCGCCGCAGGAACTGGTGTCCGGCGTGGAGAGCATGCAGGTCGTGTATGGCGTGGACACCAACGGCGACAAGATCCCCGACAACTTCCAGACCGCCGACACCATCACCGACTGGACCAAGGTGGTCTGTGTGCGGATCGCCTTGCTTACCCGCAGCGACGACGCCTCTCTGGATGTCATGCCGAGCAGCGCGCCGAGCTTCATCGTCCTGGGCAACTCGGACACCGACGCTGCCAACGGTCTGACCCTCACCTCCATCCAGGATCGGCGCTTACGCAAGGTCTTCACCGAGACCATCTCCATCCGGAACGTGCTGCAATGAATACCCGCATGAAAAGCCAGTCATCCCCCAGGTCCCAACGTGGTGTGGTACTGGTCATATCGCTGCTGTTGCTGCTGGTCCTTACGCTCATCGGCCTCGCCGCCACCCGCAGCACCACCCTCGAAGAACGCATGACCTCCAACCAGCGGGATCAGGACGTGGCCTTCCAGGCTGCCGAGGCGGCGTTACGGGATGGTGAAAGTGCGCTGCAAGCGGCGTCACCCGGCCAGTTCAACAACACCAATGGCCTGTACGACTCGAGCTCCACCGTCACTTACACGGATCAGAGCGTGTGGGACAGCTCCACGACCAACAGCATCGTGTATTCGGGCACGCTTACACCGGCGCCGTCGCAACCGCCCCGTTACTACATCATGCAGAGCGCAAGCAGCGGGCCGGCCAATGGACAGAGCCTCCTGGCGGACGCCCCGACCGTCACTCCCACCATCTATCTCGTGGTAGCGAAGGGCTATGGTCTGTCGCCCAATACGGTGGTGTACCTGCAATCGAGTTACCAGCGTTGACGCCAGTTGGCGTCATCAGCTTAGGGAGAGCATGTCCATGAGCGTCAAAATGCGTTTCCTGCTCAGCCTCGCGCTACTCGCCGTCATGGCGACGGTGGCGGCGCCCGGGGCGTCGGCGGCGGTCTCGATTTCTCAATCGCCGCTATTCCTCACCATCAGCATGCCCCCCAACATCGCGGTGCTGCTGGACGATTCAGGATCCATGGCTTGGGCCTATGCGCCCGACTCGATGGGCGGTAACGCCAGCGCCAGGGTCTATGTCTCGGTGGTCGTGTCATCGAGTTCCTGTACCGGCAGCTACAGCGGCCTCACCCATAGCAAGGTCGGCAACACCAACTATTGCAATGGCTACAAATCGTTCTCCAGTGTCTCCACCCCGGACACCTTCCACTACAAGTCCAGCAGCTTCAACCCGCTGTATTACAACCCTAGCGTGGTCTACACCGCGCCCTATCAGGCCAACGGTACCCAATACACGACGAGCTTCACGGCCGCTTATTACGACGGCTTCGATACCGCCAACGGCACGGTGGATCTTTCCGCCAGTTACCGGGCCACCGAGACCTATACTCCCGGCAGCACCACCGGCGATAGCGCCAATAACGGCTGCAACTATTTCAATATCAGCGGCTCTTGCTCTAACGATACGGCGCAGGCCGCCTTCTACTACACCTATACCCCGACCGCCAGCAGCGCTACGGCCAACGGCTGCACCAGTTCCCTGACCGACGATGGCTGCTACACCAAGGTGACAGTGAGCAGCAGCTCCGGGCCCGGCGGCACCGATGAGCGGCAGAACTTCGCCAACTGGTACAGCTTCTACCGCACCCGCCACTTCACCGTGGTGAGTTCGGCCGATATCGCCTTCAACAGCCTCAGTCAGACCTACCGGGTCGCCTGGATCGATCTCCACAGCTGCGCCGCATTCGATGCCTCCAGCTGCAAGGGTTGGCCCAGCAGCGGCACATATGACAACCGCATCGGGGTGTTCACGGGTCAGCATCGTACCGACTTCTTCAACTGGCTATCGCGCTTCCCTGCCAGTGGCGGCACCAACCTGCGTCAAGCCCTGGATGTCATCGGCAACTACTACACCACCAGCGGCGTAGACAGCCCCTACGCCTTCACCCCGCACCAGACTGATTCGCCGGAATATGTGTGCCGCCCCAACTATGCGATCGCATTGACCGATGGCCTGTGGAACGAGAGTACCGGCAACCTCTCAGTGCAGCCCGGAAACGCGGACAACACCGCGGTGACGCTGCCCGATGGCACCGCTTTCCCAGCCAAGAATCACCCCTATTCGGACTCCAACTCCAACACGCTGGCGGATGTGGCGTTCCATTACTGGTCCACCAACCTGCGTCCGGATCTGGGAACCAGTCCGTCGCTGCAATACATGCCCTACAACAAGAACGTCTCGATCAAGGACAGTTCCGGGACCATCGCCAACGTCACGCCATATTGGAATGCGCAGAACGATCCTGCCCAGTGGCCGCATATGGTGACCTTCACGGTGGGACTGGGCCTGAGCTCGGTGCTATCCAGCGCGCCCAAATGGGGCGGCAGCACCTATGCAGGTGGTTATAACGACCTGGTCACGGGTAAGACCGCGTGGCCGTCATCGTTCAGCTGCGGAGACGTCTGGGGGAGCTGCACCGATCCGATCGGCAACGTCTACGACCTCTGGCATGCCGCCATCGACGGTCGCGGAGAGTTCTTCGCCGCCGACACGCCGCAGGACGTGACCCTGGCTTTCAACAGTCTGGTCACCCGTATCCAGGGCCGGGTCGGATCATCCTCGGCTATCGCGGTGAACTCGACGAAGCTCGACTCCAATACGCTCATCTACCAGGCCCAGTTCAACAGCAGCGACTGGTCCGGGGACGTGTTGGCTTATTCGATCAACTCGGACGGCAGCATCGGCTCCCAGGCCTGGCAGGCCTCCACGCTGATACCGGCCGCGAGTAGCCGCAATATCCTGAGCTGGGATGCCACCAACAAGGTCGGCATCAACTTCCTGTGGACCAGCCTCACCACCAGCGAGCAGACTGCCCTGAACAACAACATCTTCGGGGTCGCCGACGGCAATGGCAGCGCTCGCGTGACTTACTTGCGCGGTGACCAGTCGCAAGAGCAGAGCAATGGCGGCATCTTCCGCACTCGCAGCCAGATCCTCGGCGATATCGTCAACTCCAATCCCTTCTATGTCGGTTCGCAGGATTTCGGGTTCGATATCCTGCCGGAAGGCGCCACGCTGATGGCGGATGGCGTGACCTTGATCTATGACGACTTCGTCACCCAGAAGAAGACCCGCACGCCGATGCTCTACGTGGGCGCCAACGACGGCATGTTGCATGCCTTCAACGCCAATACGGGCGTGGAGATCTTCGACTACGTACCGCGCGGCGTCTACGCCAACTTGCCGGCACTCACCGATCCGACTTACACACACCAGTACTACGTGGATGGTTCTCCGGAGTCGGTGGACGCCTTCTACGGGTCGACGCCCGCCTGGCATAGCCTTCTCGCGGGCACTGCTGGCGCCGGCGCCCACGACGTCTTCCTCCTGGATGTGACCAATCCGACGTCCATGACCGCCACTAACGTGGTCTACGACTACGATGGCGTGGATGGCCTGGGCAGCGCGGACCCCAACATGGGTTATGTGTTGGGCCAGCCATCCATTGCGCGCATGCACGATGGCGACTGGTACATGATCTGGGGCAATGGCGTGAACAGCACCAACCAGCGTGCGGTGCTGTATATGTACAACATCAACACCGGCAGCCTGCTCACGTTCGACTCCAAGTCGGGCTCCAGCACCAGCCCTAACGGCATGTTCTCACCGGCGCCCGTGGACTACGATGGTGATCGTATCGCGGACGCGATCTACGCCGGCGACCTGCTGGGCCACATGTGGAAGATCGACGTCAGCAGCACTAACAGCAGCCAGTGGGACTTCTCCTTCAAGTCGGGCAGCACGCCGCAGGCCTTGTTCACCGCTACCGATGCCAACGGCAATGTGCAACCTATCACCGACCGTCCGCAGGTTGGCCTGAGCTCGACAGGCAGCGTCATGGTGTACTTCGGCACCGGCACCTACTTCCAGACGGGCGACAATTCCGTCGCCGCGAACCCGCCGGTCATGAGCTTCTACGGCATCATCGACGATGCGACTAACCAGGTACTCCGCTCCAACCTGTTGCAACAGAGCATCGTCCTCGAAAATAGCGTGAACGGTACCAATTTCCGCGTGACCACCGCCTACACGTTGAGCTCGACGCAGCAGGGTTGGTATTTGGATCTCAACTACCCCACTGCCCAGGGTGAGCGTGTAGTGAGCAACCCGGTGCTCGACAACGGCCGCGTCATCTTCACCACGCTGATCCCGCAGGGCAACGCCTGCGAGTACGGCGGCATCTCCTGGCTCATGGAGTTGAACGGTGACACCGGCGGACAACTGACCGTATCGCCCTTCGACGTCAACGGTGATGGCAAGGTGAACACCAACGACTATGTGACGGTCACCTATACCGATCCCAAGACCGGGCAATCTGTGACCTCCAGCGTGCCGGTGAGCGGCAAGCAATCGGACGTCGGCATCATCCAGACGCCCGGCATCATCTCGGCGGGTGAACTGGAATACAAGTACTACAGCGGCAGCTCCGGCAAGATCGGCATGACCGTGGAGAGCACGACCGCCACCGGCGGCCGCCTGTCCTGGCAGCAGTTGCCTTAACCGCCCGGTTAGGAGAGACCTATGCGCAGCTTCGTCAAGATCGTCTTCGCCACCTGCCTGATGTCCGCGGTGATTAGCGCTATGGCCGCCGGCCCCAAGCTCCAGCAACCTGACAGCTTGAAGGCCCAACCGGCAATGGTGTCCAGCGTGGACCAGGCCTCGCGAACCGCAGTGCTCCATGTGTGGTCGGCGGGACGCGAGCCGCGGGTTTACCAGGTCAGCCGTAGCTGCCTGTTCGCAGGGGGACTCCGCTCCATGGACAACCTTTTTCCCAGCGAGCGCGTGCTCGTATGGACAGAGGGCTGGTCTGCAGGCAAACTTCCGTTGATAGTCAGGATCGAAAGAGCCCAAAATTGAGCTGCAATATCATTCGCTGACAGGGGGATTGCCGTGATACGTCATAAGGGTTTCACTTTGATCGAATTGATGGTCACGGTGGCGATCATCGGAATCATCGCGGCCATAGCGTTTCCAAGCTATCTGAAGTCGGCACAGAGGGGACGCCGCGCGGACGCCAAGTCGGCCCTGTCCCAGGCCGCGCAGGCCTTGGAACGGTGCTATACAGAGTACGGTAGCTACAACAGCGCCAACTGCGCCGAGGTCACCACTCTCACCACCGGCACCACGAGCCAGCAGGGCTACTATACGATCAACTTCGCGGTCTCCACGGACATCTCCCCCACCACGTACAAGGTGACCGCCACCCCTGTCGCCAGTGGGCCGCAGGCCAACGATACCGATTGCTCGCCCATGACGGTCGATAACCAGGGCAATCAGGCACCCAGCGGTTGCTGGTAACCGGCGAGATACCGATTTGATGTCATACGGCCGGGACCTCCCGGCCGTTTCCTTTTGCGTGCCTACTTGCCGGCTGGCCTTTTGCCTCCACATACGCCAACATGACCGCCCCTCCCGCCCCGTCCCGTCGCGACATGCAGTACTTCCCCGGACTTGAAGCGCGTCTCGATCGCCTCTCCGGCACCCGCGGTGCCGGAACGCTGTTGCGCGCCGGAGGCAAAGGCCTCGAGAAGGAGAGCTTGCGGGTCACGCGTGATGGCAGACTCGCGCAGACCCCACATCCCGCCGCCCTGGGGTCCGCTCTGACCCACCCGCACATCACCACCGATTACTCTGAGGCTCTACTGGAGTTCGTGACGGCTCCCTTCCACGAGGTGACGCAGACTCTCGCCTCGCTCATGGACATCCACGCCTTCGCCTATGAGCACATGGGCGGGGAGATGCTCTGGGCCACCAGCATGCCGTGTATCCTGGAAGGTGACGCTGGCATCCCGGTAGCACGCTACGGCGACTCCAACGTCGGCAAGATGAAACACGTCTATCGTCTGGGACTGGGATGGCGCTATGGCCGCACCATGCAGGCGATCTCCGGCGTTCATTTCAACTACTCCTATCCTGAGGCGCTATGGCCCCTGCTGCAGGAGTCGGAGGCCGACGGACGCGGACTGCGTGAATTCCGCGATGACTGGTACTTCCGCGCCTTACGCAACTTCCAGCGTGTGGGCTGGCTAGTACCCTATCTCTTCGGCGCCTCTCCGGCCATGTGCAAGAGTTTCCTGGGCGGCCGCGACCTCAAGTTCCCGGAGTTCGATCCCCATACCTTATATGAACCGTACGGCACATCACTGCGCCTCTCGGACATCGGCTATAAGAACAGCAACCAGGCCCGCATCGGCGTCACCTACAACAGTCTTGCCGATTACGTGAGCACCTTGAGTCACGCCATCGGCACCCCCGCGCCGGACTATGAACGCATCGGCGTGAAGGTCGATGGAGAATATCGGCAGCTCAATGCCAACATCCTGCAGATCGAGAACGAGTTCTACGGCTCGATCCGTCCCAAGCAACCCATCGAGAGCGGCGAACGCGCCACTCTGGCCTTGAAACGCCGTGGCGTCATGTACCTGGAGGTACGGGCCCTGGATGTCAACGCTTATGATCCTGTCGGCACCGATGACTCGGCCTTGCGATTCATCGAAGCCCTGTTGTTGCTGTGCCTGCTCTCCGATAGTCCGCCCACCGACGCGGCGGAACAGGCGGAGATCGGCCGCAACCAGTTGGCGGTGGCGCGCCGTGGCCGTGACCC
>DATIVR010000171.1:0-18445 GCA_035465695.1 Gammaproteobacteria bacterium
GCCCGGGCCATCCTCGCCGCTGTCCAGGTCGATGCCCAGGAAGCCGCGCTTGTTGAGCTTCGCCATGCGTCCCTGCATCAGGTCCAGGTTGCGCATGGCATTGCTGTTCAACTGCATGGAGAGGTCAGCCACCTTGTGCGCTGCCTCCTGCAACTGCTTGCGCGCTTCCTCCAGTTGCTTCTCGAGTTGCGCCTGGTCCGGTACCGCGCTGGCCGACGGCGCGGGTGCCGGAGCCGGGCTGGCGCTGGATGCCGCCTGGGTCAGCGGCGCCGCCGCCAACCCCATCACGATGAGCAGGGTCTTCAGGATCTTCATGGTGTTCACCTCGTTAGCCATGTTCAGATGCCGGGATCCGCCGTCTGGGCGTACCGCACGGCAGCCAGGGATCGCAGCAGGTCCACCCGCTGCTGCCACAGTTGCTTCACGTGGTCACTGGCCGGGGCTCCGGAAGCCTGGCTGGCCGTGCCGATCTCGTAATCGATGAGCGCGATGCGGTCCTCCAGCGCGGCGATGGTGCTGGCGGTGCCGGCACTCATGGCTGTGTTGTCGGACTGACCTCCGAGCCTGTAGACGGCGTGCTCCAGGTAGCGGGACTGCGCCATGAGTTGACCGATGTCCGCCGGCTGGCCGACGCTCTGGCTCGCGACCGAGAACGTGGGGTTGGCCGCCGGCCGGGTAGCGTGGGGACCGACATAGATCACGATGCCCACCACCGTGGCGGCAACCGCCAGGCCCGCCGCCGCCGGCAACCAGCGGCGGCGGCGCGAGGACCGTTCGCTGGCGGCGACGATCCGCGACCAGGCTTCCGCGGCAGGCTTGGGATCGGCCAGCGATTGCACGCGCTCGCGCGCGGCCAACAGGCCGTTCAGCGCGGCGGCGCACTGGCTGCAGCCGCGCACATGCTGCTGCACTTCCGCTGCCACGGGCTCCTCGTCCCTCAATCCGATCAGTTGTTCAATGCTGGCATGCATGCTTGCACCTCTTTGGCCTCTCCGGCCCATTGCCGCATCCGCACGTAAGCCCGCGCCAGCTGCGACTTCGAAAAACTGGGCGTGGCTTTCATCAGCCGCGCGATCTCCACATGGGTGTAGCCTTCCACGTCATGGAGCCACACCACCGCCCGCGCCTCCGGCGACAGGGCATCCAGCGCCCGCTCCAGGTCCACGCCCTTGTCCGGTGGCGGTTCCTCCGAGGCGAGCCACTCCTCGACCGAGGTGCCGTCGGCGCCGGTGTCCAGCGGCAGCCGGAAACGGTGCCGATGGGAGCGCATGTGCATCAGGCATTCGTTCACCGCGATCCTCCGTATCCACATCCCCAGCGGCGCCTCGCCGCGGAACTGAGGGAGTCCCTTCAGCACCTCCACGAACGTCTCCTGCAGCACGTCATCCGCCTGGTCTGGGCGGCCGAGCATGCGGCGCGCCAGGCCGAACACCGCCGGGCCGAACAGAGCGAACAGCTCCGCTTGGGCGGCGCGATCGCCAGCCCTGGCCCGTTCCAGCACCCCATCCGGGATGCCCTGGTCGAAGCGGCTGCTCATGTCCTTAAGATGCTCCAGACAGGTAAAAGGTCGCAAAGGCGGCGGAGCCGTGGCTCCCCCACCTATATATGTATGTCGTGGAAGGAAGCGGCTATCCGAAGAGCGACCTGGCTGCATGCCAGGCGCCGCGTATCCCCAGGTCGTCGGCCCAGGTCACCCGCAGGGGCAGGTGCGCCACCTGGGCGGAGAGTCGGCCTTTCGCGTCGAACCCCCGCAGGAATTCGTCCCGATCCAGGAGCGTCCCCAGGCCGGCCAGCACGCCGCCCATGAACCAGATGCCGCCGGTGGCGGGCGCCGACAGCGCCAGGTCGCCGGCGAACATCCCCAGCATGTGGCAATAGCGGCGCAAGGCCGTCACGGCGGCCGTCTCACCGGACTTGGCGCGCAGCACCACGTCCGGCGCCGACGTGGCTTCGCCCTTGCGCAGATGCGCTTCCAGCAGCGCCAGACCGGAACCCGAGAGCACCCGTTCCCAGCTCACCCGCTCGCCAAAATGTTTCTGCAGGCTCAGCAGGAACTCCACTTGCCAAGCCTCGTTGGGCGCGAAACCCGTATGCCCGGCTTCCGCCGCCTGCACTTGCAGCGCACCGTCGAACTGCGACCAATACGCCGTCCCAAGGCCGGTGCTGGCGCTGATCACCGCATGACGGGTGCCCGGCTCCGCGACGCCGTCGCGCAACACCAGGCTGGGCGCCGGAGGGTCCGACGCCAGACACCAGGCCGCCGCTTCCAGGTCGTTGAGCAAGGCCACATGCCGGAACCCCAGGCGCTCCTGCAGCACCTTCGCATCGATGACCCAGGAGAGATTGGTGAACGTGACCCGGCCATGGCGGATCGGACCCGCCAGTGACAACACGGCATCAGTGCCCCGGGGCTGCATGCCGAGTCGCTGCAAGCCCGCTTCCACCAGCGCCACCGCGTCCGGGAAATCGCGGGTATCGAAGTCCGCCAGGTCGCCATGGCCGTCGGCGGTGTTGTGCAGGAACCGCGCATGGGTCCCGCCGATATCGGCGGTGAGTATCGGGTGCGCCGGCATGGAAGTCCTCGCAGCGTCGCGCCGCTCACGATCCATTCTACGCGGTGTGGCAGGGTCCATGTGGGAAGCCTTACCGCATAGCGGCCCGGTCAGCGAAGATGGTCGCGCGCGCGCGGGCCACACGCCCGGCGGGCAGGGAGCGGTCCCCGCGCAGCAGGCGTTCCAGCATCGGCGCCTTGCCGGCGCCGGTCACCAGCCATATCACGCAGCGCGAGCGGTTGAGGACCGGCAGGCTCAAGGTCATGCGCCGCAGCCCGCCATAGGCCCCCGTGGTCACCGCTACGTCCTTGTCCTGCACTTTCAACACGGGATCTCTCGGCATCAGCGAAGCGGTGTGGCCGTCGGCGCCGAGGCCGAGGTGCACCACGTCCAACACCAACGGTATGCCCGCCACGCCGCGCAGTTCCTCGCCGTAACGGCGCGCGGCCGCCACCGGATCGTCGGTCTCCACCGGCATGGCATGTATGTTCTCATCGGGAAGGTTCACGTGTGCGATGAGGTCCTCCTTCAGCATCGTGAGGTTGCGCTCCGGACCGATGGGCGCCAGACGCTCATCCACTTGCGCAAGATGCACGTCGGCCCAAGGCATGTCCTGCTCAGACAGCTCCTTGAACATGCGGCGTGGCGTATGGCCGCCGCTCAAGCCGAGCAGGAAGTGCCGACCCTGGCGCGATGCTTCCCGCGCGCGTTCGGCGATGAAGGCCGCGGCCTTGCGTGCCGCGCCGGCGGCATCAGCCGCCACCTCCACGTAAGGCCCGGTGCTGCCGGCAGATGACGATGAGCTGGCGTGGGCCGGCATCATGGCTTGCATCCCGGGTTGTGCCAGCCACCGTAGGCCGCCACCAGCTTGTCCGCTTCGCGAGGGCCCCAGCTGCCGGGATCGTAGGGATACACCGGCGAAGGTTGATTCAACACGGGATCCACGATGCGCCAGGCTTCTTCCACCCCGTCCTCCCGGTCGAACTGGGAGATGTCGCCGTGCATGGCCTCACCGATGAGCCGCTCGTAGGCACCCATGCCGTCGTGCTGCTCATCGCTGACGAAGAGTTCCACGTCCTCCCCCACCACAGCCGCCCCCGGTTGCTTGGCGCGTACGCCCAGACCGATGGCGACCCGGTCTGGCCCTAAGCGGAAGCGCACGTAGTTGGGGCGCTCGGGCATGGCCTCGTCGAAGAGCTTCTGTGGCGGGCGCTTGAAGCGCACCACCACCTCGGTGCCCGTCACCGCCAGCTTCTTCCCGGCGCGGATGAAGAACGGCACGCTTTCCCAGCGCCAGGAATCCAGGTGCAGGCACATGGCGGCGTAAGTCTCCACCCTGGAGTCCTGGGCCACGTCGGCTTCGTCGCGGTAACCGCGGTACTGACCCCGCACCAGCTCGCTCTCCCTGAGCGGCCGGATGGTCTTGAACACCTTGATCTTCTCGTCCCGCAGGGCCTCGCCGCCCGCCGCGGCAGGCGGCTCCATGGCCAGGAGCGCCACCACTTGCAGCATGTGGTTCTGCACCACGTCGCGTATCGCGCCCAGGGACTCATAGAGCTTGCCGCGGCCGCCGATGCCGAAGGACTCGGCCATGGTGATCTGCACGCTATGCACGTAGTTGCGGTTCCAGATGGGCTCGATGAAGCTGTTGGCGAAGCGGAAATACGGCAGGTTGAGCACCGTCTCCTTGCCCAGATAGTGGTCGATGCGGAAGATCGACCGTTCGTCGAAGAAGCGATGCAGCGTCCGGTTCAGCGAGCGGGCCGACGGCAGGTCCCGGCCGAAGGGTTTCTCCGCCACAACCCGCGCCCCCTCGGTGGCGCCGATGCTACCCAGGCCCTGTACCACCGCGTCGTACATGGAGGGCGGCACCGCCATGTAGTGCAAGGGATGCTCGGCGCCGTCCAGCTTCTCCCGCAGGCGGTCGAAGGTCGTGGTATCGCGGTAGTCCCCCTCCACGTAGCGCAACAGCCCCGAGAGCCTGGCGAAAGCCTGCTCATCCACCTCGCCGTGTTGCTCCAGGCTCCGGTGGGCATAAGCCCGCAGCTTCTCGATGTTCCAGCCGTCGCGTGCCACGCCGATCACCGGCACATCGAGATGATGGTGCTGCACCAGGGCCTGCAGTGCCGGGTACAGCATCTTGCTGGAGAGGTCGCCGGTGGCGCCGAACAGCACCACCGCGTCGGAACTGGCGCTCATCCGTGCGCCATCTTGGCGGCATGGCCGCCGAACTCATTGCGCATGGCGGAGAGCACCCGGTTGGCGAGATCGTCCTCGCCCCGCGAACTGAAACGGCTGGAGAGCGCGGCGCCCAGCACCGGCGCGGGGACCGCGGTATCGATGGCGGCCTGCAGCGTCCAACGGCCCTCCCCGGAGTCCGCCACCTGGGTGCGGAACTCCTCCAGGCCGGGATCCGCCAGCAACGCATG
Source organism: Gammaproteobacteria bacterium (assembly GCA_035465695.1). Lineage (GTDB taxonomy): Bacteria > Pseudomonadota > Gammaproteobacteria > Natronospirales > REEB76 > DASUBN01. The sequence goes on from DATIVR010000171.1 coordinate 4,982, forward strand.
GGCGGTGAGGTCCAGCAGCCAGGAGCGGATCACGCTGCCGCGCCGCCACACCTCCGCCACGTCCGCCAGGTCGAAGTCATACCTGTAGGCTTCGGGGTCCGCCAGCGGCGCGATCTCCGCGTCCGCCACCTGCGTCTGCTTGCCGGCGTTGGCGTGGGCCAGCACGTTCAGACCCTCGGCGTAGGCCGCCATGAGGCCGTATTCGATGCCGTTGTGCACCATCTTCACGAAGTGCCCAGCGCCGTGGGGACCGCAGTGCAGGTAACCCTGTTCCGCCGTGCCCGTGCGGTCGCCGCGGTCCGGCGTGCGCGGTACCTCGCCCATGCCGGGTGCCAGCGCCGAGAAGATGGGATCCAGCCGCCGCACCGGTTCCGCTTCCCCGCCGATCATGAGACAGAAGCCTTCCTTCAGGCCCCATACGCCGCCACTGGTGCCCACATCCACATAATGGATATCCATAGCCTCCAGTTCGCGGGCGCGGCGGATGTCGTCACGGTAGTGGGAGTTACCCCCGTCGATCAGGATGTCGTCCGGCGCGAGCAGCGGCATCAGCGTCGAGACCGTCGCTTCCACGGCTGCTGCGGGCACCATCATCCAGACCACCCGCGGCCGTTCCAGCTTGCCGACGAATTCCTCGAGGGACCGGGTGCCGGCCGCGCCGTGCTTGGCCGTATCCGCGACCGCCTGGCCATGGGTGTCGTACACCACGCAGGCATGGCCGCGCTTGACGAGACGCTGCACCATGTTAGCGCCCATGCGACCCAGACCGATCATGCCCAACTGCATATGTCGCCCCATGTTCCGCGTTTGATGCGTCTATGGTCGCCGCCGAACCGCCGGATTTACGTGCGCCAGCGCACAGAAAGCCTTGCCCTCCGGAATGAGAATCGGCCATGGAACGCACGCAAGACATATCGCAACATCGAGCCGATGGCCGCGCCTATGCACACGCGCGTCCCACGCAGCAACTTCATGCCCTTGGCCAGAGCTTGTGGCTCGACAACATCAGCCGTCGCTTGTTGCAGGACGGGGGGCTGCAGCGCTACATCGCCGACCTCTCAGTCACCGGCCTGACTTCCAATCCCACCATCTTCCAGAAGGCCATCACCGGATCGTCGGACTACGACGACTCGTTGCGCCGGCATCGCGCAGCCGGCAAGTCCGGCGAGGAGCTGTTGTTCGAGCTCATGTTGGAGGACCTCACCCGCGCCGCTGATTTCTTCCGGCGTACCCATGAGGCTACCGACGGCGTGGATGGCTGGGTGTCCCTGGAACTCTCGCCTGACCTGGCGGACGACACAGAAGGCTCGGTGGAAGCCGCCGTGGAACTGCACCGCCGCGCCGGCCGCCCCAACCTCTTCATCAAGATCCCCGGGACCCCGGCCGGCATCCCGGCCATCGAGGAATCCATCTTCCGTGGTGTCCCCATCAACGTGACCCTGCTGTTCTCGCGGGAGCAATATCTGGAGGCGGCGGAAGCCTATATGCGCGGCTTGGAACGTCGCGTCGAAGCGGGACTCTCGCTGCGGGTCGCCTCGGTGGCTTCGATCTTCGTCAGCCGTTGGGACGTGGCAGCAGCCAAGGACTTGCCCGGAGCGCCGCGCAACCGGCTCGGCATCGCGGTGGCGAAGCAGGCCTACCGCGCCTATCACCACCTCTACACCCTGCCGGTGGCGCGCTGGCGTCGGCTGGAATCCGCCGGCGCGCGCAAGCAGCGCCTGCTCTGGGCTAGCACTGGCACCAAGGACCCGGAGGCTTCGGACACGTTGTATGTGGAAGCCCTGGCGGCACCGGACACCATCGACACCATGCCGGACAAGACCCTGGAGGCCTTCGACGACCACGGCGAACTGCACGGCGCGATGCCCGAGGACGGCGGCGATGCGGAGCAGGAACTGTCGGATTTCAAGGCCCTGGGTGTGAAGACCGATGCCCTGGCAAGACGTCTTCAGGAAGAAGGTGCCCAGGCCTTCGGAAGATCCTGGAAAGGACTGTTGCAGGCTCTAGCCGCGAAGGGCGAACAGTCAGGGAAGGATCGAGGCTAAGGTCAGTCAACTCTGCAGGCGGCATGAATCCATTCAAGCCGCTGCAGGTTGGTCCTGGGGATCCGACTGGATTCCACCGCGGTGCACCCCTAGTGCAACGTCTGGGGCGCATCTTAAGAGGTGGCGGGATGCCGCACCCATCGGGGAACCCCTGAATCTCGTGTCGTGAAATGGATGAATGGAACCGCCGCATCGGGCTTGGGAAAGGTCATGGCCCTGTTATAATCTGCGCCCTTGCCCGGATGGCGGAACTGGTAGACGCGCGGGACTCAAAATCCCGTTCCCCTTAAAGGAGTGTGGGTTCGATTCCCTCTCCGGGCACCAAGTTGATCGAGATTTACGTCTGGGGACCCGTCCCTGGTGCCGTGACCAGCCGCTACCTCCATGTAGCGGCGCGCAGGCCGATGCGAGTCGCGCTCGTATATCGATGATGATTTCAAGAATTTCCGATTTGCCATCCCTGGCGAGAGTCTCGATATCCTTGAATTCCCAGCCCCAACGTCCATGTTGGGGCGCACATAGATGTGCGAGCCGTGCTCGCACATTTATGTGCCCTCTCCGGGCACCATCTGCAAAGATTTAGCTAGACCTTACGCAGCGCATCCGTCACGTGCGCCACTTCCTGCTCAGTCATCTCCGGGAAACACGGCAGGCTCAGGACCTCCGCGCAGGCTTTCTCCGCCGCCGGCAATGACACGGCGTCGAAGCGTCCGCCCCACACCGGCTGACGGTGGTCCGGGATGGGATAGTGGATGTCGGTGGCGATGCCGGCATCGCTGAGGCGCTGGCGCAGCCCGTCGCGATCGGGGCTACGCAGCACGCAGAGATGGGCGACGAAATCCGCGCCGTCATTCCCGACCAGCTGCAACTTACCGCCGAGCGCCTCACGGTAACGACGCCATATGGCGCGACGCCGCTCGTTGCGCGCATCCAGGTGAGGCAGCTTCGCCAGCAGGAACGCCGCCTGCAGTTCGTCCATGCGGCTGTTGCGGCCATGCGGCACTTCCACCCGATATTTGCCCTTCCAGCCGTATTGGCGCAGCGTCGCCGCCTTGTCGGCGAGCGTGGCGTCGTTCGTGGCGACGCCGCCGGCATCGCCCAACGCGCCCAGGTTCTTGGTGGGATAGAAGCTGAAGCACGCGATATCGCCCAGCGTGCCGGCGAGGGTGCCGTCGCGCCGAGCACCATGAGCCTGGGCGCAATCCTCTATCACGCGCAGCCCGTGCTTGCGCGCCACCGTCACGATGCCCTTGGCATCGGCCATCTGGCCATAGAGGTGGGTGATGATTACGGCCTTGGCGCCGCACCTGGCCGCCGCTTCCACACCGGCGGGCGACAGGCACAGGTTATGCGGGTCCACGTCCGCGAAGACAGGCTCGGCGCCTACCCGCGACACCGCGATGGTGCCGTACATGCCGGCGTTGGGAGCGACGATCACCTTGTCGCCGGCGCCCACGTCCAGGCAGCGCAGCGCCAACTCCAGTGCATCGGTGCCATTGGCCATCCCCAGGGAATGGTTGACGCCGAGGTACCGGGCGAAGGCCTGTTCGAAGCTCTTCAACTCCTCGCCCACCAGGTACCAGCCGCGCTCCATCACGCGGGCGGCGGCGGCATCCAACTGCGCACGCAGCTCTGCGGTCTCCCGCTTCAGGTCGTTGAACAGGACTTTCATTTTGCCTTGGGATCCGGGGTCGGCCTGATATCAGGAGAAGTCATGATGTCGCGGATCGCGCTTTGGGGCTTGCCATTGATGGTCAGGAAAGCGCGACCCACGTATTCACCCAGCAGACCCAGCACCAGGAACTGGGTGCCGGTGAACACCAGGATCAAGCAGGCCAGCGAAGACCAGCCGCTCACCACCGGGCCATACAGCCATTGGTCGAACACGATATAGAGCGCCCCCAACAGCCCGCCGATGAACATGCCCACCCCGACCGCGGTGCTGATGCGCAATGGCTTCACCGAGAAACCGATGAGGATGGTGGCCCAGAGGTTCACCAGTCTTCCCAGCGTGTAGTTGCTGCGGCCGCTACGGTTGGGCAGGTGCAGCACCTCCACGCTCTCGGCACGGCGCGTCACCTGGAAGATGAGGCCGTCGATGTAGACGAATGGACCCGTATATCCGACCAGCTGGTCCACCAGGAAGCGGTTCATGCAGCGGAAGGTCGAGAGATAGAGTCCCCGCGGTTTGTCGCTGATCCAGTCCGCCACCTGGTTTGCGAACTTACTTCCCAGGTTGCGCCAGGTGGCGTGCTCCTTCTTGGCGTACACCGCGTACACCACATCCAGGTCACGTTCACGGCATTGCCGGTAAAGCTTGAGCAGTTCCTCCGGTGGATTCTGCAGGTCATCATCCATGGTGATCACGTACTCACCGCGCGCATGGCGCAGCCCCGTCATCACCGTATTGTGCTCCCCGTAGTTGCGGGCATGGTTGATGATGGTGACCGGTGTACGGGAGTTGGCCGCGATCTTCTTGAGGATGTCCCAGCTGTTATCGGTACCGGCGTCGTGGACCAGCACCATCTCCAGCCCTCCCTCCACAGGGAGAGAGCAGACGGCCGTCACCAGTTCCTCGATGGTGTCAGCGCCGTTGTACACGGGCACCACGACACTCAGGGCGGGTGGTTTGGAGGTCATCGGGTCATCCTCGGGTGAGGCGCGCAGTATATCGTATCGTCCCCGGCTCAGTCCCCGGTGCCCGCGCCGACGCCACGGTACTGCAACGCCAGCCAGCCCAGACCGCCCCACAGCAATTGCAGCAGGATGGTACTGGCCTGATACACCAGTACGATGGCCAGCGCATGCGCGTGGCTGATCCCGAACGGCACCAGCACCGCCACCGCCACGAACTGGAACACACCGATATAGCCGGGGGTGGACGGGACCGCGCTGGACAGGCCCAGTGCCGCCAGGAACAGCAACGCCTGGCTGAACTCCAGCGAGTCATGGAAAGCGTACGCCAGATACAGGATCGCCGCCGCATCCGACACCCACAGCGCCGCCGTCAGTCCGATATAGCCTGCGATACGCGCGGGGTGATGCAGGAGTGAGCGTGAGCCGGTGCCGATCTCGTGCAGCATGCCGATGCCGCGATGCGCCAGCCGGTGCGGGAGGCGCAGCAACTTCGCAAGATGCGTGAAAAGGTGACTGAAGGCCGGCAGGAACGACAGGATCGCGAGTGCCGTCAGTCCCAGTAACAGGAAGATGAGCGCCGCGACCATCAGCCACAACGGCACCTGCGGGATCGTGAGCATGAGTGCGAAGGTCACGATGGCCAGGAATATGGCATCGCTCACCCGCTCCACCGCCGCCGTGCCCACCACGAACGACAGGCGCACGCCCAATAGCCGCGCCAACCACACGGTGCGTCCCGCCTCCCCGGCCCGCGCCGGCAGGAAGGAGTTGCCGAGATCGCCGATGGCTTCCCCGACGAAGGCTGCCACCAGGCAAGGGCCGCTCTCCGGAGCCAGCAGCATGCTCCAGCGGGCCGCGCGCACCGTCAGCGCCACGAGCAGTGCCGCAAGGCTGGCGGCGAGCCAGTAGGGCGAGAGCGTGACCAGCGACATGAACAACGCGTGCCAGTCCAGGCCCGCGAGCGCCAGATAGAGCAGGCCGGCGGCCACCAGCAAGAACAGCGCGCGCAGTACGCGACGGCGCAGCTTTGCGGCATGCGGCGCCGTTTCACTGGAATGAGCCTGGATCATGCGGACCTTATGGCTGGTATGGCGAGGCCGTCGCGCGGCCGCCTTTGCAGGATTTTACACCGACCTCCGGTATCGGCGCCTGAAGCCATGGGCACCGCGTGCTACATTAACGCCGCCTCAAACAGTCGCGGTGCGGCCCCGGATGGAACAGCAAGAGTACGAGGCCATGGCGCGACTGGAGCTCAAGCTCTGGTGGTACCGGGCGCTGCATGACAAGGTGCTTTGCGCGTTGCGCCGCCGCCTCCCCGAGGGTCCGGGCACGTCCTTGCTGGATGCCGGCTGCGGCACCGGCGGCCTGTTGAGCGTGCTGCATCGGCGCTTCCCCGACTGGTCCTTGCACGGCATCGACATCTCCGAGACCGCGGTGGGCTACGCGCGGCGGGCATCGCTGGCGGAGATCCGCCAGGGCTCTGTCACCGACCTGCCCTACGCCGATTCCAGCTTCGACGCGATCGTAAGCACGGATGTCATGTATCACCGTCTGGTGGACCCCCATGCCATGCTCGACCAATGCTGCCGCGTCCTGAAGCCTGGTGGCCTTCTGTTGCTCAATCTCCCCGCCTACCAATGGTTGCGCTCCTATCACGACGAACATGTGCAGACCGGCCGCCGCTATACCCTGGGTACGCTGAGTGAGGTCATGCAAGGCCATCCTTTGCGGCGCTTGCAGGGTACCTATTGGAATGCCCTCCTGTTCGTCCCCCTGGTGCTGAAGCGCAAGCTATTTGCCGGCGCGCCCGAGCACAGTGACGTAGGCGAATTCCCCGCCTGGCTGGACCGCCTCGCTTACACCCTGATGAGTTGGGAGAACGCCTGGATCTGCCGTGGCGGCCGCCTGCCCTTCGGCAGCTCGGTATTCGCCGTCTATGCCAAGACGCCTGAGACCGGCCGCATCGACCGGTGACCGTCGCCTGGAACCTTGGGGTTTCCACGTACTAAAATTGGCGCTTGTCTCAGAGGCCATAAGCCCGGACCCTCCGGGCCTCAGTATCGTCCGCACGCCCATCCACTGGAGCCGTCGTCCCGATGCAAGATCAGTTCGAGGCCAGGGTGCGCCTCCAGCGCGTGCACAGCAGGGAGCTCCCTCCTCGTCCACGTGAATCTCACATCCGGTGCTGGCGTGGCCCCTGGATCCAAGGGCGCGCGCCTTGATCGGAGTGCCATGAAGTTCTGCAGCCATTGCGGCCGCGAGGTCAGTTTCATCACGCCTCCCGGCGACCACTTGCCGCGTTTCGTGTGCACGGGCTGCCATGCCATCCACTACCAGAATCCCAAGCTCGTCACCGGTTGTGTGGCCGAGTGGCAGGGCCGCATCCTGATCTGCAAGCGCGCCATCGAGCCCCGCGCCGGTTTCTGGACCCTGCCGGCGGGGTTCATGGAGAACGGCGAGACCACCGAGGCTGCCGCCGCCCGCGAGACCGCGGAGGAAGCCCTGGCGGAGGCGATCGAGTTGCATCCCTTCGCACTGGTGAACGTGCCCCACGTGGACCAGGTACACCTGATGTTCCGGGCGGTGTTGAAGGACGGCCGCCACGCCCCGGGACCCGAGAGCCTGGACACCCGGCTGGTGGAAGAACGGGAGATCCCCTGGGACCAGATCGCCTTCCCCAGCGTGCGCTTCACCCTGGAACGTTATCTCGATGACCGGAGACGGCATGACTTCGGCTTCCACATCACCACTTGGGTACACCCGCGTTAAGCGGCCGCCGCGCCGCGCTTATGGCAGAATCATGCCAACGGCTTAGGAGTTGACCATGGCATTCGTCGTCACCGAGAACTGCATCAAGTGCAAATACACCGATTGCGTGGAGGTCTGTCCCGTGGACTGCTTCCACGAGGGTCCCAACTTCCTGGTGATCGACCCCGAGGAATGCATCGACTGCACCCTCTGTGAGCCGGAGTGCCCCATCAACGCCATCTATTCGGAAGATGATCTGCCGGACGATCAGAAGGACTTCAAGAAGCTCAATGCCGAGCTGGCCCAGGACTGGCCGGTCATCACCCGCCAGAAGCCGGCGCCGGCCGACGCCAAAGAATGGGAAGGCAAGCCCGGCAAGCGGGACCTGCTGGAACGCTGATCAGTCGCTGGCGGCTGCCAGCAGATCGGGGCGGTCCAATATCTTCACCAACTGGTCGGCGGGGACGTAGCCGTCGATCAGATGGCCGTCCTCGGTGAACAACACAGGCGTGCCGTCCAGGCCCAGTTTCCTCGCGAACTCGTAGCCCGCGATCACCGGCCGCGCATCGCACTTTGGGCCCGGCGCCGTCACCGCGCCGCCTTTCATGGCCAGCTGGTAAGCGATGCGCGGGTCCCGGGCGCACCACACCGAGATGGCCTTGTCCCAGGAAGGTGAATCCACCCCGGTGCGCGGGAACGCCAGGTAGCGCACCTCCACCCCTGCCTGCACCAGTTTCGGCATCTCGTCGGCGAGTTGCCGGCAATAGGCGCAGTCGATGTCGGTCAGCACCGTCACCACGTGCCGGGGGTGGGGCGGTCCGAATATGATCATGTTCTGTTCGCCGATGCCGGCGATATAGGCAGCCCGGGCCGCGTCACGCGCATCAGCCGAGAGGTCGGCCCCATCGCTGAGCCGGATCAGGTCGCCCCGCAGTACGTACTTGCCGTCACCCGTCACATAGAGGATCTGCGGCCCGAGGGTGACGCGGTACAGCCCCGCCACCTCCGCCGGCGCCACGTCCTTGGGCGAGACCTTGAGTTGTTTGGCCAGCGAGACAGCGGTGTCGTCCGCCAGCGCTGTGGCGGAAAGACTCAATGACAGCAGAAGTATCAACCGGCGCATTGGCACTCCCGAGTTAGGCAGCGCCGGGAGCGCCGCCCAGGGATGGGCTTTTTCATAGATAAGAGAAAAGGGCCGCATCGCTGCGGCCCTTCAATGTTACACCCGGAGGGAGTCTCAGCCTCGCGGATGATGCTTCGAATGGACGTCTTTCAGGCGTTCACGGGCCACGTGGGTGTAGATCTGCGTGGTGGATACGTCGCTGTGACCGAGCAGCATCTGCACCACGCGCAGGTCGGCGCCGTGGTTCAGGAGATGCGTGGCGAATGCATGGCGCAGCGTGTGCGGCGAGAGTGAAGCCGAGATGTTGGCGGCCTCGGCGTAGCGTTTGATGATGTGCCAGAAGGCTTGGCGCGTCATGTAGTCGCTGCGGCGGGTCGGGAAGAGATAGTCCGACTGACGGCCGCCCAGGATATCCAGGCGCGCATCGGTCAGGAACTTCTCGATCCACTTCTGAGCTTCCTCGCCCAGCGGCACCAGGCGTTCACGGTTGCCCTTGCCGACCACGCGTACCACGCCCTGCTTCAGGTTCACCTGGGACATGCGCACGCTCACCAATTCGGAGACGCGCAAGCCGGTGGCATACAGGAGCTCGAGCATGGCCCGGTCACGGATGCCGAGCGGTTCGGCCACGTCCGGAGCACGCAGCAACGATTCCACCTCGCCTTCGCTCAACGACTTCGGCAGCGGCCGGCCGAGCTTCGGCATATCGATACGGGTGGTCGGATCCTCCGCCAGTTTGCCCTCGCGCAGCATGTGGCGGTAGAAACGGCGGATGCTGGAGAGCTGACGCGCGGTGGAACGCGGGCGGGCGCCTTGCTGCACTCGCCAAGCGAGGAACGCCAGCAGATGCTCGCGCTGGGCATCCATCAGTTCCACACCCTGGCCTTCCAGCCAACGGGTGAGACCCGACAGATCCGCGCGGTAGGCAGCCAGCGTGTTCTCGGAAAGACCGCGCTCGCTCCACATGGAATCCAGGAAACGCTCCACGTCCGGCTGGCTGTGGCCGCCGTCGACGGGAACGGACATCGGTACCGCAGTGGGGTTGCTTCCCGGTACCGGGGTATTGATCAGCTGTTTCTCGCTCATGATTACAGTCCCTTTATTGATTTGTGTGCTAACAACAGACCCGATGTCCTTTTCGGGTTGTGCGAGTCTCGGCCCTTTCGCCAGTTAACACCGTGATGAGGTTCACATTTATATGTCAAATATACACCAGTTTTGACAATAAGTCGCAAAACCTGCCAAGACCCCTTGTCCTGCTTGCCCTCCAGGGTGGCAACCTCGATACTGCCGGGCACATGACCCCTCGCCGCCACGTCTCGTCAAATCCATTATTTCAACTGTTATTTGGCCTGTGGGCCTGGGTGGTGATGGTGCTCTTCGTCCTGCCGGCCATGGTGGCGGTCATCCTGGCACCGGGCCGGCACCGGCGCCGCGCACTCGCCTGCGCTTCGGCACGGGGCATGTTCCGTCTGCTGGGGGTGCGGATCAGGGTCACTGGCCTGCGTCACCTGCCGGCTAACTGCATCGTCGCCATCAACCATGCGAGCTACCTGGATGGGGCGGTAGCCGCCGCCGCCCTGCCCTCGCGCTTCGGCTTCGTCATCAAGCGCGAGATCACCAAGGTCCCGGTGGTGGGCTGGATGCTGCACCGTCTGGGCTCGGAGTTCGTGGAGCGCTTCGACAAGCGTGGCGCACATAAAGACGCCTCGCGCATCATCAAACGCGCCAACCAGGGCACCTGCCTTGGCATCTTCCCGGAAGGCACCTTCGTCGCCGAACCGGGACTGCGTTCGTTCCACCTGGGCGGCTTCATGGCCGCCACCCGCGGCGGCCTGCCGGTGGTGCCGGTGGTCATCCGCGGCACGCGGCGGATGTTGCCGGCGCACGTATGGCTGATGCGATACGGTCACATCGAAGTGGAAGTGCTGCCCGCCATCTCGCCTGAAAGGCGCAACGGCGATGCCGCCCGCCGGCTACGTGATGCGGTGCGTGCCGAGATCCTCGCTCACTGCGGTGAGCCGGACCATCGGCACCATAGGCCGGCCGGCAGTTAAGCTCGGCGGAGATCAGCCGCCGCTGCGCGTGGCAAGGTAGTGCAGCCAAGCGTCCGCCTGTGCGCGCGAGTCGTCATACTTGGCGGCTTCGCGCAGCGAGGTAGTGCCTTCCTCGTACTGGCGGTTCTGCACCTGGGCGATGCCCTGCAGCAGCCAGGCGCGGCCCGGACGCCGCAGGTTACCCTTGGCGATGGCTTTCTTCGCGGTATCGATGGCCGAGAACCATTCATGCCGCTGCGTGTAGATCTGCGCCTGCGCCACCAATGCATCGCCGGTCTTGGACTGCTTCCCCGCCTCGCCCAGCGCCGCCACCGCACGCTCCAGGTCGCCGGCCTGCTGCCAGGCGCTGGCCAACAGCATGTAGTTGGCTTCGCTCGCCGTGACCACGCCTGACTGCAAGCCCTCCTGCAACACTTGCGCCCCCTGATACGGGAGGTTGTTCTGCAGATAGAGCGACGTGAGGTTCATGTAATCCTGGGGCTGGCGGATCAGACCCTGCTTGTACATCAGCACATAGACTGCCAGGGCCTTGGAGGCGTCCCCCGCCTGGGCATAGGCCTGACCGAGTTGTTGCCAGTACTGGGTCTGCTCCGGATGATGGTTGAGAGCCGCCTGTAACGCGTCCGCGGCGGCGGCGTAATCGTGTACCTGGTACAGGCAGGAGACCTGCAGCTGATACCACTCCACCGCGGGGTCGGGCGTGCCATCGATGGCGCGCTTCACCTCGGGCACCGCCTGCCGGCACTGCCCGAGTTGCGCGTAGGCCTGCGCCATCGCCACCAGCACGTCGGCCGAGATGTTCTCCTGCCCCTGTACCAGGTTGCGCAAGGTATCGAGACCCTGCTGGTATTGGCCGTTGGCCACCAGGAGCTTGCCCAGCGTGAGCTGCGCCTCGCGCTGCTCGGCGCCCTGCAGGATGTTCTGCTGCACCACAGGCTGCAGCGCTGACATGGCGTTGGCGTAGTCGCCGCGCGCGATGTAGAGGTCAGCCGCGAGCTCACGCACCACCGCTGCCTCGTAGTTGCTGGTGGTGATGCCCTGCAGGTAACCCAACTGGTTGGCCGCGTCGCCATATTGGCCCGCGCGGATCTGGTTCTGCACCGCGCGCATCTTGCGGAAGATGGCGCTGGAGATCTCGCCCTGGTTGAGGATGGTCTCGGCACTGGCGGCACCGACCCAGGCGCAGGCCAACAGACAGATTCCGGTCGCCAGACACAGACGTAAGCTCTTCATCAGCCGCCACCCCGGTTGAATTCCACCACCACCGAGGTCTGGCGCGGCGCAGCCAGCGGCTTGAACTTCCACTTGGTCACGGCGCGCAGCGCCGCGTCGTCGAAGATCCCGCGGCGCGGTGTGGCAGCGGTCACCACGGCGTTAGAGACGCTGCCGTCGGTCTCCACCGTGAACTGCACCGTCACCGTGCCGGCATTGATCTCCTGGCGCACGGCCTGGGGCGGGAACTTCGGTTCCACGCGGTCCACCAGCACGATGTCACCCACCTGCAGCACCGGCTGGGCCGCGGGAGCGGTGCCCGCCGCGGGCGCAGTGTTGCCGCTGCTCTCGGATTCGGCTTCGGCCACGCTCTGGACCGCACCGCTGGCGAAGGACGGCTTGTAGACCGGAAGTCCCAGGCTGGGGAGCGGCAGGTCCGGCGGCGCCACGCGTGCCAGGCTCTCCTCCGGCACCGGTGGCGCCCGGTTCGTGCCGGGCTTGTCCGGCAGCGCGGTGATGATCGAAGTGGGACCTGCCTGGCTGTTGAGGTTCACCACGCTACCGGTGTCACCGCCGGCGTTGGCGCTCAGCTGGAACTGGCGGCCCACCACCAGGCCCTGCATGGCGATGAGCACCGCCAGCACCATCAGCAGTCCGAGTCCCAGGGAGCCGAAGTACCGCACCATGGTTATTGCACCCGGCGCAGCCGGTCGGCCAAGAGGCGCGTCTCGCGATCGGCGCGGTCGCGCAAGGCGCCGGTGAAGAACAGCGCCACCAGCACCAGCGAGCCCGCCGCCAGGAGCGGCACCGCCGCCCGCATCAGGCCGTCGGCCATGCGCAGCTGGCCCGCGGCGCCGCCCAGCGCCTGCGCGTCCAGCACCCGCATCACCCCGCCGATGGAACCGAACAGTCCCAGCAGGAAAATCACCCCCACCAGGGACTGGATGAAGTTCACGGAGCGATGGGTCTCGGCGAAGACACCGCCGACGATCTGGCTCCGGGCGCGGCGTACCGTGCGCAGGTCCGTCTTCTCATAGCGCTTCCAGCGGCGCAACGCGATCTCCTGCGCCTGTGGATACACGAAGAAGAAGTACCAGTAGCGCTCGGCGATCAGCGACCACAGCGCCACCGCCAGGATCAGCAGCAGCCAGAGGATGCCGCCGGCGGCGAACAGCGCCGCGAAGCCGCTGAAGAGGTCGCGTAGTCCTTGCATCAGCGCGCCTTGGCTGCCGCCAGCTTCTCGGCGCGGGCCGCCAGGATCGCCGCGCTCTGCTCTTCCAGGAGGTGGATGAGCTGTTCGCTACGGGCCGTCAGCATGCCGTGGAAGAACAACAGGATCACCGCCACCAGCAGGCCGAGCCACGTGGGTACCAGTGCCGCGCTGATGCCACCCGCCACCTGCGCGCCGCTGCTGCCGAACAGGTTCATGGTCTGGAAGGTGTTCATCACCCCGGCCACGGTCCCGAGGATACCGAGCAACACCGCCACCATGGCCAGGATACGCAGCAGGCTCAGGCGCGCCTCGATCACGGGACGCTCCTTCAGCAGCGTCTCGTCCAGGCGCAGCCCCAAGGTGTCCGCGTCGTCCGCCTTGCTCTCGTTGAACACCGAGAGGATGCGGCCCAGCGGGTTGCCGAGGTCC
>DATIVR010000172.1:0-10291 GCA_035465695.1 Gammaproteobacteria bacterium
TTAGGTCGTCTATTAAAGAAAGAAGGCCTTAAAGAAAATCTCTACCTGCGCGATTTAACTAACAAAATAATTCATGCGGCTGATTTGGAGTGGAATTTCTCTGATTCCGATAAACCCAAGCTCAAATGTATTGCGAAAGATACAGAGAGATGGACCAGTGCGGAAATCGATGTGGTATCACTCGCCGCTCTTTGTGGAAGATTAATGAGCTAATCACAAATAACCGGATGCATGCTGAGCTAATGAAGAGCCCCGGGTCTCACGACCCAGGGCTTTTGAGCTTCAGCCTCAATGCGCCGCGATGATGGCATCCAGATAGGCAGGCTTGCCTGAGACGCGCGTCAGCACCGGATACTTCAGGCCGCCGTGGTAATCCACGTCGAAGGTCATGAACGTGTCCTGCTCGCGGACCAGGAGCTTGATGGGAGCCTTGCTGTCCTTGGCCTCGATGATGGCGTCCTTGAGCACGTCCTTGGCGGCGTCGAAGGCGCGGCCGTTCACCGCCATCAGCTTCATGCGGGGACCCACGCCGGCCTTGAAGGCCGGGCTGCCCCACAGCACGTCCTGGATCTCGCCGCGGTGGTGCTCGCTCATGTCCACCGCGAGGCCGATGGAGAACATCTGGTTCTGGGACTTGCGCACCTTCTCGATGGCCTTGAAGTATTCACTGGGCGTGTCGGTGTAGCCGAACTGGTAACCGAACTCGCCGCCCTCGTCGGGCGACAGGAAGTCGAAGCTCAGCTCCAGCCGGGGTACGCCCTGCGGCACCTCGAGATGGATGCTCCACATCTCCGTCAGGTCCCGCCGCCATACAATCGGTTTGCCACCCGCCGTGATCTTGAGTCCCGCCAGGTTCTCCAGCGGGCCGTTCGGCGAATGCTCGCCCGGGATCCATTTGGGGTAATAGAGAGTCAGCGGTCCCGGTTTCACCGGGATCACCTCATGGCCATGGAACAGTTGGCGCCCGGAATCCCGCAGGTCCACCTCGAGGGTGATGGGCTCGGCGTAGGCGGCGGCGCTCATGGCCGCCAGCGACAGCATCAGGGGGATGAGGAAGCGAACCTTATATAAGCGGGAGCCATGGCGTCTTCTCCTGGCTGAGACGATCGGGACCTCGGACGGCCCCGGACGTCGGACATTGAGGGCGTCTGGATAGTATCATCCGGGTCCCGGCACCCGGACCGCAGAGTCCGCCGGGAGACCACTCGGGGTCTATCGCATCGTCTATATAAGTAGGAGGCTCGGATCATGCAACGCAGACATCTGTTCCTGGGCGCCGCCTGCGCCGCATCGGTGGGGATCATCACCGCCTGCAGCAGCACGGCCACCCAACCCAAGGCCAGCGCGGCCACCAGCGCCCCAAAGCCTGCGACCGTCGCCGCGCCGGTCGCCAGCACTGCGCCTGGCCTGCACATGGACTGGCTCGATAAGAGCGTCGATCCGGGCAACGACTTCTTCCATTACGCCAACGGGGGCTGGCAGAAGCAGAACCCGATCCCAGCCGCCTATTCCCGCTGGGGCACCTTCAACGTGCTCATCAAGCAGAACGAAGAGGCCGTCCACGACATCCTCGAGCAGACCTCCAAGCAGGACAACAAGCCTGGCAGCATCGAACAGAAGGTCGGCGACTTCTATGCCACCGGCATGGACGAGGCCGGCATCGAAGCAGCCGGCATCAAGCCGCTGCAGCCCGAGCTGAAGGCCATCGCCGCCATCAAGAACCGCACCGCGCTGCAGAAGGAGATGGCACACCTGCAGATGATGGGTGTGGACGCCATGTTCGGCTTCGGCGAGATGCAGGACTTCAAGGACAGCAGCAAGATCATCGGTGCCGCCTTCCAGGGTGGTCTCGGTCTCCCCGATCGCGACTATTACCTCAAGACCGCGGACAAGTGCCCGGTGCCGGCGGCTTCCACCGCCATGACGCCGCCACCTGCCTCCACCATGCAGAGCCCGGCGCAGGCCGCGTTCGACGCCTGCAAGGCCCAGGCCGCCCAGTTCCAGAAGGTGCGTGACGCCTATGTGGCGCATGTGGCCGCCATGCTGCAGCTCGCCGGCGACCCTTCGGCCACCGCCGCCAAGGAAGCCAAGACCATCATGGCCATGGAGACCCGCCTGGCGCAGGCCGCCATGAGCCGGGTGCAGATGCGTACGCCCACCAACATCTACCATCCGACCACGGTCAAGGCCCTGCGCAAGACCACTCCCGACATCTACTGGGGCAAGTACTTCGCCGTCGTCGGCCATCCGGAGATCAAAGGCTTCAACCTCGCGACGCCGGACTTCTTCAAGACCCTGGATCGCGAGCTCGCCCGCGACCCGCTGGCGGACTGGAAGGCCTACCTGCGCTGGCACCTGGTGGATGCCGCCGCGCCGTATCTCTCCAAGGCTTTCGTGGATGAAGACTTCAAGATGCGCTCGGCGCTCACCGGCGCCAAGGAACTGCTGCCCCGCTGGCAGCGCGTGGTGAGCACCGAGGACGACCTGATGGGCTTCGCCACCGGCAAGCTCTACGTGGAGAAGAAGTTCCCGCCCTCCTCCAAGCAGGCGGTGGTGGACATCCTCCATGACATCCGCGGCGCCCTGAAGGACGACCTCACCACCCTGTCCTGGATGTCCCCCGACACGCGCAAGGCGGCGGTGGCCAAGCTCGAGGCCATCCAGGAGCGCATCGGCTACCCGGACAAGTGGCGTGATTACTCGGCTCTCGACATCAAGCGCGACAGCTACGTGATGAACGTGATGCGCGCCAGCGAGTTCGAGCAGAAGCGCGAGCTCAACAAGATCGGCAAGCCGCTCGACACCAACGACTGGGAGATGACGCCGCAGGAGGTCAACGCCTACTACAGCCCTCAGCGCAACAACATCAACTTCCCGGCCGGCATCCTGCAGCCCCCGTTCTTCGACCCCAAGGCTCCCGCGGCGGTGAACTACGGCGCGCTCGGCTTCGTCATGGGCCATGAGATCACCCACGGCTTCGACGACCAGGGCGCGCAGTTCGACGCCAAGGGCAACCTGCTGCCCGGTTCCGGCTGGTGGACGCCGGAGGACTTCAAGAAGTTCCATGCCGCCACCGACTGCATCTCGGATCACTTCTCCGGCTACACGGTGGCCGACGGCACCCATGTGCAGGGCCATTTGGTGACCGGCGAGGCGACCGCGGACTTGGGCGGCCTGACGTTGGCCTATCGCGCCTTCCATGCCTCCCAGGCATACAAGGACGCCAAGACCATCGACGGCATGACGCCGGACCAGCAGTTCTTCCTGGGCGCGGCCCACGTGTGGGCTGAGAGCGTGCGTCCCGAGGAGCAGATCCGCCGCGTCACCATCGACCCGCATCCGCCGGGCCTGTACCGGGTGAACGGCACCCTGGCCAACATGCCTGCGTTCCAGCAGGCCTTCGGCATCAAGGACGGCAGCCCCATGGTCAACAAGGATCGCTGCGTCATCTGGTAAGCCAGGCGTCCGGACCTTGTCCAAACCGACGGCGGCCCCCAAAAGGGCCGCCGTCTTCTTTTAGCGGCCCGGAATATTCTGGTTCCACCGTCTTCTTTTTGCAGATTCAGATTTGGAGCGATTTAGCGGCCCATCGGCATGCTATATAGGTGGCATCGGCCCAGCGCGTGGATCGCCATGAAACCGAAAGTCGTCAGCCTGTCCCTGCTCCTCACCGGCCTGCTCGCTGCCTGCGGCGGTGGCGGCTCGTCCTCATCCACCTCCGGCGCTGCCGCGGCGGGCACCATCTCGCTTCCGGCTGCGGCGCTGGTGCGGGTCTCCCAGAGCTCGCCCTATCCGGTGGGCTGCGGCGGCGGCAGCGGCGTGTATGAAGACGCCGAGGTGGAACCTTACATGGCCATCAACCCCGCCAATCCCTCCAACATCATCGGCTCCTGGCAGCAGGACCGGTTTCCGGACGGCGGCGCCCATGGCTTGGTGGTAGGTTCATCGACAGACGGCGGCAAGCACTGGAACGAGCACATCTTGCCGTTCTCCGTGTGCGGCGGCGGCAACTCGACTAACGGCGGCGACTATTCCCGCGCTTCGGACCCCTGGGTCACGTTCGCCCAAGACGGATCAGTGGCCTACGTGATCTCCATCTCCTTCAGCGGCAACACCCTGCAGGCCGGCTCCAACGGCGCGGTGTTGGTGAGCCGTTCGCTAGACGGCGGCGCCAGCTGGAGCAATCCGGTCGCGCTCATCACCGATGGCGCCAGCGCCTTCAACGACAAGGAGAGCATCACCGCCGACCCCGTCGATCCCAAGACCGTCTATGCGGTATGGGACCGGCTCACCACCACCGACCATGGCGCAGCCATGTTCGCCCGCAGCAGCGACCGCGGCCAAACCTGGACGCCGGCCACCGCCATCTACGACCCGGGCGTGGGCAACCAGACCCTCGGCAACGAGATCGTCGGCATGCCGGACGGCACCATCCTGGATCTCTTCGAGGAGATCGACGGCACCTCCAGCAACAACGCCACCAGCACCGTCCGCATCATCAGCTCCTCGGACCAGGGCACCACCTGGTCCAGTCCCGTCACCGTCGCGGATAACCTGGCAGTGGGCGCCTCGGACCCCAACACCGGCACCCCCATCCGCTCCGGTTCCGGCCTGCCGCAGATGGCGGCGGGCCCCGGCAAGCAACTGGCGGTGGTGTGGGAAGACGGCCGCTTCAGCAACGGGAATCACGACGGCATCGCCTATTCCGCCAGCACCGACGACGGCCAGCACTGGTCCGCGCCAGTGCAGATCAACTCGGCGCACGCGGCACCCGCCTTCACCCCCAGCGTCGCCATCCTCGGCGACGGCACCGTGGGCGTCAGCTACTTCGATTTCCGCAAGAACACCGCCGGTAACGGAGGCAACGGCACCCTGGCCACCGATTACTGGTTCACCTCCTCCACCGACGGCGTGCACTGGAGCGAGCAGCACATCACCGGCTCCTTCGACATGCAGCTCGCGCCGAACGCCGAAGGATTGTTCGTCGGGGATTATGAGGCGCTGGGCAAGCTGAGCGGTGTGTTCGTGCCGTTCTTCGTGCAGACCAACGGCGCGGACACCTCGAACCGCACCGATTCCTACTATCTGCCGCCCCAGCCCACGCCCTTGCGGGTCACGCGCCGTGTCACGCAGGTGGCCCGGATGGCGCAGACGCCGGCACCGGATGCCGCGTTCCGCCGCCGCGTGCACGAGAACCTGATGCGCGTGCTGAAGGACGAGGACCCGGTATGGGACCAGATCCGCGAAGCGCGCCGGCAACCGGGGATGCAGCCTCCCTGAGGCATTGGCGCTGCGGACGTAGTCGCCGCGATCAGGGAATTTTCGGGCCCGCTGGCTTCACCGCGATGCCGAAGATGAAGACCCCGCAGATGTTCGCCAGCCAGTGGCGCACGAAGAACGGATCGCGATTCAGCCATGCGATGGGCAGGTAGAAGACGCCCAGCAGAACCAGGCGCCAGTCCCGGATACGTCCCGCTGTCTTGGGCTGCAGGCCCGACAGCAGGAAAAGTCGCTGCAGTCCGCGCCGGGTATACGGGCGCAGATGGGTCGGATCTTCCCAGAAACTCATGGGCGACCAGGCCATGGTGTTGCGCACATCGGGGCAATCCACATAGAGGATGCCGCCTGGTCTGATCACCCGTGCGAACTCTCGTATCACCCCGGTATTGTCCGCGATGTGCTCGATCACCTGCCGGCTGAACACCAGATCGAACTCGCCGTCGGGAAAAGGCATGTGCAGGATATCGCCCGAAAGCAGGACGAAGCCCTTCGCCTCTCCAGCCGGAGCCATGTCGATACCCGTGAGCTTCAGGTCCGGCCTGTATTTTGCCAGTTCCGCCAGCAACGTACCTTGGCCGCATCCGGCATCCAGCACCCGCGCGCCTTGTGGCAGGCCGTCGATGGTCCGTGCGAACGCACCGGGCTGCTTCCAGGTGCTGAAGAATTCCCGCAACCAGAGCTTGAGTGCGTACTGATGCCGCACGCTCGAGTGATAGAGCGTGCCATAGGGCTTATCGCGGTCTGCGGGGCTGTTATCCATAGGTCATTCTAGCCTCATCCCACGCCGAACATATGACCCACCAGCCAGGTCACCGCGCCCGCGGCGGCGCCGATCAGCATCATGCGCAAGCCACTCCACCAGGGCGAACGTCCGGTGAAGAGGCTCACCACCGCGCCGGTGCCGAAGAGTCCCACCAGCGTCAGTCCGATGGCCACTCCCAGGTCATGGGCGCCATGCCAGATGAACGGCAGTAGCGGCACGATCGCCCCCGCCGCGAAAGCCGCGAATGACGCGATGGCCGCGCCCCAGGGCGATCCCAGTTCCCGCGGGTTGAGCCCCAGTTCTTCCCGCGCCAGTGTATCCAAGGCCCGCGAAGGATCCCGTATCAGCGTATCCGCCATGCGTGTCGCGTCCGCAGGCGGGATACCCCGCGCCTCGTAGATGAGCGCCAGCTCCTCCGCTTCCTCTTCCGGGTAAGCTTTGAGCTCCGCATCCTCCAGGCCGATCTGGTATTCGAACATCTCCCGCTGCGAGCGCATGGATACGTATTCGCCCGCCGCCATGGACGCGGCTCCCGCCAGCATCCCGGCGACGCCGGCCAGCAACACGGTGCCTTCGCCCGCGGAGGCCCCCGCCATCCCGAGGATCAGGCTGGCGTTCGAGATCAGGCCGTCGTTGACGCCGAACACCGCAGCACGGAAGCTGCCGCTCCCCGCCATGCGACGGTGCCGGGATTCCTGCTGCCCGGCGATGGGCGCGCCGTGCCCCCCGGGAGCGCCGTGGGTATAGACCGAGAGGCCGCGCACCTTCATGGCCGCCAGCACCGGCAGCATGCGCTCCGGGCCTAGGCGCCGCAGCATATGCGCCACCAGTTGTGCGCGCAGTTTCGGCTGGAAGCTCCCAGGCAGCGTCACGCCCTTGCCGGTGGCGATCTTGCGCCAATGCTCCGCTTGGGCATCGGCGGCATCCGCCAGCTTGAGGAACATGGCGCGGATCTCGGGGGAGCGCTCGCAGTCCGCCACCACCCGGTACAGGTAAGCGGATTGCTTCTCCTCGTGCCAGCTTTCGAACTCGCTTTCGTCGGCCATCACCTGCTCGCTCGGTTGCTGACGCCGTGGGGCACGTGTCCGGTGGCCACATAACCGGCCGCCGCCTCAACATGGCCCTTCTGGTCGTCGAAGAAGATGTCTGCGCCGAAGGTCTTGAGGAATTCCCCCTTCGGCAGGCCGCCCAGGAACAAGGCCTCATCGATGCGGATGTTCCACGCCCGGAGCGTGCGGATCACACGTTCGTGGGCGGGCGCCGAACGCGCGGTCACCAGCGCGGTGCGGATCGGCGAGCGGTCCTGGGGATACTCGGATTGGATGCGGTGCAGCGCTGCCAGGAAATTCTTGAACGGACCGCCGCTCAGGGGCTGGCGCGCCTGCGCCTGCTCGCTCTCGGCGAACGCCGCGAGCCCGCGTTCCTGGTACACCCGTTCTGCCTCGTCGGAGAACAGCACCGCGTCGCCGTCGAAGGCGATACGCAGCAATCCCTCCTCTCCCTTCCTCACCCGCGAGGGCACGATGGCCGCGGCAGCGAATCCCGCATCCAGCGCCTTCACCACGTCGGTGGGCTCCGCCGAGAGGAACAGGTCGGCACTGAACGGCTCCACATAGCGCCAGGGCGAGGCGCCGTTGGTGAACGCCGCCAGGCTGATATCGAGGCCGTGCTTCTGGATGGAATTAAAGATCCGCAGGCCCGTGTCCGCGCTGTTATGGGAGAGCAGGATCACTTCCACGCGCTTCTGCGGCGCGCCCGGGTTCAGCTTCAGCAGCTTCTGCACCAAGGTGTAGGCGACACCGGGCTCCAGGACCACGTCCTCCAACTCGACCTGATAGCGCGAATAGGCTTCCAGTCCCTGCTCGGTGAATACCCGGTGGCTCTCCTCGAGGTCGAACAAGGCCCGGGAGGAGATGGCCACTACCAGCAGGTTTTCAAGGCTCTGGCCCATGCGGTTCCCAGGAGACGAAGCGCTGCAGCAGCGGGAAATACAGCGCCACTTTAACACGCTGCGTACCCAGGCCCCGCATCAGTGCGGCGTATCGCTCCAGCTGCGGCGCATAGCGCAGGCGTTCCCGTTCCAGGAACGCGTCCACATCGGCGCCGGAATGGCGGCTGGTCTTGTAGTCCACGACCCAGCGCACCCCTTCCGCATCCGTGAAGCTGCGGTCGATGATGCCGGTCTGGAGACGGCCGTCCTCCAGCAGGCTCAGGGCATATTCGCTGCGCGCTCCTGCATGCGCGGAGAGAAGCCAGCGGCCGCGTTCGTCGTGCAGGCTGTTGCGCACCGCCTGCAGCACGTCGCGGACCGCCGCTTCCAATTCCTCTTCGCGCACGCCCGTCTGCGCCAGGAGCTGTTGCACCCGTGGGCGCGCGCGCTCGAGTCTCGCCTCGTCCCAGCGGTCCACGCCCTCCTCGGCGATGCGCTGCAGCATCCGGTGCACCACGGTGCCCACGTGCCGCAAGGTCTCGCCCACCCACAGGAACTCGAGACCTTCCTGCTCCGAGGCCAGCACGGTGCTGCCGCTCCAGCTCACGGCCTCGCCCGGTGCCGGCATATGCCAGTCCGGTTTGAGGCGCGTGAATGGCAGGGAAGCGCCGGCCACGGATGCGGCTTCCCGCACCACACCGCTGGCGGCGCGCGCGAAATCCGCCTTGACCACGAGCCACAGCAGGGACAGCAAGCAACCCGAGCGGGGCATCACGGGGACAGTGCCGGTCTCCTCATCCTGTTTCACGTGCACGGCGCCCAAGAGATGCAGTTGCTCCCGCGCGCGGGTGGCGGCCACGTACAGCACGCGCGCGGCTTCCAGTTGCTGTTGCTCGTCACGCAGCTCCCGCACCCAGGAATAGAGTGGGTCCTTCTTCGCGCCGGGAGCGTCCAGCGGCGCCAACAGCAGGTCCGGAGCCATCCCGACGCGCGGCCGCTCCAGCCATACCATGAGATCCGATCTCTCGGCAGGCGTGCCCGCCTCCAGGGCCGGCAGGATCACCACCTCGAACTCCAGGCCCTTGGCCTTGTGGATGGTCATGAGCTGCAGGCTTCCATCCGCCAGGGGATCGGCGCTGGCGAAGAGCTGCGCCATCCTTCTCTCCAGTTCGCCCACGCTCTCCAGGCCACCGCCTTCCTCGATACCCTCCAGCAACTCCAGGAACGCCTCCGCATCGGCCAGAGCTTCGGTGTCGGTCAGCGCCGCCGGACCCCCGAGCTGCAACCAGGTCTGTTCCACCTGCTGCCGCAGCGAGCCGCGCGCCCGTTCCGCCAGGGCCCGCAGCAATACATCCCGTGTGTGCGCGAATCGCCGATGCCGTGCCGCCAGTGGGGAGGCCGCCTGCATCAGGGATGGCAGCGTCGCCTCGAGATCGCCACCGGCGATCTCGTGCAATTCCTTGAGGCTCAGACCACACCACGGCGCCCGCAGCACGCCGAGCCACGCGGTCCGGTCGCCTGCATGGACCAGTGCGCGGGTGAGCATCATGAGGTCCTGCACGACCGGACGGCCACCCAGGGTCTCGATCTCCACTGCCTGGAAACGCACGCCGCTGCGGCGCAGCAAGCGCACGCAATGGGCGAGATGTGCCTTGGCGCGGGCCAGCACGGCGATGCGGGCGCCGGGATCCGCCGCACGGGCGCTGCGGATGATCTCCAGGATGCGTTGCGCTTGCGCCGGGCGGCTGTCGTCTTCGGCGGTCTTGATGAAAGGATGCACGCTGATCGCGGCGCCAAGGGCGGCGTCCCGCTGCGCCGTCGCCGCCACGTACGGCACCGCGCCGCTCGCCACGTCGGCAGTCGCCGGAAACACCTTCGGGAAAGCCGCGTTGCACCAGTCCACCAGTGCCGGCCGCGAACGGAAGTTGGCCGTCAGCTGCAAGGACCGGAGTGGCAAGCCGCCCAGGCTTCCCTCCCACGCGCTCAGGAACAGACCCACTTCGGCTTCCCGGAACCTATATATGGATTGCGCCGGATCACCCACCAGGAACAGGCTGCGCCCATCGCCCGGCTGCCAGCCGGCGGTGAGCAGGCTCAGCAACTGCACCTGGTTCACCGAGGTGTCCTGGAACTCATCCACCAGCAGGTGTTTCAGGCGATGATCCAGGACTAGGGCGAGGTCCGTCGGCTGCTCCGGCTCACCCAGCGCGCGCAAGGCGCCTTGGGCCACCTCCGGGAAATCCACCTCGCCCCGCTCCGCGAATACCAGCTTCAGCTGGGCCGCCGCCACCGGCAGGAGCTTCAGCAAAGCCTGCAAC
>DATIVR010000173.1:0-19009 GCA_035465695.1 Gammaproteobacteria bacterium
CAGGCCGAAGAGATGATGCAGAAGCTGGATATGAAGGCCAACGAGGCGCTCGGCACGCTGACCCTGAAAGAGTTCGTGAATCAGGGCGAAGCTCAGGAACTTGAGACCAAGACCGTCCTTCTCGCCCGCCAAAGCAACAAAAAGTGATTCTTTTGCCCTTGGGCGTTGTTCCGCTTCGGTCTCGCAGTCGGTCATGCACATAAGAGTGCACTCCCTCCTACTCGCCTCGCGCGCCTAGCCCAAGGCCAAAATCGATCACTTTTTAAGCGCGTATAAGCTACGACTTCAGCCGAGCTTGAGCTAAACGCACATGACGAAAGATGACTACATTAATCACATTATTCCATACCGAATGAAAGCGGTAGCGGTGTTCAATTTGGCTGCACGGTATGTTCAGTCCTGGGAAAGCCAAAGAAGCTAGAAATCTATTTCGATGGAAAATTGTGCGTCCAGGGTTTATCTACGGCATTTACGAATTCCAATATAGAAGCGGGAATTATTCATTGTCGCGCTCTGCTTGAATTTCTTGGCCTTCGTTGCGATCCCCGTGATCCTTCGAAACTCATAGCTCGTAGCGGAAAACGCGACGACGACTTTGTCATCGAAGATTTCGTCGGTCCTGCTGGACCACTTGTCAAAGTTACGGTGGAACAGGCGATCGCGCCCTATGCTGGCCCAAAAGATGAAGCAGAAAAAGCTTTTGCTTCTATAATTCATTGTGCCAACAAAGGCCTTGCGCACATGACTGGTGGACACATTGTTGATTTACAGGATATTGGGCTGTATGAAATTGCTAGTCGCGGCGTCCCTGTACTCGTAAGCAATTATTTCTATGTTGCACTGGGCCTTCCAACACCAGACTACGAATTGGCAAAAACCTTAAGAAATTTGCCGGACGATGACGAACGTGGATGACCTTTCCATCTTGGCGGCGCCTGGAGGCTTCTTCATCGGGATGCTGGTCTGGAGCCGGGTACTGCGCTGGACTCTGTCGATCTGGACCGTGAATAAGGAGCGAGCACGAGACCCTTCGCACCGCAGTAAGTGGCGCGTCGCGGCGACGGTGTTGCTCAACTCCGGGCCTTGGACGCTCGCGGCCCTGATCGTCCTGGCAGTACTGATATTGCTCCGCCCCCACGCGCCGGCCTGGAATGCTTTCTTTTATGGTGTCCTTGCCAGCGCAGCCTTCCAGGGCATCTTCATGGCGTGGTTCATTCGGAAGTGGAAAGCCAGGAGAGCCGCTCCATGAGAAAATTCAAACATGAAGCGGAACTGACCAAGGAAGCCCTCGCGGCGGGTATCAAGTACGCCGAGGGGCGCGGCGCGGTGGTGTTCGAGGCCACGGATTCCCAGGCGGACAAGATCCTCTACATCTACCGGCTCTTGGTGCACGACAAGAAGATCGTGCCGATGCCGGAGGAGCAGGTCTCGCAGCAATCCATGCGGCACCGGCTCATGCTCTGGTACGCACACCAGTTGCCCAAGGGCCACAAGCTGTTGGAGTGATCAGCCTTTCTTGGCTGGGTCCTTCGACTTGAAACGACTCAGGGTCCAGGGATTGATCCCTATCTTTATCAGATAGAGCCACGAGTCCTTTTCAGACTTGGCGATGTACCGGTTGATCCGCCAAATCATCTCTGCCATCAGCAACATGGCACCCGTGCATATCGCCCATTCCACTGCCAGGAACCAGAACGGGAAAGCCGCCGGATGCTGCTGTTTCAATAGAGGATAGAAACCGAAGTAGAATCCTGCTGAACCGCCGCCCATTCCAAAGACCCCAAGCGTGACGCGGTGCCCCCACGGGCCGAAACCGCGCGTGAAATTACGGTCGACCACCTCGCTCAATGCCTGTTTTTGCTTCTCATCCATGTCCTGTACTCCCCATGCCCACAGTCTACTCTCGATTTGACACTCCCTGGACGCACTGAGATGCGTGCTAGATTCCTGCTTCGCCCAGGGACCGAGGACACTGCCGTGCAAAAGATCACCCCCATGCTCTGGTTCAACGACAAGGCCGAGGACGCGGCCAAGTTCTACGTCTCGGTGTTCAAGAACGCCAGGATCCTGGAGACCAGCTATTACGGCGAGGGGAGCCCGGCGCCGGGCAAGGTGCTGGTGGTGAGCTTCGAGCTGGAGGGCCAGCGGTATACCGCGCTCAACGGCCTGCAGGATCGGCCCTTCTCCGATGCGGTCTCGCTGGTGGTGCACTGCCAGGACCAGGCGGAAGTGGACTACTACTGGGAGAGACTGCAGGCCGGCGGCGGCTCGCCCATCGCCTGCGGCTGGCTCCAGGACAAGTTCGGCTTCCGCTGGCAGGTGACGCCGGACGTGCTGCTGAAGTACATCAACGACAAGGACAAGGTGAAGGCGAAGCGCGTGATGGAAGCCATGATGCAGATGATCAAGATCGACATCGCCGGCATCGAGAAGGCTTACAAAGGCTGAGACGAATCTGATTTTTTCCTGAAATCGCCGCCGCGGCGGAACATCTGCCCTACCTTTGGGTCACCATACCTGTCGACCGACGGAAAAGGTGGGACCATGAAGCTCGCGTTGCCCCCGGCCCGGATAGCCTTCGCGCTAGTGCTGATCGGCCTCGGGATCACCGGACTCGTGAACGGCGGTTTCGCCCTGGTGTGGCAGTACGTGCCCAAGGGCGTGCCGGGCTACACCGCGTTGGCCTATGCCTGCGGGGTGCTGGAACTCCTGGCGGGCCTGGGCCTGCTGTTCAGGTCCACCATCACCTTCGCCGCGCGCCTGTCTTTCGCGCTCTTGCTGCTGTGGGTGATCCTGCTCAAGCTGCCGGCGTTCTTCACCAAACCCCAGCTTGTCGAGACCTGGGGCGGCTTCGGCGAGATCGGCATCATCCTGGCGGGAACCTGGGTACTGTTCGCCACCCATGCCGGCGCCTGGGAACGGCGATACCTGAAGTTCGCAGTGGGCGACACCGGCGTGCGCTGGGCGCGAGCTCTCTTCATCCTCTGCCTGCCCATGATCGGCATCGTGCACCTGCTGGAGAGCAAGGGCGTGGCGGACTTCGTGCCGGCCTGGCTGCCCTTCCATTACTTCCTGGCCTACTTCACGGGCAGCGCGAGCTTCGTGGCGGCGCTGGCTTTGATCCTGGGTGTCTGCTCTCGCCTGGCGGCCACGCTGGAGACGGTGATGCTCGGCATCATCACGGTGCTGTGCTGGGGGCCGATCCTGTCGACCGGCCGCACCGCCTGTACGGCGTTCCTGATCTCCTCGGCCATCACCGTGGGAGCGTGGCTGGTGGCGGAGACCTACGGTAACCGCCCCTGGCTCGGCCGCCGGGATTTCGGCCCAAAGACCGCAACGGAGTGATGTCCCCATGAAGATAACCAAGCGACTGTGTGCGTTGATGTTGCTGGGCACGGCCCTTTCGCCGGCGCTCACGGCCGCGACGACGCCGCCCTCCATCGCCACCTCGTTCGAGACCTTCTGGAAGGCCGCCCAAGGCCAGCCCTTCGAGAGACAGGAGGCGCTGTGGGACAGCCTCATCGAACAGCCGCGGCAGGAGCTCTATGACCAGGTGGTGTGGGAGAAACGGGATAACACCCAGTGGCAGAAGGACAAGACCTTGGGCCTCAAGTACCGCTTCGCGAAATATCCGGCGATCAGCGGCCAGATCCCCGAGGCTACCCGCGCCTTGGAGACCCAGATCCCGCTACAAGTCGCCCGCTTCCGCAAGCTGTTTCCCGATGCTTCCGCCAAACCGCGGGTCGCGGTGGTGCTGGCGCCGGACTTCGATTCCAAGAGCGGCGTGATGGCCGACGGCAAGCCGGTGCTGGCCCTCGCCATCGACACTCTCATCCTGGAGAAGGCCGACCTCAGCATCCTCTTCCCCCACGAACTGTTCCATCTCTATGACGCGATGCGCACCGGCATCAGCAACGACGGGGTCATGCCGGACACCCAGCTGACGCTGCCGCTGTTCGAGGAAGGTTTCGCCACCTACGTGAGCACGCTCGTCTCGCCCGGGAAGCCGGACGCCCAATATCTCTTCCAGAATGACCTGGGCGCGCTCCCGCCCACGCGCCTGCCCGACGCAGCGCGGCGTTTCCTACAGACCGCGGACCAGCCCACCCTGGATCCCGCGCACCACTCCATGAACTATGCCCGCTGGTTCGAGGGGAACATCACGGCCTACCAGAAGGATCTGCCGAACCGGTCAGGCTATTGGCTGGGCCTGAACCTCGTCCGTCAGATGGCGAAGAGCCACACCTTGAACGAGATGGCAGCGTGGGGACCGGCCAAGGCGCAGCAGGAGACGCTGGCAGCGCTGAAGGTTATGGCCGCGACGCCGTAAGCCTTCAGAAGCGGAACACCAATCCGATGTTGACGACCGGGTAGTACTTGTAAGAGTTCCACTGGTCGTCCAGCTTCTGCTGTTCAGCCTGGGTCGCTTGAGCGAGCCCTGGGACGGTGGTGATGGGGCCGCTGGGGCTCAGGGCCACCGACGGCGAACCCTGGTAGAACACACCTGCGCCGATCTCGAACCCGACGCCCCGGTCTTGCGATTCCAGGGTGTTCAGGCCGATGCCGAGATATGGCGCCCAACTATTGAAGGTGATGTGGCCGTTCAGGGTGCCTACTTCCGAGGCGGTGAAGGTCTGCCCATCGATGACATAAGACTGTTGTGGCACGGCCACCGCGTCGATGTAGTTGTTGTCCTTGAATAGGCCCACGCTCACCAGGAAGGCGCCGGCAAAAGGATGCCAATCCAGCGCCGCCCCGTAGTTGTCCAGGTGCAGGTGGGCATCGTATCGGATCTGGTCTTTGGTGGTGGCGTAGCTGTAGTCGTTGTAATAGTCGTAGTCAAAACGCACCACCAGATACGGATCCAGGGTCACATTCAATTCCGGACCATAGCCGAGGGTGCTGGCATGGAGGCCGAAGCCGGCGCCGCTGCCGGTATCGTCGTCATAGGTTGTGGTGCTGGTGGAGTAATCGGTATCGGCCCATGCGGAGGCCGGCAAGGCCAGTGCCACAAAGATGGCCACTAGGGGAATCATTCGCATTCTTTCCTCCATGAAGATACCGATGAGTACCCATGCTAGTGCACGGATACGCTTCGGTTGTTTTCAGGAGGATATGTAGATTGGACTTAAGTTGATATGTCGGCAGGCATCATGCGGCGATGACGTGGCGATAGACGTCATCCACTTCCATCTGCATGAAGCAATTGAGGTGTCCCAGCGGACATTCCCGCTCGAAGCAGGGGCTGCAGGAGAGCCGCAGATACACCACGCTGGCTTTGTCAGTCAGCGGTGGCGTGTAGTCGGGGCTCGATGAGCCGTAAAGCGCCACTACCCGGGTGCCCACGGCACCGGCGATGTGCATGAGGCCGGAGTCGTTGGTCACGGCACATTCGGCGAGCGCCAGGAGATCTACCGCATCCACCAGCTTGGTGCTGCCGCAGAGGTTCACCACGTCCTTGTCACCCGCGAGCTTGACGATGGTCTCCCCCAGCTCCCGCTCTTTCATGGAGCCGAAGATCCACACCTGCTTGCCCGCGGACTTGAGGCGGCGGGCCAGCTCACCGTAACGCTCCGCCGGCCAGCGCTTGGCAGGGCCGTATTCGGCCCCGGGCAGCAAAGCCACGATGGGCTTCTCGCAATGGAGGCGGTTGAGATCGAGCTGCAAGCGCTGGTTGTCTGTGTCCACCCGCAAGCGCGGCTGCGGGATGGGAGGCGGCTGGGGAGCGTCCTTCTCTGTACCCAGAGCCACGTAGCGCTGCACGGTCTGGGTTAGCTTCTTCTTGTCCAGCTTGCGCATGTCGTTGATGAGCCCGTAGCGGAACTCACCGCGATAGCCGGTGCGGATGGGGATGTTGGCGAAGGCCGGCACCAGGGCCGACTTCCAGGAGCGCGGCAGCACCACGGCACGGCCATAGCGGCCGTAGAGCGTGACCCCGAGCCGGCGGCGCACTCCCCAGCCCAGCTGGCCGTGCTCCAGCGGCAGGTTCACCGCGGACGCGATCTCCGGCATGCGGGCCAGCAAGGGCCGCGACCAGGTGGGCGCCAGGACGTCGATCGCGGCATCGGGGAAACGGGCCTTGAGCGTGATGAACAGGCTCTGGGCCATGACCATGTCGCCGACCCAGGCGGGGCCGACGACCAATATGCGACTGGAACCCGCCATCCGCTTACTTGTTCAACCAAGCCATATATTTCTCGACGCCCTGCTCCACCGTCATGAACTGATGGTCGCAGCCCGTCGAACGCAGGTGTGTGAGATCCGCCTCAGTGAAGCTCTGGTAACGGCCCTTGAGCACGTCCGGGAAGGGGATGTACTCGATCTTGCCCTTGCCGTGGTACTTGATCACGGCCTTGGCCACGTCGTTGAAGGGCTGGGCGCGGCCGGTGCCGAGGTTGTAGATCCCGGAGCACTTGGGGTGCTCCCAGAACCACAGGTTCACGGCGCACACGTCGTCCACGTGGATGAAGTCGCGGCGCTGCTCGCCGTCACCGAAGCCGTCGCTGCCCTGGAACAGCTTGCAGACGCCGGTGTCGCGGATCTGGTTGTTGAAGTGGAAGGCGGTGCTGGCCATCTTGCCCTTGTGCTGCTCGCGGGGTCCGTACACGTTGAAGTAGCGGAAGCCCACCACCTGGCTCTTGAGGCCGGTCTTCATGCGCCGGCGGATGTACTGGTCGAACAGGAACTTGGAGTAGCCGTACACGTTCAAGGGTGCTTCATGGCCGCGCTCCTCCTTGAACACCTTCCCGCCGCCATACACCGAGGCCGAGGAAGCATAGATGAAGGGGATGCTGCGGCTCTGGCAGTAGTCCAGCAGCGCCTTGGAATACTCATAGTTCACGGACATCATGTACTGCCCGTTCCACTCGGTGGTATCGGAGCAGGCGCCGTTGTGGAACACCGCTTCCACGGGGCCGAAGCTGTGACTGGGGGAGAGGAGCTGTTGCAGGAACAGGTCCTTGTCCCGGTAGTCCGCGATCTCCGCGTCCGCCAGGTTCTTGAACTTGGTGCCGTCCTTGAGGTCATCCACCACCAGGATGTCCGAGTGGCCGCGCTGGTTCAGCGCCAACACCAGGTTGCTGCCTACGAATCCCGCGCCGCCGGTGACGATGATCATGCGCCGTCTCTCTTTGAGTAGATGACCATATATTTATAGAAGACGCCATTAGCCTCGGACACGGAGATCAGCACCCCCCGCCATCCATCCAGGAACCCAAGCCTCAATATATAGCTGCGGATGAAAGCCCACAGGGTCTTGAGCAGGATCAGCGCCGGATTATAAGTGCGGCGGGATTCCCCCGCCTTGAGCATGGTGTAGCGGTGCATCTTCACCAGGAAGTCGCCCGCATCCTGCATGGGCATGTGCTTCAAGGTGCCGGGCAGCACCTGGGCGGCCTCGCCGCGCTTGAGCTCCACCTTCTCATGCACGGCCACTTCCGTGAAGGCATGTTGGCGGCGATGGTAGAGGCGGGTCAGCCACTGGCTGCCCCAGCCGGCATGCTTCACACGTTTGCCGAGCAGGTAATTCTGGCGCTCCACCGAATAGGCCACCGTGGCATCGGCCAACGGCAAGGCGTCCATGGCGGCCAGCAGGGTCTCGTCCGGCATCTCGTCCGCGTCGATGGAGAACACCCAATCATGCTGCGCCAGGCTCGCGGCGCGGTTGCGGGTGGTGCCGAAGCCGGTGAACTCGCCGTTATGGATGCGCACATTGGCATAGCGCGCGGCGACCTCGAGGGTACGGTCCTTGGAACCGTTGTCGAAGATCACCACTTCGCCGAAGCGCTTGAGGCCGTCCAGCGTCGCCGCAAGGGTGGCCTCGGCGTCGCGGACCATCAGGACTGCTGAAATCTGCGAGAGCGGCATAGGTCGTCCCGCTTAGAGGATGATCAACCCGTCAACTTATATTCAGCGCCACAATAGGGGCACTTGGCTTCACCCGTGACTTCCACCGGCAGGAACACCCGGGGATGAGAGTTCCACTGGCTCATGCTGTCCATCGGGCAGTGCAGCGGCAGGTCCTTGGCGGTGACCGAATAGACCTTCTGGGCGTTGGGGGTCTGGGTGCCTTCTTTGATATGCACTGCGGACACGGCGGCCTCGGGAGCGCTTGGAGGAGGCGCGATTATACCAACTCAGGCGAGGGTCTTCGCCCACAGCGCCTGGACCTGGGCGCGGGCCGGTTCCACCTCGGCGGGTGGCACGTGGGCGGGTCGGCCTTCCAGGGTCTGACGGTGCACGCGGCGGCGGAAATCCCGGTAGGTGTCCGCCAGGAACTCGCAGGTCTCCTTGGGCACCACACCCGTCGCCGTCAGGCCCTCGAGGTTGCGGATGTTGTCGGTCCATTCCAGCAATTCCGGGAACTCATGGGCATGTAGCAGCACCCAATACTGCACCATGAACTCGATGTCGGTGAGGCCGCCCGAGTCCAGCTTGATGTCGAAGTAATCGCCCTTGTGGACGTGCTCGCCGCGCATGCGGGTGCGCATGGACGCGATGTCACTCTTGAGCTTGGCCGGATCCCGCTCGCGGCCCAGCACCGAGCGGCGCACGCCGCGGAAGATGTCCGCCACCTCCTTGTCACCCGCCACCGGCCGCGCGCGCAACAGCGCCTGGTGTTCCCAGGTCCAGGCCTGCTGCTCCTGGTAGAGCGCGAAGCCGTCGATGGCGCTGACGATCAGCCCCGCGCCGCCACTGGGTCGCAGGCGCGTGTCCACCTGGTAGAGCACGCCCGAGGTGGTGGGGATGGAGAGGATGTTGATGATGCGTTGCGCGAGGCGCGTGAAGAACTCCACGTTGTCCAGCACCTTGGGACCGTTGGTCTGCTGCTCGGCGCTGCGACTGTCATGCAGGAATACGAGGTCGAGATCAGAGCCGTAGCCCAGCTCCCAACCGCCCAGCTTGCCGTAGGCCACCACCGCGAAGCGCGCATCGCGCAGGCGGCCGTGCTCGATGCACTGCGGCCTGCCGTGGCGGGTCACCAGTTGCTTCCAGGCGATCTGCAGGGCCTTGCGGATCACCTGCTCCGCCGTCCAGGTGAGGAAGTCGCTCACCTTCATCAGCGGCGCGTTGCCGGCGAGATCGGCGGCGGCCGCATGCACCACCGCGGCCTGCTGGAACTGGCGCAACGCGTCCATCTGCATCTCGAGGTCGTCCGGCGCGATGCCGGCCAGCATGCTCTCCAGCTCCGCATGCAGCGAGTCCTGGGAGGGGAATTCCTTGAAGATGCGCGGGTCGATGAGCTCGTCCAGCAGGATGGGCGAACGCACCACCATGTCCACCAGCCACACGCTCTCGGCGGCGAGACGCGCCAGCTGCTGCAGCGCGGTGGGATTCTCGGTGAGGAGCGCGAGGTAGGCGGAGCGCTTGGAGATAGCCTCCACCACCCGGGCCAGGCGTTTCAGCACCTCATCCGGCGCGGTACCCGGTTTGTTTACCTCCGCCGCGGCGGTGACGAGGCGCGGTAACAACGCCTGCAGCAGGCGGCGCGAACGCTCACCCTGCTGGCGGGTGGTATCGGATTGCAGCGACGCCACTACCCTCGCCGCCTCGCCCGGCTCCTGATAGCCGAGCGCCTTGAATCGTGACTCGGCCTCGCTGTCGGTCCAGACGACGGGGTTCGCCGCCGTCTCCTGCACTTCCTTCGGCCCCAACACCACGGCATCGAACACGCGGTGCACCTCGGCCCGCTCCGCGTCCAGCGCGGCACGGAACGCGGTCCAGTCCGGGAAGCCTAAGCTGAAGATCAGGCGCGTGCGCCCCACGTCGTCCTCGGGCAGGTCATGGACCTGCTGGTCGGTGGCTTCCTGGAGACGGTTCTCGACACGGCGCAGGAAGACGTAAGCCTTGCGCAGTGCCTCCGCATCCTTGGCATCCAGATAGCCCTTCTGCCCCAGATACCTGAGCACCGGGACGATGCCCCGTTCCCTGAGCTGCGGCTCGCGGCCGCCGCGGATCAGCTGGAACATCTGGCCGATGAACTCGATCTCGCGGATACCGCCGGGCCCGAGCTTGATGTTGTCATTCAATCCCTTGCGGCCCACCTCCTGGGTGAGCATGGCCTTCATGTCCCGCAGCGACTCGAAGGCGCCGTAGTCGAGATAGCGCCGGAACACGAAGGGTCGCAGTATCTGCAGCAGCTTCTCGCCGGCCTTCAGGTCGCCCGCCACGGGGCGCGCCTTGATGAAGGCGTAACGCTCCCACTCGCGGCCGTGGTTCTGGTAGTAGGTCTCCATGGCGTCGAAACTGAGCGCGAGCGGTCCCGCCTCGCCGAAAGGCCGCAGTCGCAGGTCCACCCGGAACACGAAGCCGTCGGCGGTGGTCTCGTCCAGCGCCTTGACCAGCTTCTGGCCGAGGCGCAGGAAATATTCTTCGTTGTCCAGGGGCCGCTCGCCGTCGCTGCTGCCGCCTTCCGGATAAGTGAGGATGAGGTCGATGTCCGAGGAGAAGTTGAGTTCCCGGGCGCCGAGCTTGCCCAAGCCCAACACCACCAGGGACTGGGCCTGGCCCTTGGCGTTGCGCGCCACGCCGTGGCGTTCCGCATGCCACTTCGCCAGATGCGTGAGCGCGCCCTGGGTGAGGGCGTCGGCCAGATCCGAGAGGTCGCGCAGGGTCTCGTCCAAATCCGCCCAGCCGGCCAGGTCGCGCCAGGCGATGCGCATCATCTCGCGGCGGCGCAGCTGGCGCAGCCGTGTCATGAGCGCGCGCTCGTCCGCCACGTCCTTGAGCGCTTGCTTCACGCGCGCGGCGGGCGAAGCCGGGTCGCTGAGACCGCCGGACGCGGCCAGTTCTTCCAGCAGTCCGGGTTCCCGGGCGCAGTTCTGGGCCACGAAGGGACTGGCGGCCCACACCCGCGACAAAGTTTCGGCGGCGGCGGAAGGCGGCCGGTCCGGCGAGCCGCCGTTCTCGCGGTAGCGCGACTCCACCGCTTCCAGTGCAGGCAGCAGGAGGGCGGGGATGGCGGCGGCTCGGGTCATGCTCGGGATTAGGCGCGAGGCGTCGGGGCATGTACCCTAACACAATGAATGCGTCCCGCCCGCGTCCGCGCCACCAGCATCGCACCGAGCGCCCCAGCCGCCTGATCCGCTTCTTCGCCACCGCCGCCAAGGGCCTGGAACCCCTGGTGGCGGACGAGCTTAAGACATTGGGCGCGAAAGAAGTGAAGGAAGCCCGCGGTGGCGCGAGCTTCGAGGGTACTCCGGCGGATGCCTACCGCGCCTGCCTGTGGCTGCGCACCGCCAACCGGGTGCTGATGCCCATCGCCCGTTTCCCGGCGCCGGATGCAAACGCCTTATATACCGCCATACGCAAGATGCCTTGGGAGCAGGATGTCTCGCCGGACGGGACGCTGGCGGTGGATTTCGGCGGGACCAGTGAAACCATCAGCAACACCCAGTTCGGCGCGCAGAAGGTGAAGGACGCCATCGTGGATCGCTTCCGCGACCTCACCGGCCGGCGTCCTTCCGTGGACCGGGTGCGGCCGGACTTGCAGGTGAACTGCCATCTCTACCGCGACCTCGTCACCGTGAGCATCGACCTGTCCGGCGACAGCCTGCACATGCGCGGCTACCGCGAGAGCGGCGTGGTGGCGCCGCTGAAAGAGAACCTGGCGGCGGCGCTGCTGTTGAAATGCGGCTGGCCGGAGATCGCGAAAGCCGGCGGCAGTTTCGTGGATCCGCTGTGCGGCTCGGGCACGCTGGTGATCGAAGCGGCCTTGATCGCCGGCGATGTGGCGCCCGGACTGCTACGGGACTATTGGGGCTTCCAGGGTTGGCTGAAGCATGACCAGAAGCTCTGGGAACAGACGCTCATGCAGGCGCGGGAGCGGCAGAACGCCGGCCGCGGCAAAGGGCCGGCGATCCTGGGCGCGGACATGGACGCCAAGGCCATCCTCGCCTCCCAGAAGAATGCCCGCACCGCCGGCATCGCGCCCGCGGTGCGCTTCGAACACAAGGCTCTGGAGCAGAACGGCCTGCCGGCCGGCTTGGCGCCAGGACTGGTGGTGACCAACCCGCCCTACGGCGAGCGGCTGGGCACCGTGGAGACGCTGGGACCTCTATATAAGAGTCTCGGCGACTGGCTGAAGGCCCAGTGCCGGCATTGGAAGGCGGGCGTGATTACCGATCAGACCGACCTCGCGAAGCAGATCGGCCTGCGCGCGCGCAAGATCAACTCCTTCTACAACGGGGCACTCGAGTGCAAGCTCTTGCAGTTCGAGGTGGAAGAGGAATGGTTCATGCGCGAGAAGCCGGCGGCGGAAGCTCCCGGCACTTGACGCCCATGCCCCTGCTCCAACAGAATCAATCCATGCGACAGATGGCAGCCCTCGGCAAGAAAATGTGCAAACCCGGCGTAAACCGCGCGGGAGAGGCTGCTTCGTCCATCTAGAACCAAATTCCAGGACCTGAAGCCGAACCAACCCGCAGCGGGCAGCCGATGCGGGTTTTTTCATGCCCGCACTGCCTCAAGCATCAGGAGCGAGCATGAGTGGCCAGACGTGGATCGTGATCAAGCTGGGAGGCACCAGCGTCTCCAGCCGGCGCAACTGGGACAACGCGCTCGCCGAGATGCGCGGCCACGTGGCGGCGGGCAAGCGCGTGCTCCTGGTGCAGTCCGCACTCTCGGGCATCACCAACGCCTTGGAAGCGCTGCTGGCCGCGCCCGATGCGCCGACCCTGGAGACCGCGTTGGACGCGATCTTGGAGCGGCACCGGACCTTCGCCGCCGAGCTGGGTGTCGCATGCCCCATCGACACCTATATAGAACGGCTCCGGCGCCTGGCGTCGGGCGCACAGCTCACCGGCGAAGTGACGCCGCGTCTCAAGGCCGAAGTGATGGCCTGCGGCGAACTCATGGCCAGCGTGATCGCGAACCTCTATATAAGGCAGGCCGGTGTCGCGGCGGACTGGCTGGACGCGCGCGAACTCCTGGTCTCAGCGCCCCAAGCCAACCAGTCCGTTAACGGCCGATATCTCTCGGCGGTCTGTGCCCACGACCTGGACCCTGCCTTGCGGGCGCGGCTCGCCTCGCTGGCGCCGGTGGTGCATACCCAGGGTTTCATCGCCCGCGACACCCAGGGCGAGACCGTGCTGCTGGGCCGTGGCGGGTCTGATACTTCAGCCGCCTATATGGCGGCGAAGCTCGAGGCGGAGCGCCTGGAGATCTGGACCGACGTGCCCGGACTCTTCAGCGCCGACCCGCGCGACGTGCCGGCGGCGCGTCTCTTGCAGCGCCTGGGTTACGACGAGGCGCAGGAGATCGCCACCAGCGGTGGCAAGGTGCTGCATCCCCGCTGCATCGAACCGGTGCGGCGCCTCGGCATACCGCTCCACGTGCGCCACACGCCCGCGCCGGAGCTGCCGCGCACCATCATCGACCATAGCGGCGCCCAAGGCGCTCAAGTGAAGGCTGTGTCCCTGCGCCGCGGCGTGGTGCTGGTGAGCATGGAGACGCCCGGCATGTGGCAACAAGTCGGCTTCCTTGCCGACGCCTTCGCCTGTTTCAAGCGCCATGGCTTGTCCGTGGACCTGGTATCGACCTCCGAGACCTGCGTCACCGCCTCACTGGATCCACTGGCCAATGCCGCACCGGACAGCGTGCTGGAGGCCCTGCTGAAGGACTTGAGCGCACTGTGCCGACCCCGCCTCATCACCGGGTGTGCGGCAGTGAGCCTGGTAGGCCGCGAGATCCGCGCCAACCTGCACCGCCTGGCGCCCGTGATGGAGCTCTTCGAAGAACGGCGCGTGCATCTCACGAGCCAGGCCGCCAACGACCTCAACCTCACGTTCGTGGTGGACGATGCGGATGCCGTGCGGCTGGTGCGTGAACTGCATGCCTTGCTCATCCCCACTGGCGCGGCCGACGCGGTGTTCGGTCCCGCCTGGCAGGAACTGAATACACCGGCGACCGTGGCGACGAAGCCGGCCTGGTGGCAGCGGCGCCGCCACGATCTCCTCGCGTTGGCGGCCCAGGGGACGCCGCGATACGTCTATGACCCGCAGGCGGTGCATGCCGCCATCGCCGAGCTGCGTTCGCTCAAACATGTGGATCGGCTGCTCTACGCCATGAAGGCCAATCCGCATCCGGGATTGCTCACGCTCATCCATACGGCAGGGCTGGGATTCGAGACCGTCTCCCCCGGCGAACTCGCGGCGGTGCGCGCGTTGTTTCCGCAGCTCGATCCACGCGAGATCCTGTTCACACCCAACTTCGCGCCGCGGCACGAGTACGCGGAAGGCCTGGTCCAAGGCGTGCAACTGACGCTGGACAACCTGCATCCGTTGCGGGAGTGGACCGAGCTGTTCCGCGGCCGGGAGCTGTTCCTGCGCATCGACACCGGCACCGGCGCGGGACACCACCGCCACGTGCGTACCGCCGGCCAGGCCAGCAAGTTCGGCATACCCATCACGGAACTGGACGATGTACGCCAGCTCGCCATGCAGGCCGGCGCGCGCATCACCGGGCTGCACGCCCACGTGGGCAGCGGCATCCTGGATGCCGCGGTATGGCGCGAGAATGCCTTGCAGCTCGCAGAGCTGGCACGAAATTTCCCGGAGGTGCGGGTACTGGACCTGGGGGGAGGCCTGGGCGTGCCGGAACGCGCGGATCAGCCGGGCCTCGCCCTCGCGGACCTGGACGCGGGCCTCGCGGCGGTGAAGCGCGAGCATCCGCACCTGGCGCTGTGGCTGGAACCCGGGCGTTATCTGGTAGCCCGCGCCGGCGTGCTGCTCACCCGCGCCACCCAACTCAAGGGCAAAGGGGAGCTACGCTACCTGGGACTCGATACGGGCATGAACTCGCTGATCCGTCCGGCGCTCTATGGGGCTCATCATGAGATCGTGAACCTCACACGGCTTGGTGCGCCCGTCGATGGGCGTTACACCGTGGTCGGGCCCATCTGCGAGAGCGGCGACGTGCTGGGCCGCGACCGGCCGCTGCCGGAGACCCGCGAGGGCGACGTCGTGCTGCTGGCGGACGCCGGCGCCTACGGCCATGCCATGGCGTCGCGCTACAACCTGCGGGAACCGGCGCCGGAAGTGCTGCTCGACTGATATTGGGCTAGAAGGCAACCTTCCGACCGGCGCCACGTTTCAGAGCCGCGTCGTACACCAGTTGCGCTGCCACCGCGTCCTGCACCGCCACGCCGACGGACTTATATAGCGTGATCTGCTGCTCTGACTCACGCCCCTTCTGCGTGCCCGCCAGCACTTCGCCGATCTCGTGCACCGCGGCACCCGCCAGGTCGCCGGCGCCGGATGGCGGCGGCGCCAACGCCGCGGCACGGGATTCCACGAACACCCGCGCCTTCTGCACCGCCTCCGCATCCAGCTCCCGGCCTTGCGGGTTCAGGCCTACGGAATTGACGTGCATGCCGGGCTCCAGCCACTCACCTCGTACCACCGGCTGCTCCGCATGGGTGCAGGCGCAGACGACGTCCACGTCTTCGAATACCAGTGCATGTCCGCCAAGGATATAGCGGGAATGGACTCCAAACTCCTCGCTGATCAACCGGGCTACCCGTTCTGCTTTCTTCACATCGCGGCTGGCTACGCGTACTTCGCGAAAATCACGCACTCGCAACATAGCCCGGGCATGACTTAAGGCCTGTACGCCGGTGCCGATGATAAGAAGAGTCGATGCATCTCCCCGTGCCAGCAGCTTGGTGGCTAGCGCCGAGCCGGCCGC
The DNA here is from genome assembly GCA_035465695.1 of Gammaproteobacteria bacterium. GTDB lineage: Bacteria > Pseudomonadota > Gammaproteobacteria > Natronospirales > REEB76 > DASUBN01. The sequence continues at coordinate 15,685 of DATIVR010000173.1, forward strand.
CGTGCGCAACGCCGTGATGGAGGCGCCGTCCAACATGGCCTTGGGTGTGCCGGTATCCGCATCGAACAGCAAAACCACCGCCTGATGGGTATGCAGGTCCAGAGCCGCATTGCCGGGGAACACCGTCACCAGCTTGCAACTCAGCGTGCGGCTGCTGGGAAGGTAAGCCGGCATGGTGCCCAAGAGACCTTTGCCCTCCACCAGCGCGGCAGTGCGTGGCGGCATGGAGACCCGGCCGGCAGAGAGTTCCACCATGGCGGGTCCCAGCGCGTCAACGAGCGCATCCATGTCCAGGAGCGCGCTCACCTCATCGGCATTCAACAGTAGCATCGCATCAACTCGGTGGCACAGGACGCTTCTTGGTCCCTGCCAATTCAGCATCCGTCTGCTCGATGTTGTGCTGGACGAAATAGTCGAAATAGCCCCAGCTTGCATACGTCGGTTTGAGCTGCCCCAGCACGGTGTCGGTGAGTCCCGGGCCGGACTTGCCGGCAGCGCGCGCCTCGCTCACCGCCTTGCGCAGCATCAGCAGATAATCCTTGAACGCGGCCACGTCCGGAGCCTTGCCCACTTCCCCGTGACCCGGCACGAAGGTGGCCTCCGGGTAGTCCTTCAGGAAGTCCTCGTCGGTGGCGATCTGTTGCGCCGTGTCTGCGTCTATCAGGTTGGGCAAGTCGTGGTTCCAGAAGAGATCGCCGGTGAACACCACCTTGGCGTCCGGCACGATCACCGCCGAATCGCCGCCGGTATGTCCCTGCACCACCTGCACGACGACTTTCCGGTCCCCGAGCCAAAGCGTGACGCCATCCTTATAGGTGACGGTCGGCAGCGTCAGTCCTTCCACCAGCGCCTTGTCCTCCGACTTGGGCGCGGGACCGAAGAACTTCAGGTTCTCAGTGCGCTCCCAGGCGCGCACGTTCTCCTGGGCCATCACCACCGCGCCTGCTTTCGCGAAGATGCCGTTCCCTGCCACGTGGTCCAGGTGGTAGTGGGTGTTCACCACATAGCGGATGGGCAGCGGCGTGATCCTGTGGATAGCCTCCAGCAGCGCCTGCGCCGCTTCGGTGGTCTGGAAGTCGTCGATGACGGCGACGCCATCGCTGCCGATCACGAAACCGGTGTTGCCGCCCGCGTGGCTGCCCGGCGCAGAGATGGCCGCCCACACGCCCTTGCCCAGCTCATGTAGCGTGAAATAGGCCTTGGGTGCGTCGGCCGCCTGGGCCAGCGTGGCGCAAGCTGACAGGCAAAGTGCCAGGATGGATCGATACATATAGGCCCTCCCGCCAGGAACCGGATGGATTCTAGCGCTCGCGGGCGCGAAGATGACATGGAAAGCTGCAACCATTTGCGACTGTCGTGCAGGCGGTTGAAAGCAAGACGGGACGCCAGGTGCTGGCGTCCCGTCGACGGCATCCCTGCCGCTCCTCCGACGCGGCTTCAGTGGATCGGGGAGTCGTATTCCTTGTGATGCAACAGGCGCAGTTCGCTGGCCGACTTGGCGGCCTTCACCGCGGGCAGGTCCTGCGCAGGCTTGGCCGCCGCCTGCAGCTCTTCCATGTGATGCAGGCGCGCACGTTCCAGCGCACGGCCCACGGTCTCCATGAGCTCATCCACGCTTTCGCCAGCGTGATATTCGACCACGCCGATGGTGAGCGTCACATCCGCCTTGCCGGCCATGGTGCGGATGGACTGCAGCTCGATGGCGGAATGCAACTGCCTGGCGCAGGCCAGGGCACCCTTCAGGTTGGAGCGGGGCAGGATGATGCCGTACAACCCCTCGCCCACGCGGCCGATCGGATGATAGCTGCCGTCTTCGGCATCGGTTAGACCGAGCTTGCCCAGCACCTTGCTGGCACGATCCACCACTTCGCGCAGCAGTTGCTTCACCACCATGTCGCCGTATCGCTGTTGCAGGCTGGCGAAATGGTCGATCTCCATCAGGCCGACGCAGAACGTCACGCCGTCACCATCGGCCCGCTGCTTGGTCCGCTTCAGCTCTTCCTTGAAGAACGGAAACTTGAGGGCGATGGTGTCCATGTCCTGCATGGTCAAGGCATGGATGCGAGCCTTCACCTCCCCCAACTCCTCCGCCTGGCGGTCGTGCGCGTCGCGCAACTCGGCCTTCTCGCGGTGGGAGTGCACATAGTCATGGGCCCGCAGGTACATGAAGGCGCACAGTGTGAGTGAGACCAACAGCACATAGAGGGCATCGCCATGCAGCGGCGCTGCCGTATCCAGGAGGATGCGCGTGTACGCGTTCAAGTAGACGGTCAGGTACAAGGCTGCCAGCACCAGCACCTTGCCGGGACTGTAGAAGTTCAGACCCAGGGCCATCCAGATCAGGGACATCAACACCACCTGGGGCTGGCTGACAGGCGCCAGGGCCGCATAGAGTCCGGCACAGACGCCGATGCCCAGGAATGCCTGGGTGAAGCGCGCGCCGGGATCGCCGATGCGGCGGTCGAACTCGGTGAGCAATTCCAGCGCCACCAGCGCGCTGGCCACCGCGGCGGCCAAGAGCAACTGTCCTGCGGTCTTGGGACCCAGGGCCGGCTGGAAGATGGGCAGCATCGGCGGCAACAGGCACACCACGTAGGCGCCCAATCCGCCGAGATAGCCCGTGAGCAGGGTCCTTCTCTCCATAGAGATGCTCCGTTTTCGGTTGAACGGCCGTGTAACCGCGCAGGATTACGCTCAGCCTACGGACACAGTTCAACACCCGGTCCGACTCCAGCCCATCGGCTGATGGCTGAAAGCACATGGCGGAAGGTCTGAGCCGGCACTGAGGGTTTTGCTGAGGTCCGGCCCCAATGTGGTCGCGGCACTCCGGCGTATGACCATCACACGCCGCACTCCGGGACATCCATAGGGCCGCGGATCCGTGGTACTGGAGTCCCAAACTGCGCTCATCCCCGATGCTCTTCTAAGGGATCCCCCGACCCTTCCGTAGTCCGCGTCTTACATAAGCCGGCCTATGAGCCGACTAACGCGTCTATGTGTCGTAGGGTCGTCAGGAAAGTCCCGATACGCACTCCCGCCGACACCCTGAGTCGATTTCAGCGCAATTCCGATATGTCCGAGACTCACCGGCTGATGAAATGCGCTCCATACGAATGCGCGGGGAAGCGCGGGGATAACACCATGAAGAAGCTAACCATGATCCTGGCGGCCCTCATCACCGCCATCCTCCTGCAGGGATGCGGGACCTCGGGCGCCATGCCCGGCAGCGTCTCGGGCTCTACGACGGATGTGGCTTCGAGCGGCACGGACCAGGCTCCCACCATCACTTACATGGGATTCGCGGTGGTGCAGCAGGACGGCGGCT
>DATIVR010000174.1:0-2654 GCA_035465695.1 Gammaproteobacteria bacterium
AGGGCGTCGGCGCCGGCTTCAGTCATCTCTTCCAGCCACGCGCCGCCGCCCTTAGTGAACATCACCACCGGCACGCGCCGCCCCTCGCTCTCGCGCTTGAGTCCCTGGGCGATGGTGCTCATGTATTGCAGGGAGAATTCCTGGTAGCCGGACGGCGTCAACGTACCGCCCCAGGTGTCGAAGATCATCAGCGCCTGCGCGCCCGCGGCGACCTGTGCATTCAGGTACTGCGTCACGGATCTCGCCAGCACGTCCAGCAGCTTGTGCAGCGTGCGCGGATCCGCATAAAGCATCTTCTTGATGCGGCTGAAGTCCTTGCTGGAGCCGCCTTCCACCATATAGGTGGCGAGCGTCCAGGGACTGCCCGCGAACCCGATGAGAGGCACGCGTCCGGCCAGGTCCTTGCGGATGAGCCGCACCGCGTCCATGACGTATCTGAGTTCGGTCTCGGGGTCCGGAACCCCGAGTCTGGCAACTGCGGCGGCATCCCGCACCGGGCGCTCGAAGGCGGGCCCCTCTCCCTCCACGAAATGCAGTCCCAGACCCATGGCGGCGGGGATGGTGAGGATGTCCGAGAACAGGATCGCCGCGTCCAGGGGGAACCGGTGCAGCGGCTGCAGCGTGACTTCGCAGGCCAGCTCCGGCGTGCTCATGAGTTTTATGAAGCTGCCGGCACGGGCGCGGGTCTCGCGGTACTCCGGCAGGTATCGACCAGCCTGGCGCATGATCCACAGCGGCGTGCGCGGATTCTTCTCCCGCAGTAACGCGCGCAACAGCAGATCGTTTTTCAGTGGCGCGTTCACTTATTTAGGGAATATCTTGGCGATGCTGTCCTGTATAGCCAGCGCTGCCGCCCTGGGATCAGCGGCCTTCCTTATGGGCCGGCCCACCACGATGTAGTCGGCTCCGCTCTGGAAGGCCATCTCCACCGTAACGGCGCGCTTCTGGTCATCATCCGGACGGTTTTCCACCGGGCGGATACCCGGTGTCACCACCAGTAGGCGATGGTCGATGAACTCGCGCAGCTTCGCCGCTTCCATGCCGGAAGAGACTACGCCATCGCAGCCGGCTTCGAGTGCGCGTCTGGCACGCGACAGCACCAGCTTGTCCACGTCCACCTGGAATCCAAGATCGTCAAGGTCGCCACGGTCCAGGCTGGTGAGCACCGTAACCGCCAGCACCTTGAGCTTGCCCTTGGCCTCGGCCGCCGCCTCCATGATCGACTGGTTGCCATGCACGGTGCAGAACGTGGCGCCCATGCCGGAGAGCTGCTTCACCGCCGCCGCCACCGTGGCCGGGATGTCGAAGAACTTCAGGTCCACGAACACCCGCTTGTCCTGTTTGATCAGCCAATCCAGCAATTCGAAATAGCCGCCGGCCATGAACAGTTCCAGGCCGATCTTGTAGAAGTGGGCGGCGTCACCGAGCTGGGTGACGAATTCCCGGGCGCTCTTGGCGTCGGGTACGTCCAGGGCGACGATCAGCCGCTCGCGGCCGGGCACGGGATTGGTCGAGAACATGGGGCAGCCTTTTTGGAAGTGCGCGATTTTATCACGCTAGCCGACGCCGCTAGTCGGGGCTCAGATGAGCCTCTGGAATTCCTTGGTGGCAAACCGGTCCGTCATGCCAGCGATGTAGTCTGCGACGATCCGGGCACGCCCCGAAGGGCCTTTCTCCCTCTGCTCCTGCTCTGCACGCGCCGCAAATTCAGCGGGGAGACACGAGAGGTCGCTGAAATAGGCCCCGAACAGCCCCGTCACCATCTTGGCAGCGTTGCTGGTCATCTCTTTCACACGCTGGTGTTCGTAGAGATGTCTGCGCAGGAAACGGTGCAGCTCGGTGCTGCGTTCCTGCATGGTTGGGCTGAAACCGATGAGCACTTTCCCGGCGGTGCGCACGTCGTCCACCGTGGCGGGCGAGACGGCTCCGATTCGTTTCTGACTTTCAGCAATAAGATCCGTGATGAAGGCATTCATCATGCGCCGCACCGTCTCGTGGGTGAGGCGGCGCAAGTCCACACCGGGATGCAATTTAAGCACCGTGTCCGAATGTTCGCGGAACAATGACGTCTGACGCAGCTCCTCGACACCCAACAACTCTGAACGCAAGCCATCGTCCACGTCATGGTTGTTGTAGGCGATGGCGTCCGCCACGTCCACCAGTTGAGCTTCCAAGGAAGGATGTGTGCGGTCTGTAAAGCGCCGGCCCACCTCCCCGAGCTCCCGGGCATTCTTGAGGGAGCAATGTTTGAGGATGCCCTCACGGGTCTCGAAGGTCAGGTTCAAGCCCAGGAAGTCCGCGTAACGTTCCTCCAACAGATCCACCACCCGCAGGGACTGCAGGTTGTGTTCGAAACCTCCATAAGGCGCCATGGCGGCGTTGAGAGCGTCCTGGCCGGCATGACCGAACGGCGTATGCCCCAGGTCATGGGCCAGGGCGATGGCCTCAGTGAGCGGCTCATTGAGCCTGAGCACCCGGGCCACGCTACGGGCGATCTGCGCCACTTCCAGTGAATGAGTGAGGCGGGTGCGGTAGAGATCGCCTTCGTCATAGACGAAGACCTGAGTCTTGTACATGAGCCGCCGGAAGGCGGTGGAGTGGATGATGCGGTCCCGATCCCTGTCGTGCTGGTTGCGATAGGTGGGATCAGGCTC
>DATIVR010000175.1:0-5758 GCA_035465695.1 Gammaproteobacteria bacterium
CCTTGACGCTGATGTTGGCATAACGGGTGCTACCTACGACCTGGCCACTCTCTCTCAGTGTGGTGGCGAAAGGAATGGATACGCCGCGCCGCTGCTCGTCCAGGGCCAGCCCCACGTAGTCCCGCATCTGCTGGCGGTCCAACACGCGAGTAGGTACCCACTTCCAGAGTTCCTCGTCCAGGCCCACGGCGCAGAGGCCATCCAGATGGCCCGGCTCCAAAGGCAGCAGCCGCACGTGGCCACCTTCGAGGGTGACAGGCTGGGGCTGGAGCACGGCTAGGGGGCGCTGCCCGGCAGGACCTTCTGAGCCAGGAACTCCTCGAGCTCCCGGTGGCTGCTGATGGTCACGCCGACATCTTTCAGCAGGCCGCTCTTCAAGCTATAGACCCAGCCATGCACCGTAAGGGTCTGTCCGCGCTTCCAGGCATCCAGCACGATGGTGGTGCGACATACGTGCAACACCTGCTCGATGACGTTGAGCTCGCAGAGCCGGTCCAGGCGGGTCTCCTGCGTGGGACGGACGCTGAGATCGGATTCGTACTTCTCCTTCACGTCCTTGACGTGGCGGAGCCAGTTGTCGATGAGCCCCAACGAGGCGTCGCCGTAGGCGGCCTGCACGCCGCCGCAGCCGTAATGGCCACACACGATCACGTGTTCCACCTTGAGCACCTCGACCGCATATTGCAGCACCGACAGGCAGTTCAGGTCGGTGTGCACCACCACGTTGGCCACGTTGCGATGCACGAACACCTCGCCGGGCATGAGACCTATGATCTCGTTCGCAGGCACGCGGCTGTCGGCGCAGCCGATCCACATGTATTTGGGATTCTGCTGGGCTGCGAGCCGCTGGAAGAAGTCCGGTTTGGTCTTGACGATACCTTCGGCCCAGGCGCGGTTGTTGGCGAAGAGTTCAGGCAGTTTACGCATCGCTTGGCTTCCCCTTGGGTCAATCGGCGTGGTAGTGGAATGAATCCATGAACGGCTGGCTGCGCCCATTGGCGGCGAGCGCTTTATCGATGGGGTCGTCGTCAGTGGCGGCAGGACCTGGCACAGGCGGCACGCAGACCTGGCAATCCATAGGCCACTCGGACCAGAGCACGGCGACCTTGCCTTTCTGCGCCGTCACGTACATGAGTATATAAGCGGTGTAATCCTCGGCCATCCCCAGGTTCTGCATGAGCAGTTCCGTGGGTGTGCGCTCCGTATAGAGACGCAGCAGGCCCGAGGTGCTGGTGGTGCGCCAGGGCTTCTCCTCCACCAGGCGCATGGGTTCGGTGCGTTGCTTGATCATCTGCGCGCCGAAGACCTTCATGGCGGAATCTGCCACCTGGTCCATGGACGGCACCGGATGGTTGGTGGCGTAGAAATCCTCGACGTAGGCGTGATAGAACTCGCCCGGCGTCTTTGCCAGGATGAAGCTGACGTAGCTCACGCTCACGGAATTTTCCTCGTCCAGGCCCATGGAGGCATAGCCAGGGTCGCCGGGAGGAATGGGCGTGGCCACATCGAACCAATCCAGCTTGTCATGGTAGATGCCACCTTCGAGCCGCCCTTGCAGACGCCCCTTGAGCAGCACCGGACCCGGCGCCGGAGCGGTGGCGCAACCGACGAGCAGGAGGACGACGGCGATGGCGAGTCGCTTCAAGCCGTATGCTCCCCGCACAGGGGATGGTGCACACGCCGGGTGGAGGGCGGGTATTTCTCCAGCAGTCGCGCAGGCCGGATGGGCCGCGGCTGGAACCCGCCTCCGCAATTGGGGCAGGTCCCTTTCAAGCGCTCTTCCACACAGCGCTTGCAGAAGGTGCACTCGAAAGTGCAGATCATGGCTTCGCCGGACTCAGGCGGCAGGTCCCTGTCACAGCATTCGCAGTTGGGGCGCAGCTCCAGCATGGGGACCTCGGCTTCAGGGCGGGGACCGGGTGGCCGCATTGGCGGCGGGCACGGTGGACGCGGCCGGCAGCGGCACGGGGTTGTCGAGTCCCAGCCCATAGCGAGGATTGAGGCATCGGATGTTCGCCGTGGGATAGGAGATGAACCCGTCCTTGGCATAGTCGTAGGCCCAATCGCCTTCGATACGGTCGAACCATTGCTTGTCGGCGTCGTAGTCCACGATGGCCACGATGCGGGAATCACGGTGTCCGTTGTGCTGGCAAGTGCCCATGGCGAACATCTGGCCCTGCTTGAGCAACGGGATGTCCTGCACTGCGACGATCTGCCAGGTCTGGGTGAGCTGGTTGGGGGTGATGTTCTGGTCCGCGCTCAGCACGTAGTGGTCGCCCTGCCAGACCAATGACAGTCCCCAATCCACGCCTGGCTTGGACTCGTCGAACTGCATGAGACTCTGGTCGACCATGAAATTGGGCGGGTACGCCTGCATGGGATCCTTCCCGACCAGGGTATCCACCTCGCGGGTATTGCAGGCGCACAGAACCAGCGGCATCAGGAAGCCAACCCAGATGATGCCGCGGCGAAACCCGGACAGACGTTTCATGGGCACATTCTAACGTGGTGCATGCAGCAGGTCTTGGACCAGATGGTTGACATGGCGACAGCCAGGGTTAGGATAGCCGCCCGATGAAGACCGCCCGCCTCCCTATCTCGACGCAACAAATCCGCCGACAACCCTGAGGTCCGGCATCGGGCAGCCATGCCCCAAGTTTTCGAGAGAAACCGCCGGACCGGCGGTTTTTGTTTTTTCGACATCGGATGCGAAGGACTGGAAAGATGGGTATGGAATTGTTCGCGCATGGCCTGATGGTCGGCTTCGCCATCGCGGCGCCGGTGGGGCCCATCGGCATGCTGGTGATACGCCGCACCCTGGCGGAAGGCCGGCTGCTTGGCCTGCTCACGGGACTGGGGGCCGCAGCGGCGGATTCGCTCTATGGTTGTGTGGGTGCCTTCGGGCTCACGTTCGTCTCGAGCTTCCTCATGGGCTATGCCTTCTGGATGAAGCTCATCGGCGGCTTGTTCCTGGTGTACCTCGGCATCAGCACCTTCCGCGCCAAAGCCGCCGGGAATATGACGGGCGGCTCCAATGTCCGCTATGCCACGGCCTTCCTGTCCACCCTGGTGCTGACCTTAACCAACCCGGCTACCATCCTCTCGTTCATGGCGGTGTTTGTCGGGCTGGGGCTGGGGACGAAGCCGGGAGATTACGCTGCCGCGGGGACCGTGGTGGTGGGCGTGTTTATGGGCTCAGCGCTGTGGTGGCTGCTGCTCTCGGGCGGGGTGGCGCTGGTGCGGCGCAGACTCAAGTCCAGCACCATGAGGTGGATCAACTACGGATCCGGTGCGTTCCTCTGCGCCTTCGGCGCCTACGCATTGGTGAGCCTTGCCGTCTAGTGCTTCTTGGGCGCGTACAAGTCCGTGATCGTTCCCTCGAACACTTCCGCCGCCATCATCACCGATTCATTCAAAGTGGGATGTGCGTGGATGGTGAGGCCGATGTCCTCGGCATTGGCGCCCATCTCGATGGCGAGCGCCAGCTCACCCGTGAGCTCGCCCGCGTTCACGCCGGTGGCGGCCGCGCCGAGGAGCCGGCCCGTGCCTTCCTCGAAGATCAGCTTGGTCTGGCCATCGGTGCGGTCGATGGAGCGGGCACGGCCGGAGGCCGCCCAGGGGAACACGCCCTTTCCATAGGCGATGCCTTTCTCCTTGGCTTCGGTCTCGGTCAGGCCTACCCAGGCCACTTCCGGATCGGTATAGGCGACCGACGGGATCACGCGCGCATCGAAGAAGCGCTTATGCCCCGCCGCCACTTCCGCGGCCACGTGGGCCTCGTGACTGGCCTTGTGAGCCAGCATGGGATTGCCGATGACGTCGCCGATGGCGAAGATGTTCGGCGCGCTGGTGCGCATCTGCCGGTCCACGGGGATGAAGCCGCGCTCATCCACGTTCACTCCCGCCTTGTCGGCATCCAACGACTTGCCATTGGGTCGGCGGCCGACGGCCACCAGCACACGGCCATAGGTTTGGGGTTCCGGGGCGCCTTCGCCTTCGAAAGAGGCTTTGATGCCCTGCTTCGTCGCCTCCAGCTTCGCGACCTTCACGCCCAGGAGGATCTGCTCGTAGCGCTTCTTGATACGTTGTTCCAGGGGACGGACCACGTCACGGTCCGCGCCGGGGATGAGGGTCTGGGTGAGTTCCACCACCGTGACCTTGCAGCCCAGCGCGTCATACACGCAGGCCATCTCCAGGCCGATGATGCCGCCGCCCACGACGAGCAGCCGTTCCGGCAGATCCCTGAGTTCCAGGGCGCCGGTGGAATCCATGATGCGCGGGTCATCCGGCAGGCCGGGTATCTTCGTCACCGAGCTGCCAGCAGCGATGATGCACTGCTCGAACTTGATGACAGTCCGCTTGCCGTCCGCTTCCGCAGCCAGATGGTGTGGCCCGAGGAACTTGGCGGTGCCGGTCACCACCTGCACCTTGCGCTGCTTGGCCAGCATGGCGAGGCCGTCGGTGGACTTCTTGACCACCTTCTCCTTGAAGCCGCGCAGCTTGTCGAGATCTATCTTAGGCTCACCGAACACCACGCCGTTCTCGGCCATGGCCTCGGCATCTTCGATGACTTTGGCGGCATGCAGGAGCGCCTTCGAGGGGATACACCCCACGTTGGTGCATACCCCACCCAGCGCGGCGTAGCGCTCCACCATGACGGTATTCAGTCCGAGGTCCGAGGCGCGGTAGGCGGCGCTGTAGCCGCCGGGACCGGAACCGATCACCACCATCTGGCATTCGATGTCGTGCTTGCCGCTATATTCAGGGACATTGGCGGCAGCCGGCGCAGGCTTGGGCGCTTCAACTCTGGGTGCAGGCGCGGCGGGGGCTGGCGCAGCAGCGGTCACAGTCTTGGGCTTTGGCGCTGCCGCCGCTTCATCGACCTCAAGGACGGCGACCAACGTACCTTCCGAGGCCTTGTCACCCTTCTTGAGCTTCACTTCCTTGACCACACCGGCCGCGGGCGACGGCACATCCATCGCCGCCTTGTCGGTCTCCAGGGTCACCAGCCCTTGTTCCTTGGCGATGCTCTCGCCGGGCTTCACCAGCACTTCGATGACGTCCACGTCCTTGAAGTTGCCGATGTCCGGGACCTTCACTTCCAGCATCTTGGGCATCTGAGTCAGCCTTTGGTTCGGAGCCGGGATTCAATCCCAGCGGTTGGCGTTCTTGGGGAATCCCGGCCTCTGCACCCTGACGACGCAGAAACGTTGGCCGCTGGGGGCCTGCATCACCACCCAGCGCGGCAGCCGCTGCACCACCGTGGCGCCCAGCTTCTCCAGGCGTCCCACTTCGGCGGGGATATCGTCGGTCTCGATGTCGATATGCACCCGGCTCTCGTGGTCCACCTTCTGGATCTCCACGATGGGCTCGTCCGGCGGGGTCTCCAGCATGCGGTAGTTGCCGCGGCTGCCGGCGTGCTGCAGGTCCACCGGGCGGCCAAGGGCCGCACCCCAGAAGCGTGCAGCCTCGTCCACATCGTCGGTCCTGCAGTCGATCAACACGGCGCAGAGACGGGAATGATGCACGGTCTCAGCCTTCGCCGTTGAAGGCGACGTTGACGATCTTGTTCGCGGCGGGATCGAACACCACACCGAAGAAGCTGCGGCCGCCGTCGCAGACGTTCACGGGCACGGTGTCTTCGTGCGTCCACTCCGCCTGGTGGATGTAGAAGTTGCCGTAGATGAGGTGCTTGCCGTCGCTGATGATCCCGGCATACTGGCCGTGGTAGGAATCCAGAGGATTGCTGAGCACCGGA
>DATIVR010000176.1:0-9634 GCA_035465695.1 Gammaproteobacteria bacterium
GGTTAGTGTTCGGTGAGTCCGATGGGCTCCCGGGACTGGTGGTGGACCGCTACGGCGACGTGCTGGTCTGCCAGGTCACCACCGCCGGGATGGAGCGCCTGAAGGCCGACATCGTGGCGGCGCTGGAGAAGGTACTAAAACCCGCGGTGATCGTGTTCCGCAACGACGTGGGGGTGCGCGAGCTGGAAGGCCTTCCACTGTACGTGGAGACCGCCCTCGGCACCGCGCCGGCCACCGTGCAGGTGGAAGAGCACGGCCAGAAGTTCGAGGCGCCGCTCGAAGGCGGCCAGAAGACCGGTTGGTTCTTCGACCAGCATGACAACCGCGCGCGCTTGCTGCGCTATGTGAAGGGGCAGCGGGTGCTGGACGTCTGCAGCTACGTGGGCGGTTGGAGCGTGCAGGCCGCCGCCCATGGCGCCACCGGCGTGACGGCGGTGGATAGTTCCGCCACCGCGCTGGGCTGGGTGCAGAAGAATGCCCAGGCCAATGGCGTGAAGGTGGACACTCTCCACGCAGATGCTTTCGACGCCCTCAAGGACCTGAAGGACCAGGGCCAGAAGTTCGGCGTGGTGGTGCTGGACCCGCCCGCCTTCGTGAAGCGCCGCAAGGACCTGGCGGCGGGGAAGGACGCTTACCGGCGTCTGAACCAGCTGGCCATGCAGGTGTTGGAGCGGGATGGGATGCTCATTTCTTGCTCATGTTCCCATCACATGAGCGCGGAGGACCTGCTGGGCGCCATCCAGACCGCCGTGCGCCACTTGGGACGAGATGCCCAGGTGCTGGAGCAGGGCATGCAGGCTCCGGATCACCCCGTGCATCCCGCCATCCCGGAAACCTCGTACCTGAAAGCTTTCTATGTCCGTGTCGTCGCCTAAAGAGTCGGTAAAATGATCCTATGCTGACCTATCCACACATAAACCCGGTCGCCTTGTCACTCGGCACCTGGCACCTCTTCGGCCACGTCTTCCAGCCCGCCATCCACTGGTATGGCATCACCTATCTGGTGGGCTTCCTGGGCGGCTACTGGTGCATGTACCTGCGCAGTCGGAAACCTGCCAGCGGCTGGACCGCGGTGCAGCTGCAGGACCTCTTGTTCTACGTGGCGCTGGGTGTGGTGCTCGGCGGCCGCACCGGCTACATGCTGTTCTACGACTGGAGTGGCCTGCTGGCCGATCCCAAGACCTTCTTCTTCGTGTGGAACGGCGGCATGTCGTTCCACGGCGGGCTCGTCGGCGTGCTGGTGGCCCTCTGGATCTATTGCCGCCAGCAGGGCCGGCATTTCTTCGACGTGGTGGACTTCATCGCGCCCGTCGTCCCCATCGGCCTGGGTGCCGGCCGCCTCGGCAACTTCATCAACGGGGAGCTATGGGGCAAGGCGACCACGCTGCCCTGGGGCATGCGCCTGGACTGCAGTGACGACCGCTTCACCTATTATTGTTTCCCCCAGACCAGCGGCTACAGCGCGCCGCATCATCCCTCCCAGTTGTATGAGTTCCTGCTGGAAGGCGTGGTGATGTTCACGGTGCTGTGGTGGTTCTCGGCCAAGAAGCGCCCGCGCATGGCGGTGTCAGGCCTGTTCGCGATCCTCTACGGCTGCTTCCGCTTCCTGGTGGAGTTCGTGCGCATGCCGGACCAGCAGCTGGGCTACCTGGCCTTCGGCTGGGTCACCATGGGCCAGATCCTGTCGCTGCCGCTCATCGCCGTGGGCGTGGTGCTGCTGGTGCTGGCGTACCGCAAGCAGGCGGTGGCGTGAGGCAATACCTGGACTTGCTGCGGCTGGTGCGGGATCACGGTGCCTCCAAGACCGACCGCACCGGCACCGGTACCCGCTCGGTGTTCGGCCATCAGATGCGCTTCGATCTGGGCGCCGGGTTCCCCGCGGTCACCACCAAGAAACTGCATTTCCGTTCCATCATCCACGAACTGCTGTGGTTCCTGAGGGGCGAGACCAACGTCCGCTACCTCAAGGAGAACGGCGTCAGCATCTGGGACGAGTGGGCTGACGAACAGGGTGAACTGGGCCCGGTGTACGGTTACCAGTGGCGCTCCTGGCCCACGCCGGACGGCCGGCACATCGACCAGATCGCTCGTGTGATGGAGCAGCTCAAGAAGAGTCCCGATTCGCGGCGCATCATCGTGAGCGCGTGGAATGTGGCCGATCTGGACGAGATGGCTCTGCAGCCCTGCCACGCCTTCTTCCAGTTCTACGTGGCGGAGGGGAAGCTCTCCTGCCAGCTGTACCAGCGCAGCGCTGACCTGTTCCTGGGGGTGCCCTTCAACATCGCCTCCTATGCACTGCTGACCCACATGGTGGCTCAACAGGCCGACCTGCGAGTGGGGGACTTCGTGTGGACCGGCGGCGATTGCCATCTCTACAGCAACCATATGCAGCAGGTGGAAGAGCAGTTGCGGCGCGAGCCGCTGCCCTTGCCGCGCCTGGTCATCAAGCGCAGACCTTCCAGCATCTTTGACTACCAGTACGAAGACTTCGAGATCACCGGCTACCAGTCACATCCCGCGATAAAAGCGCCCGTCGCCGTCTGAACTCACCGTCGACCCGGGGTCCTCCTGGGAGCCCTGCCGAATCGTTGCATCCGCCGGCCCAGTCTGGGCCCTGAGGGCGGCCGCAGACATGACCTAGGTCAATGCCGCTGCGAGCCTTTTCACGCAGATTGCACCGTAGATCCACGTCAGTTGAGGCCGATATGGCAGACCGACCGCGTTATCTGGTGATAGTGCCCCCTGACCTGCGGCGCACCGCGGCCCTCTTCAGGGCCATGGCGCTCGCCAAGGAGACGCAGGCGGAGATCACCCTCGCGCTATTTGATTTCGATGCGGTCCTGGCCAAGGCAGAGGCGAGGGGGTTCAGCATCAGCGCGTACCTGGACGGTCGGCGTCGCGAACTGGAGCAATTCACCACTCACTTGCGGCTTGAGGGGTTCAGCGTGACTACCGAGGTCTGCTGGGGCAGCCCGTTCACCAAGCAGGTGCTCGCTGAAGTGGACCGGATCAAACCGGACCTGGTCATCAAGGATGTGCATACAGAGCGCGCCTTGAAACGGCTCCTGCTCACCGGCTGGGATTTCGAGTTGTTGAGGCATTGCCCGGCGCCGCTGATGCTGGTGAAACCGGGCCATCACAATCTGCCTGTTCACATCATGGCGGCGGTCGATCCGCTGGACGAGAACAACCGACCTCACGAGTTGAACGGGCGGATCCTCGGAGCGGCGGAGAAGTACGGCATGGTCACCGGAGCATCAGTCGACGTGGTCCATGTCTTCCAACCGCTCCCCGTCATGGCCAGCGCCGCGGGGCTGGGCGGCAGCGGGTGGGCGCCGGATTACAGCCTGGTGCAGGAACTGCGCAATGAGCATGTGCAGGCGCTACAGGCATTGGGTAACGAGTACGGCGTTGAAGAACGGCACCTGCACATACTGGATGGCTTTCCGGCAAGCATCCTTACCGAATTCAGTGTCACGTATGGCATCGACCTCGTGGTGATGGGCACCGTGAGTCGGAGAGGCCTGGAGCGCCTGATGCTGGGAAGCGTGGCGGAAGAATTGTTTCAAAAGCTCGACTGCGACGTCCTTGCGGTCAAGTAGCACGCTGACACCGCGTATCCAGACGGCGCCCCTGGCCGTGCCGCGCCCCGCGATGACGCTGCTAATTACATATTCCAGAGCAAGCTGTCGCTAGGAGAGCACTGTTGAAGATATACATCGTGAGGCATGAGGCGCAGAATCCCTCAGGGGGGGAGCCGGCGACGAGGGACGCGCCATGAATCGGAGCCATCGAATCAGCGATGCCGCAGGGGCGGCAGTAGGGTGCAGGTCATTCGCGAGTCTGGATGCCGACATCAACTTGGCGTTCGCATCCTATCGTCAACCGCCGGTGGTTCTGGAAAAGGGTGATCATCTCGCCGTGGCAGGCAAGGAGCTTCGGGACCTCTACATGATCGAGAGCGGATCCCTGAAGGACTCAACCTACGACCGCCTAGGGCGCGAACATGTGTGGGGCTTCTACCTGCCGGGGGAGATCACCGGCATCGACACTCTTCACACACAGCTGGATGGCGGGACTCTGAGTGCCTTGGAGTCCACCATCGTCTACACGATCCCTTATCCCGCATTGACGGAGCTCTTCGTGAAGATACCCGGCTTGAGCGAGGCGCTGCTTCGTACCATGAGCAGGTATTCCTACCGCGCTGAACTGTTGGCAGGTGACTACCGGGCCGAAGAACTGCTGGCGGGGTTCATCATCATGCTGTCGAAACGTCTCGGTGATGGTCGCGCGCCAGCGGACCGCGTCACCCTCTCCATGTCCCGGCGCGACCTGGCCAACCACCTGCGGCTTGCGCCGGAGACGGTGAGCCGCCTCCTCACGAAGTTCGCCGAGTATGGGCTCATACGCGTGAGCCGGCGCACGATCTATCTCCTGGAGCCACAACGCTTGTCGCTGGTGGCGGATTCGTTGCGCGAGATGTGAGCCTAGGAAACGAGTCCTCGTAGGCGCCTGGTCTGGCCGTGCTATCGGCCCCTGCGTGCCACCCGCCGCCCCGCGCCCGGCCCTTCTGGCTACTTAAATTGACTTAGGTCAATGCGGTTGGATGGGCCATGCACCATCCTTATATCTGTCGATGTGAGCCTGGAGGAACCAGCCATGAACGTCGGAGACATCTGCAACCGCGTGGTCGCGACCATCGGTGCGAACCAGACGGCGCAAGAAGCAGCGGAACTCATGCGGACATTGCACGTAGGCACCCTGGTGGTTACGGAACCGGATTCCGGTCAGCCAGCGCCGGTGGGCATCCTCACGGACAGGGATCTGACGATCGACGTGATGGCAGAAGGCCTGAACCCGGAGGAGGTCCTGGTGGCCGATATCATGACCAGCAATCCCGTGATGGCGGAAGAGGACCAGGATGTGAGCGATGCATTGGATGCGATGAGCAGTGAAGGCATCCGCAGGGTCCCCGTCTTGAATCAGGAGCGCGCGCTGGTCGGCATCCTTGCTCTGGACGACGTGATGCACGTGTTGGCGAGGGATATGGAACGGATGGCGGATATCGTCGGTACCCAGATGGATACTGCGGTATAGCGTCGGGTATCCACATGACCATACCGTTGCAGATCACCTTCCACGGAATCGAGAAATCCGAGGCGCTCAGCGCTAGTATCGAGCGGCATGCCGCCAAGCTGGAACGGTTCTCGCGGGTCCTTGAGCACTGCCATGTGGTGGTCGAGGCGGCGGAGAAACATCACCACAAGGGCAATCGCTACCGGATCCATATCCATCTTAAAGTGCCTGGAAAGGACATCCAGGCAGGCCATAGACCTGCCGATGATGACAGCGCCCATGAGGACCCCTTTGTGGTGATCCGTGACGTCTTCGATGCGGCTCGCCGGCAGCTCCAGGACTACGAGCGTACCCGCCGCGGCGATGTGAAGACGCACGTCCCGGAAGCCCATGGGCAGGTGACACAGCTCTATCGAGAGGCCGACTACGGGCTGATCCGCACGTCTGAAGGACGGGAGGTCCACTTCCACCGCCACAGCCTGGCCGGCGGCGATTTTGACAAGATCGAGACGGGTACCGAAGTCAGGTTTCACGAGGTTCCGGGCGACCAGGGGCCCTGGGCCAGCACCGTGCATCTCATAGGGAAAGGTCGCCAGCCACCGCTTGCGCCGACCTGATTTAGGTCAATGTGAGAAGGGCCGTTAGGCCATAAAGTCGCCTCAGAGCGAGGTGACCGATGGCTCATAAACGTCTTCTCTTCCATGGCGAGGCACAGACCCGCGTGCTCAAAGGGGCGAATGCCCTCGCCGATGCTGTGCGCATAACGCTCGGACCGAAATCCAAGAGCGTGCTCATACAGCGCAAGTTCGGCCGCCCGCTCGTCTGCAACGACGGTGTGACCATAGCCCGCGAAGTCAGCCTGGACGATCCGGAGGAGAACTTGGGCGTGCAGATGATGCGGGAGGCGGCGGAGCGCACGGGAGAGGCCGTGGGCGACGGGACCACCACGGCGACGCTATTGGCGCACACGATCTATTCGGAGGGCCTGAAGAACATCGCGGCAGGTGCAAGCGCGGTGGACCTAAAGCGTGGACTGGACCATGGTCTCAAGTGCGCACTGGCCAAGTTGGGTTCGCTATCCCGTCCGGTCAAGGGTGCGAAAGAGATCGAACAGACCGCCACGGTGTCCGCGCACAACAATCCCGCCATCGGCAAGATAATCGCCGATGCCATCCAGAAAGTCGGGGTGAATGGAGTGGTGTCACTCGAGGAAAGCCAAGGCACCGAGACCGTCGTGGAAGTGGTCGAGGGCATGCGCTTCGACCGCGGTTATATGTCTCCCTACTTCATAAACAACACCGAGCGGCTGGAGGTCGTGCTGGAGAATCCCTTCGTCCTGCTCACCGACAGGAAGATACTTTCGGTCAAGGACATCGTGCCGTTACTGGAAAAGGTGGTGCAGGCGGCGCGACCGCTCCTCATAGTTGCGGACGAAGTCGAGGGCGAGGCGCTAGCCACGCTCATCGTCAACAAGGCGCGCGGACTCCTGGGATGTGTGGCCGTCAAGGCACCCAGCTATGGTGACCGGCGCCACGCAATCCTCGAAGACATCGCCATCCTCACCGGTGCCACATTGGCGACCGAGCAGCTCGGTCTGACACTCGACAAGTTGACCCTGAAGGACCTGGGATCGGCGAAACGGGTGACCGTGACGGCCTCGCATACGACCATCGTCGGAGGCGCGGGCGACAAGACGGCGATCCAGGCCCGCATCAGGCAATTGGAGTCGGAGATCGAGATGGCGGCTTCCAGTTACGACCGTGATCACCTGAAGGAACGCCATGGCAAGCTCGCCGGGGGCGTGGCCGTCATCCGCGTCGGAGCGGCCTCCGAGTCCGAGATTGCGACGCTCAAGGACGCCTACGAGGATTCCATCGCCGCCACGCGCGCCGCGATCGAAGAGGGGATCGTCCCTGGCGGGGGCTTGGCCTTGATCCGTCTGGCGCAGGCATTGGAAGACGAGGAGGCCAAGGGTGAGGGCGACATGCGGACCGGGATCCGGGTGTTGCGAGCTTCATTGGCGATTCCGGCCGGGCAGATCGCCCTCAACTCCAACCAAGACGATGGCGTGGTGGTGAATCAGTTACGTACCTCGGCCGGCAACACCGGATTCGATGCCGCCACCGGCCAGTTCGTCGACCTCATGGAATCGGGTATCACCGATCCGACCAAGGTGGTGCGGATCGCGCTGGAGAACGCCGTGTCGGTCGCCGGGACCCTACTGTTGACCGAAGCCACGCTCACTGAACTTCCGGAGAAGACCGAACCCCGTACGGCGGTAATGAGTGACGAGGTTTGACGGAGAACCAGAAGGCCCTAGGAGCCATGAATACAGGAAATGCAGGGCGTAGACATGAACATGCCATATGAACAGGTATTGAGCACACCCGGGCTAATGCCCGCGGCATTCTCGCAGCGAACCAGGCCCGCCCAACGGCGATGGTCCATCTGGGCCGCGCAGCGGGAAATGGGGCATGAGCCCTGCTATGCGACGGATCGCCGCATGCTCTGTGAAGAACTCGATTGCCCGTGGCGCGGGACCTGCCTGTCGTTGCGTGCCGAGTGGCGGCGCTAGGCGGCTATCTAGATGCACCGGGACGGATGACTGCATGTCGAGCAGTGAGTTGGCATCGCGCCAGGCAAGCCAGATCTCCCGCGACACACTGGCGCTGGTATTGGCGGGCGGCCGCGGTTCACGTCTGGGGGCGCTCACCAGCCACAGATCGAAGCCCGCAGTGCCGTTCGGCGGACGCTACCGGATCATAGATTTCACCCTGTCGAACTGCGTGAACTCCGGCATCCGCCGGATAGGCGTGATGACCCAGTACAAAGCGCATTCGCTCATTCATCACATAGGAAGCAGCTGGAGCTTCCTGCACAGGGAGTTCGGCGAGTTCGTGGAGATATTGCCCGCCCAGCAACAACTCGGCACCGCCTGGTATGCGGGCACCGCGGATGCGGTCTACCAGAACCTCGAGATCATCCGGGCTCATGATCCGCGCTTCGTATTGGTGCTGGGTGGTGACCATGTATACAAGATGGACTACGGCCTGATGTTGGGATTCCATGTGAACCGCGGGGCCGACGTCACGGTCGGCTGCATCCCCGTGCCGTTGGGGCGGGCCAGTGCTTTCGGCATCATGGCGACCGACGGCGATGGTCGGGTGCTGGAGTTCGAGGAGAAACCGCCTGTGCCAAGGCCGATGGCGGACAGCCCGGGCGAGGCCTTGGCATCGATGGGGATCTATGTCTTCGACACCGGGTATCTGCTGGAGAGACTGTTAGCCGATGCTGCGGATACGTCGTCCAGCCACGATTTCGGCAAGAACATCATCCCCGATGCCGTGAGGCACGCCAGGACCTATGCCTATCCGTTCGTCGATCACGCTACGCAGAGGCCGGCGTATTGGCGTGACGTCGGCGACCTGGATTCCTACTGGGCCGCCAACATGGAACTCATCGGCGTGACCCCGGAGTTGAACTTATATGATCGGGATTGGCCCATCTGGTCCTATCAACAACTGTCGCCGCCGGCCAAGTTCATCTTCGATGAAGATGAGCGACGTGGCACTGCGCTGGACTCCATGGTCGCCGAAGGGTGCATCATCTCGGGGGCGCAGGTCCGCCACTCCTTGCTGTTCAACGATGTCACGGTGGAGCAGGGTTCGAGTGTGGATTCCTCGGTGCTCTTGCCGGGTGCGCACATCGGCAAGGGGTGCCGCCTGAGGAACACGGTCGTCGAGACGGGCTGCTATATACCCGATGGCACCAGCATCGGCATGGATCGGGCCGAGGACGCCCGCCGCTTCGAGGTGGCGTCGCGCGGAACCATCCTGGTGACGCCGGAGATGCTGGAGCAGTCCCTCAGTTATGCGAGATGAGGAGAAAGCCCTCCGGATCGTGCTGTGCTGGCACATGCACCAGCCGGAATATCGGGAGCCGCTGGAAGGACGGTATCTGGCACCCTGGACGTATCTTCATGCCATCAAGGACTATTCGGATATGGCCGCCCATCTCGAGAGAGAACCTGGGGCGGTGGCCGTGCTCAATTTCTCCCCCATCCTGCTCGACCAATTGGACGACTATCGGCTCCAGCTCGAGGGTTTCTTCTCGGGGCGCAGCGGCCTGCGGGACCCGCTGCTCGCGGCGCTCGGCGACCCGGTGCTACCGGTCGGAGAAGACAATCTTCGCAGCCTGATGCATGCCTGCCTGCGGCTCCAGCGCAGGCGCATGGTGGATCGCTTCCCGGGCTTCCAGCGCTTGGCCGAGATGGCGGACTGGGTATTGGCTCATCCCGATATGTCCCACTACATCGACACACGGCTGGTGGGTGACCTGTTGGTCTGGTACCACCTGGCATGGCTTGGGGAATCGATCCGTGAACGCGATCCTCGCGCGCAGCGCCTGGCGGAGAAGGGCAGGAGTTATGACAGCGAGGATCGCCGGGAACTGCTGGGCTTGGTGCACGAAGTCATCACCGCCATCCCGCAGCGGTACCGCGCCTTGATGGAGCGGAAGCAGATCGAGATCAGCATGAATCCCTACGGCCATCCGATCC
>DATIVR010000177.1:0-4759 GCA_035465695.1 Gammaproteobacteria bacterium
GCCGAGACCCTGAAAACCCATGGAAATCAGGGATTTCGGGTGGAATCCGACTTGAGGAACGAGAAGATAGGCTTTAAAATACGCGAACATACGCTCCAGCGCGTCCCCTACCTCCTGGTGGTGGGCGACAAGGAGATGGAATCGGGTTCCGTGGCGGTGCGCACGCGCGAAGGCCAGGATCTGGGCAGCCTCAGGATCGAGGACTTCGCCCGGCGTCTGGAGGCTGAAGTGGTGTCACGGCATGGAGTGTCAGCCTGAACCGCTGCTCCGCGGAATGACGGAGCAGGTTCAGGTTTATTTTTGGAGGATCATGTATTAGCTCTGAGAAGCGCGCCCGGCGAAACGGGGAGATCACGACGCCCAAGGTCCGAGTCATCGGACCGAATAACGATCAGATCGGAATCATGTTCACCCGCGAGGCCATCCGCTACGCCGAAGAGGCGGGCCTGGATCTCGTGGAGGTGTCTCCCACCGCGGAGCCGCCGGTCTGCCGCGTGATGGACTTCGGCAAGTATCTCTTCGAGGTCAACAAGAAGCAGCAGGTCGCGCGCAAGAAGCAGAAACAGATCCAGGTCAAGGAAGTTAAGTTCCGTCCGACCACGGACGAGGGCGATTACCAGATCAAGCTGCGCAACCTGACGCGCTTCCTCACGGAAGGCGACAAGGCGAAGGTGACCCTGAGGTACCGCGGGCGCGAGTTGCTGCACCAGGACATCGGCGTGGAGATCCTGGAGCGCATCAAGAAGGATCTGGAGGAAGTGGGGCAGATCGAGCAGTTCCCCCGCCTCGAGGGCAAACAGATGGTGATGATCATCGGCCCGAAGAAGAAGTGAGTTTTTCGCGCTAAGACGGTATGGAGCAACAAAAGTGACGGCCTCAGGCGTCACCCCTGGCGAACACCTCAACGCCGCTTGTGAGCGGGGCCAGGCTTACCAGAAACAATCAGGAGTCCAGTCATGCCCAAGATCAAGACCAACCGGGCTGCCGCCAAGCGCTTCCGCGCCACCGGCACCGGCAAGTACAAGCGTGGCCAGTCGCATAAGCGCCACATCCTCACCAAGAAGAGCAGCAAGCGCAAGCGCCAGCTTCGTGGCGCCACGCTCGTGGTCCCGCAGGATCACGGCCGCGTGAAGCAGATGCTGCCCTGGTCGTAATCAAGAGAGGATAGAGAAATGGCACGCGTAAAACGTTCCGTCACCAGCCGCGCCAAGCATAAGAAGACCATCGCCAAGGCGAAGGGTTATTACAATGCCCGGCGCAAGAACATCCGCACCGTCAAACAGGCGGTGATGGCTGCCGGGCAGTATGCCTATAACGACCGTCGGCTCAAGAAGCGCGACATGCGTGGCATCTGGATCGCCCGCATCAACGCCGCGGCGCGCCTCTCGGGGCTGTCCTACAGCCGCTTCATGAACGGCCTGAAGAAGGCGAAGATCGAGTTGGACCGCAAGGTGCTGGCCGACATCGCCGTGTTCGACAAGGCCGGTTTTGCCGCCCTCGCCGAGAAGGCCAAAGCCAGCTTAGCCTGAGACATATGATGGCCCGCTGAGGGCTTTCAATCAGAGCAAGTAGGGGGAGGTCCTTCTCAGGACCTCCCCCTTTTCTTTTTGGGGTACACGGGGTAAGAAGAACGACCCATGAGCACCGACCTCGATAAGCTGATCGCCGAAGCCAAGTCCAAGGCCACCGCCTGCAACACACTCGCGGCGCTGGATGAGGTGCGGGTGCACTACCTCGGCAAGAAGGGCGTGATCACCGCAGAGCTGCAAGCCTTGGGCAAGCTGCCGGCGACAGAGCGCTCCGCCGCGGGCCAGCGCATCAACGCCGCCAAGCAGGCGGTGGGCGAATGCCTGGACGCGCGCAAAGTCGAACTGGAGCAGGCGGACCTTGCCACCAAGCTCGCCAGCGAAGCCGTGGACGTAAGCTTGCCGGGCCGGGGCCAGGAGGCGGGCGGGCTGCATCCTTCCACTCGCATCATGGAGCGCGTGCAGACGCTGTTCGAACGCATGGGCTTTCGCATCGAGGCGGGACCCGAGATCGAAGACGACTTCCACAACTTCGATGCGCTGAACTTCAAGCCCGACCATCCGGCCCGTGCCGAGATGGATACTTTCTACCTGAAAGACCGGCCTTTCCTGCTGCGCACGCACACTTCGCCGGTGCAGATCCGCGCCATGCTGAAGACCGGCGCGCCCATCCGCGTCATCGCCATGGGCCGTACCTACCGGCACGATTACGACATGACCCATACGCCGATGTTCCATCAGGTGGAAGGATTGTTGGTGGACGAGGGTGTGAGCATGGCGCATCTGCGTGGCACGCTCACGGACTTCATGCAGCACTTCTTCGAGAAGGATGACCTCAAGCTGCGGTTCCGCCCCTCGTATTTCCCGTTCGTGGAACCGGGAGCGGAAGTGGACATCAGCTGCGTGTTCTGCAGCGGCAAGGGATGCCGCGTGTGCAAGCACACGGGCTGGCTGGAGGTGCTGGGCTGCGGGATGGTGCACCCCAACGTACTCAAGGCCTGCAAGATCGATCCGGAGCGTTATACCGGCTGGGCCTTCGGCATCGGCGTGGAGCGCTTGGGGATGCTGCGCTACGGCATAGACGATATCCGCATGAACTACGACAACGACCTGCGCTTCCTGCGCCAGTTCCAGTGAGGCGCGGCACATGAAGATCAGCGTCAACTGGTTGAAGGAATTCATGAAGCTGACCGACGATGCCCAGAGCATCGGCCGCAAGCTCGGCTCGGGCGGCGTGGAGGTGGCGTCGGTGACGCCCGCTATCCCAGCCTTCGAGAAGGTCTACGTTGGACAGGTCAAGAGCTTCGAGAGGCATCCTTCCGCCGACAAACTCAACGTCTGCCAGGTGGATGCGGGTACAGGCAAGATCCTGCAGATCGTCTGTGGCGCGCCCAACGTGAGGTCGGGCATGAAGGCGCCGGTGATCCTGCCCGGCGGGAGACTGCCGGACGGCACCGAGATCAAGCAGGCGGCCCTGCGCGGCGTGGAATCCTCCGGCATGCTCTGTTCCGCCAAGGAACTGGGTCTGATGGAAGATGCCTCCGGCCTGTTCACGCTGCCGGATGACGCGCCGGTCGGACAGGACCTTCGCGAGTATCTGGGCGGCGATGACCAGCTCATCGAGATCGAGATCACCCCTAACCGCGGCGATTGCCTGAGCATCCTGGGCGTGGCCCGCGAGTTGGCGGCGCTCTATGGCACGGCCTTGGGCAGGACCGATGTTGCGCCGGTGAAGGCGGCCATCAAGGATGTCTTCCCGGTGGGCATCCAGGCCGGGAAGGCCTGCCCGGTATTCGCCACCCGCATTATCAGGGGCCTGCGCAGCGATGCAGTGACACCGCTTTGGATGCGCGAACGCCTGCGCCGAGCCGGACTGAAGCCGATCCATCCGGCGGTGGATGTGACCCAGTATGTGATGCTGGAACTGGGGCAGCCCATGCATGCCTACGACCTGGCGCGTCTGGACGGCGGCATCACGGTCCGCATGGCGAAAGCAGGTGAGAAGGCCAAGCTTCTCAATGGCCAGGTCTATGAAGCCGGGCCCGACGTGCTGGTGATCGCAGATAAGAGCCGGCTACAAGGTTTCGCCGGCATCATGGGTGGCGGGGAGTCCAACGTGGTCGCTGGCACCACCGATGTGCTGCTGGAAGCCGCATTCTTTGCGCCTTCGGCTATCAGTGGCCGGCCGCGGCGCTTCGACCTGCTCACGGATGCCGCGTATCGTTTCGAGCGGGGCGTGGACCCCCGGGGCCAAGCCCGCGCCATGGAGCGCGCGACCCAGCTGCTCCTGGAGATCGCCGGCGGGCAGCCGGGGCCGACCTCGGTGATCACCGCCGAGAGCACCTCGATGGCCAGCAAGCCCATCAAGCTGCGTCGCACCCGTGTGAGCTCGGTGCTGGGTATCCAGGTGCCTGATGCCGAAGTGACCGCGATCCTGACGCGCCTGGGCTTCATCGTGAGTGCTGACAAGGATGGCTGGAGTGCAGTGCCTCCGAGCCATCGTTTCGATATCGAGATCGAGGAAGACCTGATCGAAGAGGTCGGCCGGATCCACGGGTACGACAAGATCCCGGCCGTCCAATATCCCTCACGCCAGGGCATGGAGCACTTGCCGGAGGCCCGGGTGGACTTGCGGCGCCTTCGCCAGGTGATGGTGGAGCGGGGTTACCAGGAGGCCGTGACCTACAGCTTCGTGGACTCCACTCTGCAGAGCCGCGTCTACGGCACGCCGCAGGCAGCCCTGACCCTGGCGAATCCGATCACCGCAGACATGACCGAGATGCGGCTGGGCCTCTGGCCCGGGCTGCTTAAAGTGCTCCAGTACAACCTGAACCGGCAGCAAAACCGCATCCGAATCTTTGAGACTGGTTTGAGGTTTATATCTCAACTTGATGAAATAATTCAGGAAAATGTGATCTCCGGCTTGATTTCTGGACCGGAATTTCCGCTCCAGTGGGGTGAGATAGAGCGGACGGCGGACTTCGCCGATCTGAAAGGCGACATCGAAGCCCTGCTCAGGCCCGCCGGGGCGGCCGGCCGCCTCAAAGCTGAGGCCAAGCTTCATCCGGCTCTGCATCCCGGCCAATCTGCCTGCTTGCTGCTGGATGGCCAGGAATTGGGCTGGATAGGCTCCTTGCACCCTGGGCTCGTAAAGGCCCTGGACCTGCCCCAGGGAGCTTTAGTGTTCGAAATGCGTCTGGGAAGCCTTTTAGACGGCAAAATCCCAGCTTTTG
>DATIVR010000178.1:0-10762 GCA_035465695.1 Gammaproteobacteria bacterium
GCGGCGCATGTACTGCTCGACCTGCTGCCACAGTGCCCAGCCGCGCGGGTGCCAGAAGATCATGCCCGGCGCCTCTTCCTGGGTGTGGAACAGATCCAGTTCGCGGCCGATCCGGCGGTGATCGCGCTTCTCCGCTTCCTCCAGCCGCGTGAGGTAAGCCTGCAGAGCCTTCTTGTCGGTCCAGGCGGTGCCGTAGATGCGCTGCAGCATCTCGTTCTTGGAGTCGCCGCGCCAATAGGCGCCGGCGACCTTCATGAGCTTGAATGCCTTGAGCTTGCCGGTGCTGGGCACATGGGGGCCGCGGCATAGATCGATGAAGTCGCCCTGCCGATACAGGGAGAGTTGCTCATTGGCGGGGATGCTGGCGATGATCTCGGCCTTGTACTTCTCGCCCATGTCGCGGAAGAACTTAACGGCCTCGTCGCGCGGCATCACGCTGCGGGTGACCATCTGGTCCTGCCCCGCCAATTCCTCCATGCGCTTCTCGATGGCCGCCAGGTCCTCCGGTGTGAAGGGGCGGTTGAAGGAGAAGTCGTAATAGAAGCCATCTTCGATCACCGGTCCGATGGTGACCTGCGCCTCCGGGAACAGCTGCTTGACCGCCTGGGCCAGCAGGTGTGCCGTGGAATGGCGGATCACGTCCAGGCCTTCGGCGTCGCGCTCGGTGATTATGCTGAGCGGTGCGTCATGATCGATGGTGAAGGAGGTGTCCACCACTTTGCCGTCCACCTTGCCGGCGAGCGCGGCCTTGGCCAGACCAGGACCGATGCTGGCGGCCACTTCCGCGACCGTCACCGGATGATCGAATTTGCGTTGGGAACCGTCGGGCAGCGTGATGGCGGGCATCTTCGTCTCCTTACAGTGGCGGCCTATACGAGGGGCCGCGTGCTTCGGGTTGTGTGAACCTAAACTCGTATTGTTTGGTTGGTAGGCGTGATTGGACTCGAACCAACGACCCCCACCATGTCAAGGTGGTGCTCTAACCAGCTGAGCTACACGCCTATGAAGTCAGCAGCGAACGATACCGGAAAGGCCTTGTTTCTTCAAGGTTTTCAGCGAAGACGCCTTAGCTGCCGGTCTTCACTTGCGGCAAACCCATATCCACTTCTCGCAGCACGCGGATCTCGTCCCGCAAACGTGCGGCTTCCTCGAACTCCAGGTCGCGGGCGGCCTTCTGCATCTGTTGCTCCAGCTGCCGGATGAGTTTCAGGCGCTTCTCCGCCGGCATGGCCTCGTAACGGCCCCGCTCGTCCGCTGCCTTCGGCAGCGGCGCACGTACGCCGGCCGCGTAGGCCCGCGCGCCTTCCATGACATCCGCCACGGCCTTCTGGATGCCTGCCGGGGTGATGCCGTGTTCCTGGTTGTAGGCCAGTTGCCTGTTGCGGCGACGGTCGGTCTCCGCCAGCGCCCGTTCCATGGAACCAGTGCGGGTCTCGGCGTAGAGAATGGCCATGCCGTTCACGTTGCGGGCGGCTCGCCCGATGGTCTGGATCAGCGAACCTTCGGAACGCAGGAAACCTTCTTTGTCCGCATCCAGGATCGCCACCAGCGAGACCTCCGGCAGGTCCAGGCCTTCACGCAGCAGGTTGATGCCTACCAGCACGTCGAACACGCCCAGGCGCAGGTCGCGGATGATCTCGGTGCGTTCCACGGTCTCGATATCCGAGTGCAGGTATCGCACTTTGACGCCATGCTCGGCGAAGTATTCGGTCAGGTCCTCGGCCATGCGCTTCGTGAGCGTGGTCACCAGCACCCGTTCGTTGCGCTCGGCGCGCAGCTTCACCTCGGACAAGAGGTCATCCACCTGGGTGCGGGCTGGCCTGACTTCGACGTTGGGATCGATCAAGCCGGTGGGCCGCACCACCTGCTCCACGGTGTTGTCGGAGGTGCGCTTCTCATAGGGCCCGGGCGTCGCCGAGACGAATATGGCTTGGGGCGCGCGCGCCTCCCACTCCTCGAAGCGCAGCGGTCGGTTATCCAGGGCCGAAGGCAGGCGGAAGCCGTACTCCACCAGGGTCTCCTTGCGGGAGCGGTCGCCCTTATACATGCCGCCCAGCTGCGGGATGGTCACATGGCTCTCGTCCACCACCATCAGCGCGTTGGCCGGCAGGTAGTCGAACAAGGTCGGAGGCGGTTCACCCGCCTTGCGGTTGGAGAGGTGTCGTGAGTAATTCTCGATGCCGCTGCAGTAGCCGATCTCCACCATCATCTCGATGTCGAAGAGGGTGCGCTGTTCCAGTCGCTGGGCCTCGACGAGCTTGTTGGCCTGGCGCAACTCCTCCAGGCGTGGCTTCAGCTCCGCCTTGATCTTGTCCACCGCTTCCAGCAGCGTGCCGCGGGGCGTCACATAGTGGCTGGTGGGGAACACGGTGTAACGCGGTACCGGGCGGATGCTGGCGCCCGTGAGCGGATCGAACAGCGTCAGGGATTCCACCTCATCGTCGAAGAGCTCGATGCGCAAGGCTTCCCGGTCGGATTCCGCCGGGAAGATGTCGATGATCTCGCCTCGCACCCGGTAACTGCCGGACGAGAAGTCCATCTCATTGCGGGTGTATTGCATCTCCGCCAGGCGGCGCAGGATGGCGCGTTGGTCGATCTTCTCGCCGCGGCTGATGTGCAACACCATGCTCAGATACGAGTTCGGGTCGCCCAGGCCGGAGATCGCAGAGACCGTGGCCACGATGATGGTGTCCGGCCGCTCCAGCATGGCCTTGGTGGCCGAGAGCCGCATCTGCTCGATGTGCTCGTTGATGGATGCGTCTTTCTCGATGTAGGTATCGGAGGACGGGACGTAGGCCTCCGGCTGGTAATAGTCGTAATAGGATACGAAGTACTCCACGGCGTTGTGCGGGAAGAAGGTCTTGAACTCGCCATAGAGCTGTGCCGCCAGGGTCTTGTTGGGTGCCAGCACCAGCGTGGGCCGCTGCACGTTCTGGATGACGTTGGCGATGCTGAAGGTCTTGCCGGAGCCGGTGACGCCAAGGAGCGTCTGGCGCGCCAGACCATCGTTCAGCCCCGCGGTGAGACCCGCGATGGCCGCCGGCTGGTCACCGGAGGGTTTGTAGTCGGAAGCCAGCTTGAAGGGATCGCTCATGGTGCCGTCTATGCCTTTCCTTTATGATGATACCGCCCCGCCCGCCTGGATGGAGCCCTCCGCTTGAAAACCGCCCTCTCTGAACGCGCCGCGCGGCTGCAGCCCTCGCCCACGCTCGCGGTGACCGCGCGCGCCGCGGCACTCAAGGCCGAAGGCAAGGACATCATCGGCCTGGGCGCCGGTGAACCGGATTTCGACACGCCGGAGCACGTCAAAGAGGCCGCCATCCGCGCCATGCGCGCCGGCCAGACCAAATACACCGCGGTGGAAGGGACGCTGTCGCTGCGCAAGGCGGTGGTGGACAAGTTCAAGCGCGACAACGGTCTTAATTACACCACCAACCAGATATTGGTCTCATCTGGGGGCAAGCAGAGCTTTTTCAACCTGTGCCAGGCCGTGCTGAACAAGGGCGATGAGGTGGTGGTGCCGGCACCCTACTGGGTCTCCTACCCCGAGATCGTTGCCATCGCGGATGCCACGCCGGTGATGCCTTACGCGGGACCGGCGCAGCACTACAAGCTCACGCCGTCGCAGTTGGAGAGATCCATCAGCAAGAAGACCAAGCTGGTGGTGATCAACAGCCCGTCCAATCCTACCGGCATGGCCTACCGCAAGAGCGAGCTCGCGGCTTTCGGCGAGGTGCTGCGCAAACACCCGGACGTGCTCATCGCCACCGACGACATGTACGAGCCCTTCATCTGGCACGGCGAGGCCTTCTGCAACATCCTCATGGCCTGTCCGGATCTGTACGACCGCACCCTGGTGCTGAACGGCTGCTCCAAGGCCTATGCCATGACCGGCTGGCGCATCGGCTACGCCGGCGGCCCGGAACCCATCATCAAGGCCATGGGCAACATGCAGTCCCAGAGCACCTCCAATCCCTCCTCCATCTCCCAGGCGGCGGCGGAAGCGGCGCTCAATGGCAGCCAGGAATACGTGCAGATGATGTGCAAGGCGTTCAAGGAGCGGCACGACTATGTGCACGGTGCCCTCAAGGCCATGCCCGGAGTCTCGATTCTGCCGGCAGACGGCACCTTCTATGCCTTCGCCGACTTCTCGGAGGCCATCAAGCGCTTCAAGCTCAAGGATGACTACGAGCTCTGCGAGCGCCTGTTGGTGGACGCGGGGGTGGCGGCGGTCGCAGGTTCGGCCTTCGGGGCGCCGGGCCACGTGCGCATGTCCTTCGCCACCAGCATGGAAAACCTGAAAGGCGCCATGGGCCGTATCGCCGGCTGGCTGCAGAAGGCTTAGAGGGCGCCTGGAAAGAAGGAAGTGGCTCCCCGGGCCGGATTCGAACCAGCGACCAGTCGATTAACAGTCTACTGCTCTACCACTGAGCTACCGGGGAATCTTGAAGGGCGCATAGTTTAAACAGGCCCCCGGCAGGGGTCAATAAAATCAGGCCCGACATGCCCGAAACCATCAAAGCCAGCCTCGTCATCCCGAGCTACAACCGCGAGGAACTCCTCGTGGGCACCTTGCGTTGCGCCTTCGCCCAGGACTGCCCAGGGCTTGAGATCCTGCTAATCGACCAGACCCGCGCCCACGAGCCCGCCACCGACAGTTTCCTGGCGGAAAACGGCGGCCGCTTCATCCACGTGCGGCCGGATTTCGCGTCCGTCACCAAGGCCCGCAACGAGGGCCTGCGGCGGGCCCGCGGCGAGGTCATCGTCTTCATCGACGACGACGTGAGCTTCGAGCCCGGATTCGTCTCGGCCCACCTGGCCGCCCACGCAGATGGGACTCACGTGGTGCAGGGTCGGGTCACGGAACAGGGCTCCAGGCAGCCCTCCCGGCCCACCTGGCTCACGGGTTCGCTGCGCTTCAAGGGTGGCGACAACTACGACCGGGACGGCATCACCAACAACATCACGGGCTGCAACTTCTCCATCCGCCGCGAGGTGATCGAGCGCATCGGGCTGTTCGACGAGAACTTCAAGGGCGTCTCGGTACGTGAGGAGAGTGACTACGCGCGACGGGCCTATAAGGCCGGCCTTAGCTTCAAGTTTTCGGCCGCCGCCGCCCTCTTCCACCACCGCAGCGTGACGGGTGGTGTGGGTACCGGCGTGAAGAACAACTTCTTCGAGAAATCCTATTACTACTGCGAACTCATGTTCGCCAAGAAGCATTTCCCGGCCTGGACCGTGTTCACCTACCGGATCCGGCTCTACCTGCGGGGCTTCAAGAACCTGCGCAGACTGATCCAGGCCGCGGAGAAGGAGGCGGACGAGGCCGTGAAGAGTCCGAAAGAACGTTAAGCGGCGGTCAGCTTGAGTCCCACTATCCCCGTGATTATCAGTCCGAGGCAGACCAACCTCAGCGGCGCCATCGATTCCCCGAAGAGATACATTCCCAGCACCGCAGTGCCGAACACACCGATGCCGGTCCACACCGCGTAGGCGGTGCCGATGGGCAGTTGCCGGGCGACGATCCCGAGCGACCCCATGCTGATGACCATGGCAGCGACGGTGAGTACCGTCGGCAACGGTCTGGACAATCCTTCTGTGTATTTGAGGCCGATGGCCCAGGCCACCTCGAAGAAGCCCGCGACGACCAATAAGATCCAAGAAAGCAAATTAGTCACAAGAAATACCCCCTCCCCAAAGCGTCGCGAGCGAAAGCGCCCGCCCTGCCGAGCCAACAGCTTTGGGTCACTTCTTGCCGGAGGCCAAGTCCGCTGCCACTTGCTTCAGGTAGTTGCGGAAATGATCGCCGAATTCATCGTGTTTCAGCCCGAACTCCACCGTGGCGCGCAGATAACCCAGCTTGTTGCCGCAGTCATAACGTACGCCCTCGAACTCATAGCCGAACACCTTCTCGTGGGTCAGCAACGCGGCGATGCCGTCGGTGAGCTGGATCTCGCCGCCGGTGCCGCGGCCGGTGGTCTTCAGGAGCTCGAAGATCCGCGGGGTCAGGATGTAGCGGCCCACCACTCCCAGGTTGGACGGCGCGACGTCGGGCTGGGGCTTCTCCACGATCTCGGTCACCTGATGCAGGCGCGGTCCCGCATCCTTGGGACGGATGATGCCGTAGCGGTTCGTCTCTTCATGCCTGACGCGCTCGATGCCCACCATGCTGGCACCACGCTCGTTGTAGACCTCCACCATTTGCTGGAGCGCGTAACCGCGGCTTCCATCGATGAGGTCGTCCGCCAGGATCACGAAAAAGGGTTCATTACCCACCGCAGGTTCGGCACAGAGCACTGCATGACCCAACCCCAAGGCTTCCGCCTGGCGGATATAGACGCATGACACGTGCGGCGGCACGATGCTCTGTACCAGTTCCAGTTCCGCGGTCTTGCCGCGCCGCGTGAGCTCGGTCTCCAACTCATAGGCGCTGTCGAAGTGGTCCTCGATCGACCGTTTGGTCCGGCTGGTGACGAACACCAGGACCTCCACGCCCGCCGCCACCGCTTCCTCCACGGCGTACTGGATGATGGGTTTGTCCACTACGGCCAGCATCTCCTTCGGCGATGCCTTGGTGGCAGGAAGGAAACGGGTGCCCAGACCGGCGACGGGGAATACGGCTTTGCGGACACGGGGTGCGGACATTCTTGTTCTACCTTTGCGGAACTATCGCGTTAGATCCCGGTTTGGCCGGAGCGGTTGCGGCACAGGGGTCCGCGACATTGTCGCGGACGGGCAGACAGGATGTCTGCCCTGGGCTTTCCGGCGAAGCAGGATGCGCCGCCGGAAAGTGCCGCATCTTGGGATGGCTTTTTCGGGGTCATGAAATGGCCGTCTTCGGATGGACATTCTGGCCGGGTCCGGAAAGCACCACCTCATGGAAAGGCACGGTACTGTCCCAGGTCTTGCATGTGGGGCATTGCCAATAGAGCGTGCGGCTGCGGAAACCACATTCCTCGCAACGGTACCGGGGACCGGCTTTCATGAGATTGCGCACCGCGACCCGCAACGGCTCGATGTCGGCGCTGGCGGCCTCGCCGTGGCGCGCGGCCAGCGCGACATGCATCTGGTAGAGCCCTTGCAGTGTCGGTTCGGTACGCAGGTATTCGGCGACACATTCGCGTGAAAGGGGGTCGTTGAGGCTGTCATCCATCACGGCAGCGAGCCCGATGTAACGAGCCGCCTTGGGGTTCGAATCCTTGAGCTTGTGCAGGCGTTCCTCGAAGACGGCCTCGCCTTCCTGCTTGCGCACGATGCGCGCCAATGCCGGTAACACCTCGGTGGCGTACCGGATCTCATGTTCCAGCACCGAGCGGTACTGGCGGCGGCTCTCTTCCCAGTCGGAAGTATTTTCAGCCATCTGCGCCAGCATCAGGTGGGCGCGCACGCAGTCTTTGTCCTGGGACTGCGCCCTCTTCAGGTATCTCTGCGCCTCAGTCAGGTCCTGGTTGAGCAGCGCGGTCTGCGCCAGTTCGCAGTAGTACTGGGCGATGATCTTGTTCTCCGGCTCGGTGGTGAGGGATTCCAGGCGCTTGCGCATGGCGATGGCCTGTTCCCAGTCCCGCTGCATCTCGTAGAGCGTCACCAGGCTGTGCAGCACCTGTTCGGTATAGGACGGCGCATCCAGGAGCTCCAACAGGATGCTCTCGGCCCGGTCCATGAGGCCGGCGCGCAGATAATCCTGCGCCAGCTCGTAGAGCGCTTCGGCACGGTGCTGGCGGCTCAGGTTCGGCCGCGCAATCAGGTTCTGGTGGATGCGGATGGCCCGGTCCGCCTCGCCGCGGCCGCGGAACAGGCTGCCCAGCGCGAAATGCGTCTCCACCGTGTCCGAGTCCACCTCGGCCATGCGGATGAATACCTCGATAGCCTTGTCTGGCTCCGCATTGAGCAGGAAGTTCAGGCCCTTGAAGTATTCGGCACTGGCGAACTTCGCAGGCAAGGCACGTTGGCGGCTGCTTTTCCAGCGACCCAGGGCCCAGCCGCCGACGCCGGCGCCCACGATCAGCACGAAAGCGGCGACGCCGGAACTAACGTTCATGCTGGGGCGGCACGCTACGCAGGTTCCGGATCTCGGATTCGGCCTCATCCAGCATGCGCTTCCGGCGGCGCAGCTCACGGCGCAGGCGCCACACCACGGTGAAGCCGCTGACCAGACCCAGCAGCCAGCCGATCACGGCCGCGCCGAGCAACGCGGAGGAGAGGTGTACTTCCTCGCTGCCGGCCAGATAGTCGAGCCGCACCATGGCGCCATTGGCGTAGGCCAGGTACAGCGCCAGGACGAACACCAGCACGAGCGAGATGAGGGTGATCCAACGGAGCATGGTCAGGATGCCGCCTCCCGGCGGCCAGCGTCAGGCTTCGGCGACGCTGTCTTCATCGCCATTCACGCGATCGCGCAGATCCTTGCCAGGCTTGAAGTGCGGTACATATTTGCCCGGCAGCGCCACGGCATCACCTGTCTTCGGGTTGCGGCCCATGCGCGGAGGCCTGAAGTGCAGGGAGAAACTGCCGAAACCCCGGATCTCGATGCGCCGTCCGGTGGACAGCGCGTTGCTCATGCGTTCGAGGATCATCTTCACCGCCAGTTCGATGTCCTTGGCGGCGAGGTGGCTCTGCTTGCGTGAGATGAGTTCGATCAGCTCAGACTTTGTCATGCTCTGCCTTGTGCCGAACGAGTGTAACCCCAGACCCCTGTTCTTGACGCTTAATCATGGAGAGGCGCCCGCGGCCTGACAGCCGCGGGCGCTTCCATCATCAGTCTTCCTTGGAACCGCCGATGTGCTCCTTGAGCAGGTCGCCGAAGGCGGTGGTGCCGCCGCCGGTGCCGGTGCCGCGGCCGTAGTCTTCCATGGCCTGCGCCTCTTCCTGCATCTCCTTGGCCTTTACGGACAGGCTCAGAGTGCGGTTCTTGCGGTCCACGCCGGTGAAGCGGGCTTCGACCTCGTCGCCCTCCTTCAACACGGTGCGGGCATCCTCGATGCGGTCGCGCGACAGCTCGGAGGCACGCAGGTAACCCTCGATGCCATTGCCCAGGTCGATGTTGGCGCCCTTGGCGTCGACAGCCGTGACCTTGCCTTTCACGATGCTGCCCTTCGGGTGGTCGGCGAGGAAGTTGGAGAACGGATCCTTCTCCATCTGCTTGATGCCCAGCGAGATGCGCTCGCGCTCGGCGTCCACCGCCAGCACCACGGCCTCGACTTCATCGCCCTTCTTGTAGTTGCGCACCGCCTCTTCGCCCGGCATGTCCCAGGAGATGTCGGAGAGGTGCACCAGGCCATCGATGCCGCCGTCCAGGCCCACGAAGATGCCGAAGTCGGTGATCGACTTGATCTTGCCCTTGATGCGGTCGCCCTTCTCGTGGCTGTTGGCGAAGTCGTCCCAGGGGTTCGGCTTGCACTGCTTCATGCCCAGCGAGATGCGGCGGCGCTCCTCGTCGATGTCCAGCACCATCACCTCGGTCTCGTCGCCCACCTGGACGACCTTGGCCGGGTTGATGTTCTTGTTGGTCCAGTCCATCTCGGAGACATGCACCAGGCCTTCCACGCCCGGCTCGATCTCCACGAAGCAGCCGTAGTCCGCCAGGTTGGTGACCTTGCCGAACAAGCGGGTGCCGTTCGGATAGCGGCGGGCGATGTCGACCCACGGGTCCTCGCCCAGCTGCTTCAGGCCCAGCGACACGCGGTTACGCTCGCGGTCGAACTTGAGCACCTTGACTTCGATCTCCTGGCCCACGGCCACGACCTCGGAAGGATGCTTGACGCGCTTCCAGGCCATGTCGGTGATGTGCAACAGGCCGTCGATGCCGCCGAGGTCCACGAACGCGCCGTACTCGGTGAGGTTCTTGACCACACCCTTGACGGTGGCGCCTTCCTGCAGCTTGGTGAGCAGCTCTTCGCGCTCGGCGCTGTATTCCTGCTCCACCACCGCGCGGCGGGAGACCACCACGTTGTTACGGCGCTGGTCGAGCTTGATGACCTTGAACTCCAGTTCCTTGCCTTCCAAGTAGACGGGGTCGCGCACCGGGCGCACGTCCACCAGCGAACCGGGCAAGAAGGCGCGCACGCCGTCGACCTCGACGGTGAAGCCACCCTTGACCTTGCCGGTGATGAAACCCTTGACGATCTCGCCCTTGTTGAACGAGTCCTCGAGACGGGTCCACGAACGGGCACGCTTGGCCTTCTCGCGCGACAGGCGCGTCTCGCCGAAGCCGTCCTCGAACGCATCGAGCGCGACTTCGACCTCGTCGCCTACGGCGACTTCCAGCTCACCCTGTTCGTTGTAAAACTGCTCGGCGGGGATGACACCCTCCGACTTAAGGCCGGCATTGACGATCACGACGTCGGGCCGGATCTCGACCACCAGGGCCTTGAGGATGGACCCTGATTGCATCTGCTTCTTGCTGATGCTCTCTTCGAAAAGTTGTGCGAATGATTCGGTCATTGGGAGTTGCTTACACCCCCTCTCGGGGGTCCTGTTGGGTTGCGCCGCCGCCCGATCCTTCGGGAGCACGGGTTGTTTAAAAAATGGGCGGTGGACATCCTGTCCGGCCCGATTCTCGACTCTTACCCGGCGAGCCCCAGGCGCTCCACCGCCAATCCCATGACGCGCTCCACCACCTGGCCGATACCGGCGTGGGTGGTATCCAGCTGTACCGCGTCCGCGGCGGGCTCCAGGGGGGAGACGGTGCGGTTACGGTCCCGCTCGTCCCGGGCGCTTATGTCACGAAAAAGGGCGTCAAGGTTAGCAGTTAATCCTTTCTCTA
>DATIVR010000179.1:0-2461 GCA_035465695.1 Gammaproteobacteria bacterium
CGGCGCCAAGATGTGGATCACCAACGGCACCATCGCCGATGTAGCGGTCGTGTGGGCCCAGACCGAGCAGGGTGTCCGCGGCTTCCTGGTGGAGAAGGGCACCAAGGGCTTCGACGCCCCCGAGGTGCACCACAAGATGTCGTTGCGGGCATCCATCACCTCGGCGCTGTACTTCGACAACGTGGTCATCCCGGAAGCGAATCGCCTGCCGAAAGCCGAGGGTCTCAAGGGGCCGTTGGGTTGCCTGACCCAAGCCCGCTACGGCATCACCTGGGGTGTGATCGGCGCGGCGCAAGCTTGCCTCAAGGAAGTGCTGGAGTACACCAAGACCCGCGAGCTCTTCGGCCGTCCACTCAACAACAACCAGCTGGTGCAGCTGCGCATGGCGGAGATGTCCCGCAAGATCACGCTCGCCCAGCTCCTGTCCCTGCAACTCGGCCGCTTGAAGGACAAGGGCGAGATGCAGCCTTCCCAGGTGTCACTCGCCAAGTGGAACAACTGCCGCACTGCCATGGACGTGGCCCGCGACGCCCGCGACCTGTTGGGCGGTGCCGGCATCACCACCGAGTTCTGCCCCATCCGTCATGCCCTGAACCTGGAATCGGTCATAACCTATGAAGGCACCGAGAGCGTGCATCAGCTTGTGATCGGCAAGGAACTGACAGGCGTCAACGCCTTCTGAGACCGCCATGCCTCGTTTGATAGATTTCGACGTCCTGAGTTTCGACTGTTACGGCACCCTCATCGACTGGGAGACCGGTATCCGTGCGGCGCTTGCGCCTTGGCGCCGGCGCGAGAACATCCAAGTGAGCGATGAGGCGTTCGTCGAGGCTTTCGGCAAGTTCGAGTGGGAGGAAGAGGAAGAGAATCCCACCATGCTCTACCCGGAGATCCTGGGGCGTGTGCTGAAGCGCATGGCGGGGAGCTGGGGCGTGTACGCGACCCCCGATGACATGAAGTCTTTCGGCCGATCCGTCGGCAACTGGCCGGCATTCCCGGACACGCCGCTGGCGCTGGCTTACCTGAAGCAGCACTTCAAGCTCGTCATCCTATCCAACGTGGATCGGGAGTCCTTCAGCTACACCAATGCCAAGCTGGGCGTGGAGTTCGACCACGTCTACACCGCCCAGGATATCGGCAGTTACAAGCCGGACATGGAGAACTTCCAGTATCTGCTGTCGAACCTTGAGGATGAGGGCTACCTATCCTCGCGCCTGTTGCATGTAGCCGAGAGTCTCTACCACGACCATATCCCGGCCAAGAAGCTCGGTCTTTGCACCTGCTGGATCCACCGCCGGCATGACAAGCAGGGGTTCGGCGCCACCCGCGCGCCCAACGAGAGAGTGCAGCCGGACTTCCGCTTCACCAGCCTGCAGGAATTCGCCATGGCCCACCAAGCCATGTCCCGCGCCGCCTGATTCTTAGAGAGCACGATGTCCACAGAACCCAAAGCCACCGGTCTCGCCAAAGCCGCTACCCGCAGCATCAACCGCGCGGAGATCGTCGACAACAACTTCATCCAGTTCGTGAAGGGCTGGACCGATGAAGCACCGCGTCCCAACCTGGATGCGCCGCTGCGGCCGGACCACGCGCTCACCGGCAGGGAGTTCCTGGAGCTCTTCGAGTCGCAGATGCTCTCGCGCCACCAGGACATCGAAGCCCGCGCCATGCGCGCGCGCAACGAAGGCTTCTACACCATCGGCAGCTCCGGCCACGAGATCAACGCGGTGGTGGGCCGCGTCACGCGCCACACTGACATCGCTTTCCTGCACTACCGCTCCGGCGCCTTCATGCAGGAGCGGGCCCGCAAGCTTGGGCTAGACATGGTGTACGACACGGCGCTGTCGCTCGCCGCCTCCAGCGAGGATCCCATCTCCGGCGGCCGCCACAAGGTATGGGGCTCCGTGCCCTTGTGGGTGCCGCCCCAGACTTCCACCATCGCCAGCCACCTGCCGAAAGCGGTGGGCACCGCGGTGGCCTTGGCCCAAGCCAAGCGTCTGGGCCTGACGCCGCCCATCCCAGAAGACAGCATAGTGGTGTGCAGCTTCGGTGATGCCAGCTCCAACCATTCGACGGCGCTGGGTGCGTTCAACGCGGCCCAGTGGACCGCTCACCAGAAGTTGCCTTGCCCGGTGCTGTTCGTCTGCGAGGACAACTCCATCGGCATCTCGGTGCGGACCCCGGAGGGTTGGGTGGAGGCGAACTTCAAGAACCGCGCCGGCATGCACTATGTGCAGGCGGATGGCCTCGATCTCGTGGATGCCTGGGACAAGACCCGGGCTGCGGTGGAGCACTGCCGCCGCACGCGTCAGCCGACGTTCCTGCACCTCAAGCTGGTGCGTCTGCTGGGTCACGCCGGTACCGACGCCGAGACCGAGTACAGGACGCCACAGGAGCTGGAGACCACGGAATCCCGTGATCCGCTGCTCATGTCCGCGGAGACCGCGCTGGAGACAGGCCT
>DATIVR010000180.1:0-21719 GCA_035465695.1 Gammaproteobacteria bacterium
CTGTTCGCGGGGTTCTATCGCACCTTATCCGAAGGCCAAGCCTTCAGCGCCAGCCTGCAGGCATTCCACAGCGATTATCAGCCCGGGGGCACCTCGGATAGCGCCGATGGCCGGCTGGGTTACGCGTTCCGGCCCTATGACAGCCGCTGGTCGTGGCTGGAACAGCTGGACTTCATCTACGCCGATCAGCAGGGACTGCAGTCGCTGCCGCAGTTCGCCACCAGCACCGGTGTTGCCGCCAGCCAGCAATCCGCTGCCAGTCTCGCCAATGACCCGCAGGCGGTGGCGACCTACGGCATCGACATGAAGAACTGGAAGCTCGTCAACAACCTGCAGCAGAACTACACGCTGGATGACCACTATCAGGTCTCGCTGTACTACGGCTCCAAGTACGCCCGTTTCGCTTTCGCCACCGGCAGTTACACCGGCTATACGGACTTGATCGGCGGCGAGTTCCGTTACGACATCAAACCGAAGTGGGACTTGGGGTTCCTCGTGAACCGTGAGGATTCGTACTCCGCGAATGTGGTCCGGTACAGCTACGGCATCGAGACCGGGTGGGACGTCGGCACCAACATGTGGTTGAGCCTCGGATACAACTTCCAGGGCTTCTATGACCAGGACTTCACCGCCAACCATTACACCGCGAAAGGCGTGTTCCTGCGCTTCCGCTTCAA
This sequence comes from Gammaproteobacteria bacterium, assembly GCA_035465695.1. Classification (GTDB taxonomy): domain Bacteria; phylum Pseudomonadota; class Gammaproteobacteria; order Natronospirales; family REEB76; genus DASUBN01. Next base: position 678 of record DATIVR010000180.1, read on the forward strand.
GTTTGACCAGGACACGGTGAAGGAGATGGCGACCGCCGGGCGGGTGACGCTGCCGCCGACGCCGTGATAGTAGGGAATACAAAGGTTTGTGAGACCTGGGACGCCGCGGATGGTCGTCCCGGGTGGGCACGGCGGGGATCGGTGGCCGACACCACCGATCCTCGCGACTTAAATCGAGGATTCGGCGCGGAGGCCGACGCATATGCATAGTGAAGACAAGGTCAAAGGTCCGAAGCGAGCGGCCAAGCCCACGCGCAGTAGGACTCGCCGTCCCGCGGCGAAGACCGTGATGGCCGCCAAAGCTGACGCCGCAGCAGTTGCCGTCGCGGCGGCCCCCGTCGTCAATACCCCTGTCGAGACCGGCTGGGGACCGACGCCGGAACAACGCAAGCAGCGTCGGGTGCTGGTATTGCTGCTCTTGTTGTTGCTGTTGCCGGTGAGTTTCTGGCTGGGCCGCAGCAGCGTCGTCCCGCGGATCATCTCGCCGCCCGCCAAGGTGGTGTACGTCCCGGTACCGGCCACGGCCCAGGCGGCCGCCCAGACGCCAGCACCACACGCGATCACCAAGGCCGCAGAGGCGGCTCCGCCCGCTGCCAGTGCGGTCATCACCACGGACGCCGCCACTCCCGAGACCAAGTTGCTGGAGGTGAGCGTCGGCACCAGCACCCGTGGCGGATTGACCCTCATGTTCGATCACCCGGTGGAGTGGACTACCTCGAATCCAGCCGATAGCCATGCCCAGCTGGACGTCGCAGGCGTGCATGCGCTCAGCACGTTCCCGCGCAACTTACCGCTGCCCCCGGGGGTGAAGGCCATCCATGCAGTGATCGGCGGGAAAGATGTGCTCAGTCTCAGATTCGGCCTCAAACCAGGAGTGCAGGCTTACACCTTCCCGGGCAACGGTCCGTCCGCGGTCGTAAACGTCTATTTCCGCACGCCCATCGAGGAAGCGGCCTCCGGGGACACCATGCGCGCCGGCTCCAATGGCATCCCCATGGGCAGCGGCGGCTGCGGCGCGGCCAGTGCCGCGTCCGCCAAGGCCGTCACTCTGCTGCAACGATCCCTGGACAAGAACCCGTCCTATGCGGCTGTGCGCACGGCCCTGGCGGTGCTCATGACCTGCGATGGCGAGAGTCCGCAGGCGGAGCAGGCGGTGGCCAGCGGCCTCAAACTTCCCGCCAAGGCGCCAGTGACGGTCACGCTCGCCGTCGTGGATGCGGCGTTACTGTATGCCCGCGGCGACGCCGCGGAGGCGATGCTGGTGCTGAAGAGCAATGCGCCAGCCAAGGCCGACCCTGGATACGATGAGCTTCTGGCGGACTTTACCGCTGCCGCCGATTGAGCCTAAGCCCCTGTCTTGGCAGATAATCCAGTCGGGTCGGAACAGGATTTTCCTTGACAGCGGGGCGGCCGACGGGGAAAATGCCGCCTCTTCGGCTTGGGGCTATAGCTCAGCTGGGAGAGCGCTTGCATGGCATGCAAGAGGTCGCCGGTTCGATCCCGGCTAGCTCCACCAAGCTTAAATATAGAGGGCGTCCGCAGGGGCGCCCTTTACGCTTCGAAGAGGTTCAGTCCCCATCGTCTAGAGGCCTAGGACATAGCCCTTTCACGGCTGTAACTGGGGTTCGAATCCCCATGGGGACGCCAAAAAGAAGAAGGGACCACTTTCCAAGTGGTCCCTTTTTCTTTTCGGCTTTCGATTGGCATTCGGACTCGACGCTTGTTCGGGGTTCGACAAAATCGCCGGGAGCGATTTTGGACCGCTGCAGGCGGGCCCCGAAGGGGTGAGCCGCAGGGAAGGGGCGAGCAATCCCGGGGACGCCATAAAACAGAAGCCCGGCTCCAAGCCGGGCCTTTTGTGGGTGTCCCAGAGGGACTCGAATCTGTATATCGCCCCTTGGGTTTAGGCCAGCATGACCGTGAGATTGGAATGCGGCTGGCGTCCTTGCCCAGCCTCCTTCATCGTCCAGCGGCCCTCGAATTTTTCGATGCCGCGCCTCCGGACTGGCGAACCACGGGTGGTCGCTTGCGCACCGCCGCACCGGCGTCCAGCATCGCCTTCGATACCAGCATCTCGTGTAACCGTGCCGCATCGAATGGTGCCCGCACCTTCACGTCGTTGTCGAAATAGACGTAGGCATCCCGTTTCATGCGCTTGGGCTTGTCGGCGGATACGGTGACTGCATCGTGCGCCTGGCTACCCGCCTGCCAAGCCAGGATCCGCTTCGCCCACCACCGCAAGGACCCGTCGTCATAACCGCTCTTGTACAACTCGATCTCGCCGTGCAGGCGTGCATAGACGAAATCCGAGGTCACGTCCTCGAAGTAAGGCCACTTGCCCGCCGTGTCCGCGAATACGTTCGCCACATCGTGCCGGCGGGCCTGCTCCACGAACTCCGGGGTCTCGAAACTGTGATGCCGGACTTCCAGCGCATGGCGCAGCCGCCGGCGGGGGAGTGGGTCCGGCAGGTCCGCCTTGATGAAGTCTGCGGTCTTGGCGAGCTTTGCAGCCTGGAAGAACGTGCGCGGCAACCGCTGGAAGAAGTCTTCGATCCGATCATGGTCATAGGGGAAGCTCGGCGGCAGTTGCCACAGGATCGGACCCAGTTTCCTGCGCAGGTGCAGCACACCCGAGGCGAAGAAGTTGGCGAGAAGCGGGCCTGTCTCCTGCAGCCGGCGGATATGAGTGATGTAGCGGTTCCCCTTGACCGAGAACACGAAATCATCCGGCACATCGTCATGCCACTTCTGAAAACTCTCCGGCCTCTGCAACGAATAGAAGGAGCCGTTGATCTCGATGGAGTTGACCTGGCGACTGGCGTAATGGAGTTCCAGGCGCTGCGCCAGCTTCTTCGGATAGAAGACTCCGCGCCACGGTGCGTATCTCCAGCCTGAGATTCCTATCCGGGTTTCCATGGATCACTGTCGAGGATGAAGCTGTCCATCGAAAGGCCACTCCAATGATAGCCACAGGCAGCTGATTTCCATAGTTTTGGCTCGATAGGGATGAGCCTCTATCTGTTGCATGACCTAAGTCAATTACCTGATTTGACCGGTGTACTTATCCTGAATGGCGGAATTGTCGGCTGAATCTCATTTCCTTCCACGTGGGATTGGGACAATCGAAAATCGGTCAAGCATCAGGAGGGCAACCATGGCCCGCAGGTATTCCAGGAGTGCAAGCAAAGATGTAGAGCGTGAGATGCGCGCCTTCAAGGAAGGCAAGTTGAAGAGCGGTCCCGGCGGGAAGGGCGGCAAGGTGAAGAGCCGCAAGCAAGCCATCGCCATCGGCCTCTCCGAAGCACGTAGGGAAGGCAGGAAAGTGCCGAAGAGACCGGTCAGCCGGAAGAAGAAGAGTGGCGGTCGCCGCAAGAAACAATCCGGCGGCGGCCGCAAGAAGCGCGGTTCGCGCCGGTAAGCTCGCATGGCCGCCAGACCCTATTGGAGCGGGCAAATCCGCATCTCCCTGGTGACCTTCGACGTCACGTTGCGTAGCGCCATCAGGCGCGGCAGCCAGATACCTCTGCATCAGATCGATCGCGAGAGCGGCGAGCGCATCCATCACCTGAACGTCACCACCAGCGGCAAGGAAGTGCCCTACGAGGACATCGTCAAGAGCTATGACGTGGGGGACGACCGGGATGTCTTGCTGGAACCGGACGAGCTCAAGGCCATCAAGCTCCCATCCAGCAATGCGTTGGACCTGGGCACCTTCGTGGACAGGTCCTCCATCCCCGTCGAGCGGTTCGAGCGGCCGTACTTCGTGCTGCCCGGTGACAAGGACGCGGAAGAGATCTATGCCGTGATCCACGAAGCCTTGGCCGAGAGCGACCGGGCCGGCATCGGCCAGATCACCCTGCGCGGCCGCGAGGAGCTCTGCGCCGTGCTGGCGGAGAGGGGCGGCATCATGCTGGAGACCTTGCGCTACGACCGCGAGCTGGTGGCCCCCGCTGAAGCCTTCCCGGACCTGTCGAAGCGCAAACTTAAGAGTGACTACGTCGATCTCGCCAACCAGCTCATCGAGAAGAACGTCACCGAGCCGGATTTCTCGGTGTTCCACGACCGCTACCACGAAGCACTGTTGGAACTCATCAAGGCGAAGGCCGCGCACCGCAAGCCGAACCTGCCCAAGGCGCCCAAACAGCCGGAGAAGGTGGTGGACTTCATGGACGCGTTGCGCCGCAGTCTCGACAAGAGGGGCGGGGCATCCGGCGCGCGCCGGCATGCTTCCCACCGAGCACCTCCTAAGCGCCGGGCTTCCCGCTGATGGCTGCCCGCAAGCCCAAGCTTTCCACCTACCGTGCCAAGCGGAACTTTCGCAAGACGGCTGAGCCGTCGGGCAAGGTGGGGCGTACGGCGGGGCATTCCTATCTTATCCAGAAGCATGCCGCCCGGCGACTGCATTACGACTTCCGTCTCGAGATGGGTGGAGTGCTGAAGAGCTGGGCGGTGACCAAGGGCCCGAGCCTGGATCCCTCCGACAAGCGTCTCGCTGTCCATGTGGAAGACCATCCTCTGGCCTACGGCAAGTTCGAGGGCACCATCCCCCAAGGTGAATACGGCGGAGGCACCGTGATGCTCTGGGACAAAGGCAGCTGGGAACCGGAAGGCGATGCCGAAGCGGCCTATGCCAAGGGGCATATGGTGTTCGAGCTCCACGGCGAGCGCCTGAAGGGCCGCTGGCACCTGGTGCGCATGGGCGGCAAGGCTGCCGGCAAGAAGAAGGAGAATTGGCTGCTCATCAAGGCCCATGACGAGTTCGCCGCTGCCGGCCATGGCGACAAGCTATTGGAACATGAGCTCACCAGCGTCACCACGGATCGCAGCATGGAAGAGATCGCCACCGGAAGACGCCATTGGCATTCCAACCGTGGCCGTGTCGTGGCGCGCAGCGTGAGACAACCCGCCGCCCGTCGCCGCCACGAGCACCATGATGCCAAGCTACCGGCCTTCGTGAAACCACAGCTGGCGACACTGATGGACAGCCCGCCCAAGGGCGGGAACTGGGTTCACGAGATCAAGTTCGACGGTTATCGACTGCTGGCCCGGCTGCAGGATGGCGAGGTCAGGCTCCTCACCCGCGCCGAGAACGACTGGACCGACAAGTTCGGCTCCATCGCTGCCGCGGTCGCGAAGCTCCCGGCCCGCGAGGCGCTGTTGGATGGCGAGGTGGTGTGCCAGGAACCGAATGGCGACATGTCCTTCCACGCCTTGCAGCAAGCCTTGAGTCAAGGTCATCAGGACCGCATGCACTATTACCTGTTCGACGTGCTGTTCCTGGACGGCGAAGACCTGCGGCAGCGGCCCTTGCTGGAGCGGAAGGAGATATTGAAGCGCCTGCTGAGGCGCGCGCCGGCACATGTCCACTACAGCGAGCACTACTCCGCACCGGGCGAGCAGGTGTTGGCGCATGCCTGCGACATCGCCCTGGAAGGCATCGTCTCCAAGCGTGCCGACCGCCCGTACCATTCCGGCCGTGACCTCGAATGGCTGAAGTCCAAGTGCATCCATGAACAGGAGGTGGTGATCGGTGGCTACACCACCCAGCCGAAGCATCCTGACATCCTGGGAGCCATCCTCACCGGTTACTACCGGGGTGGCGCGCTCATGTATTCCGGCAAGGTCGGAACCGGCTTCAACCAGGATGAGGCGCGCCGGATCCTCAAGCGGTTAAAGGCATTGAGCCGCGATTCCAAGCCTTTCGAGTCGGTGCCCACTGAGGCGCGCCGTGGTGTCCACTGGGTCAAGCCGAGATTGGTTGCCCAGGTGAATTTCGCGGAGTGGACCTCGGACGGCCGCATGCGGCATCCTTCTTTCCAGGGCCTGCGGGAAGACAAGCCTGCGGAGGACGTGGTGCGCGAACAGCCAAAGAGACCTCCGCCGGAGGCGCGACCGAGGCAGCATGCCGCCAAGACCCCTAAGCGCGCCGGCAAGGAGACGCTTGAGCTGGAAGGTGTGACCCTCTCGCACCCGGACAAGGTCCTGTTCCCTGAGGCCGGGATCACCAAACGCATCCTGGCCGAGTATTACCTGAAGGTGGCGCCCCGCATGTTGCCGCACGTGGCCGGGCGGCCCATCAGTCTGGTGCGCTGCCCGGGCGGGCTGGGCCGCAGTTGTTTCTTCCAGCGCCATGCCGGGGAAGTGAAGTCGCCGCATCTCATCCCCGATCTGGTGAAGGGACACGGGGACGATGAGCCTTATATCAGCATCAAGGATGCGGCCGGCCTGGTGACGCTGGTGCAGATGGATGTGCTCGAGATCCACGTCTGGGGTTCCCAGGTGAGCGCGCCGCTCAAGCCGGATCGCATGATATTCGACCTGGATCCCGCCCCTGACGTGACGTTCAGCGCCGTGAAGCAGGCAGCCAAGACGTTGCGCGGCATGTTGAAGCAACTGAAGTTGCAGTCGTTCCTCAAGACCACCGGCGGAAAGGGTCTGCACGTGGTGGTACCTTTCGAGAGAGGGCCCAGCTGGGACGAGGTGAAGGAGTTCTCCCGTTCCCTGGCCGAGGCTGTGGCACAGTACGACCCCGACCGTTTCACCATCAATAGCCGCAAGGACGTACGCAAGGGAAAGATCTACATCGACTACCTGCGCAATGCGCTGACGGCGAGTGCCGTGGCGCCCTATTCGGTGCGCGCCAAGCCCGCGGCGAGCGTGGCGGTGCCGCTACGTTGGGAGGAGCTGTCGCGCCTGAGGTCCGCCGATGGCTTCGGTCTCGAGGAGACAGTGAAGCGCCTGCGCGGCGATCCCTGGGTCCGCTTCCTCAAGGTCAAGCAGAAGCTGCCGCTCTAGGCAAGGGTCATCTTCGCGGGATTCCATGCTCTAATGGACGTACACCACGTCCAGGGAGGGAGCATGTCTCCCGTCACGCTGTTCCTGATCTGCCTGGCGGCCATATTCCTCATCGGCACCTTCGGTGAGGTGGTGTTCTCACGCACCAAGGTCCCGGACGTGGTGTGGCTGATCCTGGTGGGTATCCTGCTCGGACCGGTGCTGCATATAGTCACCCGGACGACCTTGCTCAGCGTCGCCCCCTATTTCTCCGCCCTGACCCTGGTGCTGGTGCTGTTCGAGGGTGGTTCGCGTCTCGATATCGTGCAGCTCTATCGCGCCGCGGCGCGCTCGGTGCTGCTATCGGTCCTGAGTTTCCTGTTCTCCGCCGTCGCCGTGACTCTGGTGAGTCGCGTCATGGTGGAGTCGGGCCTCTTGCCGCGGACCTGGGACTGGCACCAAGAGCTTCTCATCGGACTCATCGTCGGGGGGACCAGCCCTATTGTCGTGATGGCCGCCATCACGCGGGCCGGCGTGCCGCCCGAGGCCGCCAATCTCATCAGTCTCGAATCCGCCCTGAGCGACGTGCTGTGCATCGTCGCCGTCAGCTCGGTGATCGGCATATTCAAGAGCGGTGAGATCGGCCATGGACCGTGGCTGGATCTGGTGCGGTCCTTCGGGCTCGGTATCCTGGTGGGGGCGGCCGGCGGCTTGCTGTGGCTGCTGTTGCTGGATTGGCTGAAGGAGAACGAGCACGCCTATCCCATCACGCTCTCTGCCTTGCTGTTGTTATATGTGGTGGTGGAGGGGGTAGGTGGCTCCGGCGCCTTGGGCGTGCTGGCTTTCGCGGTGGTAGTCGGCAACGCCAGCCATATCGGCCGGCAAGCGAACCTGGCCCGGGAACTCAGACTGCACGACGACCTGCGCGGCTTCCACAGCCAGATGTTCTTCATCATCAAGTCCTTCTTCTTCACCTTCGTGGGTGCCATGCTGGGTCCGCCCTGGACGCTGGCCACCGCCGGCGCCATCCTGGCGGCGGTACTCCTGGTAGCCCGCTATCCGGCCGCCTGGCTCGCCATGACCCGCTCCTCGTTGGGGCCACGTCCCCGGCACGTGGTCTTCATGACCGTACCGCGCGGCGTGGCCGCCGGCGTGCTGGCCACCTTGCCGGTGGCGGCAGGCCTGCCGGGCATGGAGGGCCTGCCCACGGTGGTGTTCGCCTGCGTCGTGGGCAGCATCCTGATCTTCGCCGCTGGCTTCCCATTGGCGATGCGCAGCGGCCGGGAAGCACAGCCGGATGCCTCACCGCGCTGAGGTATCGGTTGCGAGTGAGGCGGGCGGCTGCTCTAATGTCCCGCGCATTCCCTCGCTGGAGCCCTTCAATGATCCGTCAATTCCTCGTTGTCGCTTCGCTCATCTCCTGCCTGAACGTCGCCATGGCCCCTGCGCACGCCGATGAGGCCGCGGTTCCAGGCAAGTTATATGACCAGTTGCAGTGGCGGCAGGTGGGTCCGTTCCGCGGCGGCTGGTCCACGGTGGCGGAGGGCGTCCCCAGCGAACCCAACGTGTTCTACTTCGGCGCTGCAGATGGCGGCGTGTGGAAGAGCATCGATGCCGGCCTGACCTGGATGCCGCTGTTCCAGCAGGGTGACTCGATCTCGGTCGGCGCCCTTGCGGTCGCCCCGTCCAATCCGGACATCGTCTATGTGGGTACCGGCCAGCCCGAGCAAGCCCGCTATGACGTGGTGGATGGCGATGGCATGTACCGCTCCGACGATGGCGGCCTGACCTGGAAGTCCATCGGCCTCAAGGATACCCGTCACATCGGCCGTATCTGGGTGGACCCGAAGGACCCCAATCTGGTCGTGGTCGCCGCCCAGGGACATGTCTTCGGCCCCAATGAAGAGCGCGGAGTGTTCCGTAGCGAGGATGGCGGCGCCCACTGGAGCAAGGTTCTCTATGTGGATGCCGATACCGGCGCCATCGACCTCGCGGTGGACCCGTCCCAGCCCAACGTGATGTATGCCGCTACCTGGCAGGGACGTTCGTGGCCGTGGCTCTCGTATTTCATGCCGCAACGGGGTCCCGGCAGCGGTATCTGGAGATCCACCGACGCCGGCAAGACCTGGAACCACCTCACCGGCGGTGGTCTGCCGGGCGGCGACCTCGGCCGCATCGGCATCGCCACGGCGCCCGATAGCGGGGCGGAGCGGGTGTATGCCCTCATCGAATCGTCGGACGACGCCAAGAGCGGGCTGTATCGTTCCGATGACGGTGGATCCAGTTGGAAGTTCCAGGGCAATTCCGATCTCGTGAGCGCCTACTTCGACCGCATCACCGTGGACCCCAAGGACCCCGATACGCTCTACGTCATGAATCGCTCGGTCGCCAAGTCCACCGACGGCGGCAAGACCTTCAAGTGGTTCAAGGGCGCGCCGGGCGGGGACGACTATCACTTCCTGTGGATCAATCCCCAGGATCATCGTTATATGGTCGTAGCCAGCGACCAGGGTACCGCCGTGACAGTGGATGCCGGGAAGACCTGGTCTCCGTGGTACAACCAGCCCACCGGCCAGTTCTACCATGTCACCACCGACGACCAGTTCCCCTACAACATCTACAGCGGCCAGCAGGACAGCGGCACCGTGGAGACCGCGAGCGGCACCGACTTCGGCGAGATCACCTTCCGCGACTGGCATCCGGTGGGGGGCGATGAACGCAGCTACGTGGTGCCGGACACCGCGGATCCGCACATCGTCTATGTGGGCGGCCTGGGCGGGCATATCTCGCGCTACGACGACCACACCCACCAGGTGCAGAACATCACCGCCACGCCGCTGGCGGGCTATGCGCGCCGTCCCACCACCGTGAAGGACCGCTACGCCTGGTTCTATCCGGTGGTCACCGACCCTCACAAGGGCGGCACGCTCTACGTAGGTTCTCAGTATCTATATAAGACCGTCGATAGCGGCCTGCATTGGACGCGCCTCAGCGGGGACCTCACGGGTCCCGACCCCAAGAAGGCCAGCGGCTGCGAGGGCGACCGGTTCACCTACGAGCAGGCCCGCTACTGCGGCTTCGGCGCCATCTTCAGCATCGCGCCCTCGCCGGTGCAGGAGAAGGTACTCTGGGTGGGCACCGATGACGGCCTCGTGCAGCTTTCGCGCGATGGCGGCAAGCACTGGCAGGAGGTGACGCCATCTGGCATGCCCTTCTACGGCCGCGTGAACCAGGTGGAAGCGTCCTCTCACGACCCGGGCACCGCCTATGTGGCGGTGGATATCCACCGCCAGGACAAGTTCCAGCCCTTCATCTTCCGTACCCACAATTACGGCAAGACCTGGGACAGCATCGTCACCGGCATCCCTGCCAATCAGTTCGTCTATGTGGTGCGTCAGGATCTCAAGGATCCCAAACTTCTCTATGCCGGCACCAACGAAGGGGTCTTCGTGTCCTTCGACGATGGCGACCACTGGCAGCCACTGCAGGCTAACTTGCCCAACGCGCGTGTGCGTGACCTGACCTTGCGCGGCGATGACCTCATCGCAGCCACCCATGGCCGTTCCATCTGGGTGTTGGACTACGTGTCGCCGCTGCGGCATCTGGGTGCTGCCCTGGCCGGGGAATCCCTGCATCTCTTCGCGCCAGCCACCGCCATCCGTGTGCGCCGTAACGAGAACAAGGATACGCCGCTGCCTCCGGAGGTGCCGGCCGGCGAGAACCCGCCGGAAGGAGCCATACTCGATTATTGGCTGGGCCAGGGCATCACTGGTCCAGTGACGCTCGCCATCTACGACGTGAAGGACCGGTTGGTGCGCCGCTTCGCCAGCGATGCCCCGGCACCGCAACTGCACACCGAGCCCTATTTCACCGATGAATGGCTGAGCGTTCCCGAGAAGTTCTCCGGCACGCCCGGCGCCCATCGTTTCGTCTGGGATCTGCGTTATCCGCGCCCGCCGGCGCTGGGTTACGACTATTCCATCGCCGCGGTGTTCGACAAGGGCGGCGCTATCGTGCCGCAGGGGCCGCTGGTGCTGCCGGGTACTTATACGGTCAAGCTCACCGCGGGCGGCAAGACCGTGAGCGCACCGCTCAAGGTCGCGCTGGATCCGCGTGTGCCGGCCAGCGCGGTCAAGTCCGCGCTCCCGCAGCAGCTCGCGCTGGAGCGAGAGATGGATGGAGTGCTGGCCAGGAGCTTCGCAGCGCACGAAGCCGTGGCGGCCTTGCGCAAGCAGTTGGGCGCGCTCAAGTCCGGCCTCGCGGGGGATGCCGATCTTCAGAGGCAGGTGGACGATCTCGATGCCAAGCTGGTCCAGTTGGCGGACAAGGCGCCGCAGCACGGCAGTCTGGCCGCCATCAACGATGCCGTGGCGAGCCTGGTCTCCGAAGTGGACGATGGTGACCGCATGCCGCCGGCCTCGTACCGCAAGAGCTTCGCCGGCTACAGCAAGAGCCTCGACGCCGACCTCAAGGCCTGGGAGCAGTTGAAGATTGTGGATCTCAAGCAGTTGGACTCGGCGCTCACCGCCAAAGGTCATCCTGCCATCGAGCTTGCGGCGCCGTGAGGTTCGCCGCCGGACTGTTGGTGGCCCTGGTGGCGTTCCTGCACCTGTATTTTCTGGTGCTGGAGATGTTCCTTTGGGACAAGCCCCACGGCCGCCGCATGTTCCGGCTTTCACCGGAGTTCGCCGCCAGCACCCGGGTGCTGGCGGCCAATCAGGGTCTCTATAACGGCTTTCTGGCGGCGGGTCTGCTCTGGGGCCTGTACCTCGGGTCCATGCCCGTGCAGCTGTTCTTCCTGCTCTGTGTGGTGGTGGCAGGCGTGTTCGGGGGCGCCACCGTCGGCCGCAAGGCCCTGCTGGTGCAAGCCTTGCCTGCCGTGGTAGCCACGGTCCTGCTGCTATTGGCGGCCTAAGGCCGTCTATCTATATATATGAAGGAAAGGAAGGGGGATGGTGGGCGGTACAGGGCTTGAACCTGTGACCTCTGCCGTGTGAAAGCAGCGCTCTACCAGCTGAGCTAACCGCCCCTTGAGGGGAGCGCATTGTACGGAGGGACGCGAGTCAGGTCAAATGGGGCCGCAAGTTCAGGTGGGTCCCGATCAGCGGCTGTCCCACCGAGGTCGGCACCATCAAGTTTTCGGCAGGCCGGTTCAGAACCCGGTGACACCCGCCGTCGTAGATCGGACATGGCCGACGTGGCCTTGGTAAGGGCAACGGCCTGATCTAATTCAGACGATCGGGTGCGCCCGGTCGGACGCCGAAAAGAAAAAGCCCCCGGCCGTGGCTGGGGGCTTGGAATTCGAACCTTCCTTGTTCTTCTTTTTACTCTTCTTCTTCGTAGACTTCCTTGAGATTCCGGTCCAGACGCCGGCTCTCCTTCATGTCTTCGATGGCGCGCCAAGCTTGGTTGTTGCGGGCCGAGGGCCTGGGTTGTGGTGGTTTCGCCGAACCAGGCTTCCGGCCCGGGCGGCCTTCAGGGGTGTAGTCGTCGTTATCTTCACTCTTGGAAAGGATCTCGTCGATGGCGGAGGAATTGGCAGCCGACATATCTCTCCTCGAAAATCGCTGGCATGGACGGGGGCACGGCGTCAAAAAATCCGGCGACCGAGGTCGCCGGATTTTGGGAGCTTTATACCCGTTCGCGGATTTCTTGTAAACGCTTGTTGACAGCGCCGGATTATGTCTCGCGTGCCCGCTGCGCCTCCGCCTTATGGTCCCTGGCGAAGAAGGTGTACATGGTGGGCACCACGAACAGCGTGAACAGCGTGCCGATGGTCATGCCCGCCGCGATCACGATGCCGATATCGCGGCGGCTGGTAGCGCCGGCGCCCGAGGCGATGATGAGCGGCAGCACACCCAGTACCATGGCGGCGGTGGTCATCAAGATGGGCCGCAGACGCACCGCCGCGGCATGCTCGATGGCCTCACGCACGCTCATGCCTTCGTGCTCCTGCATCTTGTTCGCGAAGTCCACCATCAGGATGCCGTGCTTGCTTATCAGACCGATGAGCGTCACCAGGCCCACCTGGGTGTAGATGTTGATGCTCAAGCCCGGGATGATGCCCATGGCGATGGGGATGAGCGCGCCGAAGAAGGCGAGGGGCACGCTGAACAGGATGACCAGCGGATCGCGCCAGCTCTCGAACTGGGCCGCCAGCACCAGGAAGATGACGATGATGGCGAAGAACATGGTCACCACCAGAGCATTGCCTTCCTGTACGTACTGACGGGTGTCGGCCGCATAGTTCACATAGAAGCCGGGCGGGAAGAACTCCTTGGCCTGCTTGTTGAGGAAGTCCACCATCTGGCCCATGGTGCCCTGGCCGAAGCCGCTGATGGTGGCGGAATTCAACTGCTGGAACTGGTTGAGCTGGTCCGGCACCACAGTGGTGTTGACGCTGGCGATGGTGGACATCGGCACCATGCTGCCGCTGGCGGTGCGAACGTAGTATTGCTGAAGCTGGTCGCCGCTGCGACGGAACTGGTCTGCCACCTGCGGGATGACTTTGTAGCTGCGGCCTTCCAGGTTGAAGAAGTTCAGGTACCCGCCCCCCAACATCACGCTCAAGGTGTTTGCCGCATCCTGCATGCTGATGCCGAGCTGCTGCGCCTTGTCGCGGTCGATATCGATGTTCAGTTGTGGCGTGCTGAACTTGAGGTCGCTGTCGATATAGTAGAACTGACCGCTCTTCTTGGCGGCATCCAGGATCTTCTGGGTGACCGCGAAGATGGTCTTGTAGTCATCCGTGGAGCTCACCACATAGGAGACGCCGCCCTGGCTGGCGCCCGGCAGCGAGGGGAAGCTCACCGAGAAGGCGTTGATGCCGGATATCTGGCTGAGCTTGCCCTGGATCTCCTGTTGTATCTCCTGCTGGCTCCGGTGCCGGTCTTCCCAGGGCTTCAGCACGATGCCACCGATGAAGTTGTTCACCGCGCCGGCGCCATTGATGAGGAAGTAAGCATCACCTTCCGGTATGCCCTTGAAGATGTCGTTCACCTGCTGGGCATACCGGGTCATCACATCGTGGGTGACATCCTTCTCGCCGAAACCGGTCACGAACACGAAGCCCTGATCCTCGACGGGAGCGAGTTCCTTCGCTGAGATGAAATAGAAACCCACGCAGAGCACCACCACGAAGATTGCGACGAACACCGTGACAGGACGCCACTGCAGCACGCCGTGCAGCAGGTGTTCGTAACGGCCCTTCAGGCTTTCGAAGATATCGTTGAGCCGCTTCTCCAGCTTGCCGACATTACCGACCGGCTGCAGGAACTTGGAGCACATCATGGGTGAGAGGGTGAGGGCGATGATTCCTGAGATCACCACCGCGCCGGCCAGGGTGAAGGCGAACTCGCGGAACAGGTTGCCGGTGACGCCTGAAAGGAAGCCGATGGGCGCATACACCGCGGCCAGGGTCAGGGTCATGGCGATCACAGGTGTGGCGATCTCGCGGGCCGAGATCAGTGCCGCCTGGAACGGGCTCTTGCCTTCTTCGATGTGGCGGTGGGTGTTCTCCACCACCACGATGGCATCGTCCACCACCAGGCCGATGGCCAGCACCATGGCCAGCAACGTCAACAGGTTGAGGGAATAGCCCAGGATCAGCATCAGGAAGGTGACGCCGATGAGGGACAGCGGGATGGTGATGACCGGGATGAACACCGGCCGCACCGCGCCCAGGAACAGGAAGATGACGATGATCACGATCAGCGCCGCTTCCACGATGGTCTTGATCACCTCGTAGATGGAACTGCTGATGAACTTGGTGGCGTCGTACGCGATGCTGAGCTTCAGGGCTGGGGGCAGGGCACTCTGCACGGTAGTCAACGCTGTGCGGACCTCTTTGACCACCTTGAGCGGGTTAGCGTCCGGGGTGGGGTTGATGGCCATGTATACGGCGGTGATGCCGTTGAACGTAGCCGAGGAGTTATAGTCCGCGGATCCCAGTTCCACGTCCGCCACGTCCTTGATGCGCACCAGCGCATCGCCGTCCTTGCGCAGCACGATGTCGCCGAAGCCCTGGGCGTCGTGAAGGTCGGTGGTGGTGGCGATGTTGATGGACGTGGTGGTGCCCTTGGTGCTGCCGGGGGCCGCCAGGTAGTTGTTGGCGATAAGCGCATTGGACACGTCCGTGGCGGTCACGCCACGGGCGGCCATGCGCTTGGGATCGAGCCAGATGCGCATGGCGAAAGGCTGGCCTCCCAGGATCTGTGCGCTGGCCACGCCGTCCAGAGTCTGCACCTGCGGTTGCACCACGCGGTCCAGGTAATCGGTGACTTGGCCCTGGCTCATCTCCGTGGAATAGAAGGAGACATACATGATGGCCGCACCACGCACGTCGTTAGCCTGGATCACTGGGGCCTGGGCAGCGGGCGGTAACACGCTCTTGACCTGATCCACGTTGCTCATGATGTCCACGAGCGCCTTGTGGGGGTCGTAGTTGAGCTTCAGGTTGATGGTGATCGTGCTCACGCCCTGCTGGCTGGAGGAGGTGATGTAATCGATACCCTCGGCACTCGCCACCGCCTGCTGGATGGGCTGGGTGATGAAGCCCTGGATCACGTCGGCGCTGGCGCCTGGGTAGGCCGTGCTGACGGTGATCTGGCTGTTCTCCAGCTTGGGGAACTGCCGCAGTTCCAGCGCGTCGATGGACTTGAGACCCAGCAGCAATATCACCAGGCTGATGACGGTCGCCAGGACCGGCCGTTTGATGAAGAGATCAGTGAACATCATTTGCCGGCCGCTCCCGCAGTCTGGGTCTGGTCAGGGGTCACATCATTGTTGATGCTCACGGCGGACCCGCTATGCAGCTTCTGCATCCCCGAGGTGACCACCTTGTCCCCGGCTTTCACGCCCTCCAATACCGCGACGCGGCTACCCTGTTCGTCGCCGAGTTTCACGAACACCTCATTGGCGACCAACTGCGGCTGGCCTTTCTCGTCCTTCTGATCCTTGCTCGCGCTGATGAGGAACACCGAATTGCCGTACAGCGAATAGGTGACAGCCGATTTCGGCACGGTCACGAATTGCGTGGGCTTTCCCGCGGACACCGAGACGTTGGCGAACATGCCGGCCCGCAGCAGATGCTTGGGATTGGCGATGAGGCCCTGCACGCGCACCGTGTGGCTGGTGGGATCCACCTTGGAGTCGATGGCGTTGATGTCGCCCTCGAACTTCTGATTCGGATAGGCATCTACCGTCACTTCGACCTTCTGCCCTTTGGCCAGCGACGGCAGGCTCTGTTCCGGCAGGGTGAAGGAGACGTACATATGGTCAAGCGCTTGCAAGGTCACCAGGACGGTGCCGGCAGGCAGGTACTGGCCCAGGTTGACGTTGCGGATGCCGGCATGGCCTGCGAAGGGTGCGCGGATGGCTTTCTTGGCGATGTCAGCTTCGGTATTGGCCACGTTGGCCTGAGCCTGCTTGAGGTTGCTGTCTGCGGTGTCCACATCTGCCTGCGAGATGAGGTGCTTGCTGAAGATGTCGTGGGAGCGTTGGTCGTTGAGTTCCGCCAGCTTCTCCTGGGCCTTGTAGCCCTGCAGCTGTGCCTGCTCATTGCTGTCATCCAGCTGCACCAGCAACTGGCCTTTCTGTACTTCCTGGCCCGAGTCGAAGTTGATAGCAGTCACATTGCCGGCCACCTGGTTGGCGATATCCGCTCCCTGCACCGGGTCGAGGTTGCCCACGGACACGAAGTTGGGCTGCCAGGTCTCGATCCTGGCCGCCTCCTCGGACACGGTGGCGATGTTCTTCTGCGCCTTGAAGCCCTGGATCATCATGTAGAGGTGTACGCCGAAGGCGCCGCCGACGATGATGAGCACGCCCAGCAGGATGCCGCCGGCGATCAGGAAACGCTTAAGCATTGGTATAACCTCGATTTCTGGATGCAGCCTGCGACGCCTTGCCGCGCGTCTTGGCCTGTCTTGTGGATTGGTTGTTGGTCTTCTTGCCCACCGCCAAGTCGTGGCGATGGGTGCGGATATAGTCACGTGCGGCAGCCATCACGGCCTTGCCGAAACCGCAGGCGAAGCGTGCCCCTGGAGTGGGCTTCATTCCGGCTGCTTCGCCGCATTCATAGGCATCGATGAGCGCCAACTTGTGGCCGAGTTCCTCGAGATGCCGGTCCAGCACCGCATCGAGCCGTTTCGGCGGTAGCAAGTGCGCGAAATGCATGATCACCAGGAACTCGGACTTCACTCTATGCTGGGGTTCGGTGGCCTCCAGCCGCGCGAGGAAGGCTTTACGCCCAGATTCAGTGAGGTGATATACCTTGCGGCTAGGCCCTGCATGGCCGGGCACCGTACGCGCGCTGACCAGTTTCTCGTCCTCGAGTTCGGCGAGGGCCGGGTAGATGGAACCGTAGCCCGCCAGGAAACAGTGGCTGAAGGTATTCTCGAAGAACTTCTTGAGGTCGTAGCCCGTGGCGTCCCCATGGGTGAGGGCCCCCAGGCACAGGTCTTTGACGTCCACCGCGAGTCCTGTCGGGTCAATGGGGGATTCGAAGGGCGCCCATCCTATATCGGGTTGATATATAGGGCAAGTGACGCTTGTCATTCCGGAACCGTCCCTTGGCCCTTCGTAGTCCATCTAATGGACTATGTCGGCAGGCGAAGGTTCCGGACCGCGGTTCGCCCTATTTGGGCGAAGATGCCGCTCGTTTCGCGAGGTCCAGATGCGGCGCCACACGGAGTGCGGCCTTGGTGGCTTCCTGGATGAGGCCGTCCTTGCCGATGAGGTAGGTGACGCGGCTCACGCCGAAGCCCAATGGTCCGTTGCAGTCATAGGCACGGATCACCTGTTTCTCGGGGTCCGCCAGTAACGGGAAGGGAAGGCTGTAACGCTCGCGGAAGCGTGCGTGGGTGATCTCATCTTGAGGGCTGATGCCGATCAGGGTCACACCTGCCTTGGCCAGCTCCGGTTCCACGGCGCTGAAGGCGCAAGCCTCGCGTGTGCAGACGGGGGTGAAGTCGGCCGGGTAGAAATACAGCAGCACCGGCCCCTGGGCCAACAATTCTCTGAGGCTCACCGTCTTGCCGGCATGGTCCGGCAACGAGAAATCCGGCGCGATGTCGCCGACCTTCAGCATGACGGCTGTTCCTTGAGGAGAGGCGGCAGGGCCGCCGGGACGCACTGGTATAATGACATTTCCTGTGGAGCGCGGCGATACGTGCTCCATGAAACTTCCAACAGGATAGACGATGAAGATAACGGTACACGGCAGCGGGTACGTGGGCCTGGTGAGTGCCGCCTGTTTCGCCAACATGGGCAACGACGTGCTCTGCGTGGATGTGGACAAGGCGCGGGTGGCCCGCCTCAAGCAAGGTGAGGTCCCCATCGTGGAACCCGGGCTCGATCACCTGATGGCCGACGGCATCAAGAGTGGCCGCCTCAGGTTCACCGACGTGCCATCGGAGGGCGTGAAATTCGGCCTGCTTCAGTTCATCGCCGTGGGCACTCCGCCGGACGAGGATGGCTCGGCCGACCTACGCTACGTGCTGCAGGTGGCCAAGACCATCGGCGAGTACATGGACGGCGAGAAGATCGTGGTGGACAAGTCCACGGTGCCCGTGGGCACCGCCGACAAGGTGCATGACGAGATAGCTCTTGCCCTCAAGGCCCGTGGTGCGAGCCATCCGTTTGAGGTGGTCTCCAATCCGGAATTCCTGAAGGAAGGCAGCGCGGTGGAAGACTTCGCTCACCCGGATCGCATCGTGGTGGGGGCGAGCGGCACTCGTGGCGTGGAGGTGATGCGCAGCCTGTACGCCCCCTTCACCCGTAACCACGAGCGACTCATGATCATGTCGGTGCGGGACGCGGAGTTCACCAAGTACGCCGCCAATGCCATGCTGGCGGCGCGCATCAGCATGATGAACGAGTTCGCCAACGTGGCCGAGCGCTTGGGCGTCGATATCGAACAGGTGCGCAAGGGTATCGGCTCGGACCCGCGCATCGGATACCACTTCCTGTATGCCGGCGTGGGCTACGGCGGTTCCTGCTTCCCCAAGGACGTCTCGGCCCTGACCCGCACCGCCGCCAAGTCCGGCTATGAGCCGGTGTTGCTGCATGCGGTGGAAGAGGTCAACCGCCGCCAGAAGGAGACCTTGTTCCAGAAGGTCAAGCGGCATTTCGGCGGCAATCTCAAGGGCAAGACCATCGCCCTCTGGGGCCTGGCTTTCAAGCCCAACACCGACGACATGCGCGAGGCGCCGAGCCGCGTACTGATGGAAGCCCTGTGGAAGGAAGGCGTGAAGGTCCGCGCTTTCGATCCGGCCGCCATGCACGAGGCCAGTCGCATCTATCCGTCCCAGCCGTTGCTGGAGCTGTGCGAGGCGCAGATGGACTGCCTCAAGGGCGCGGATGCACTGGTGGTGATCACCGAGTGGACCCAGTTCCGCAGTCCCGACTTCGATGAGATCAAACGGTCCTTGAAGAATCCGGTGGTGTTCGATGGCCGCAACGTCTACGACCCGGCAGCCATGAAGTCCCTGGGCATGACCCATTATTCCGTCGGCCGGCCGCCTGTGAACGGTGGCTAGGGTTTAGGCCTGGACCGCAATGCCAAAAGAAAAGGGACGCTGACGCGTCCCTTTCTTTTTATGCTGCCTCTCTAGTTCCGTTTACGTCTCAAGTTCGCGGCCAGTCCCAACATTAGAAGAGCAAATAGACTGGTATCACCGCCTCCACCGCCGCCACTGGAACGGGGCGTCGGCTTCAATCCCTTTTGGAGCAAGGTCTGCATATTAGGAAGGCCGTAGCCATATTCGCCATTGGGTACCGGGCTTCCCTTGGCGGTGGCGGACTCCTGCAGCAGCTTGTAGGGATTGGTGTTCGGATAACCCGATATCAACAGCGCCATAAGTCCCGCTATGTGGGGAGCTGCCGCTGAAGTGCCGCAGAACGGCGTCTGGAAGCCGCCCGCGCCCGTGACGTTGACGCAGTCAGGCGCAACGAAGTCCGGCTTCGCCACAGTGGTGTGCACGCCTCCGGTACCGGTAAGGACGGGTCCAGTGGAGCTGAAACTCTCCAGGTGAAGGCTAGAAGGGTCTACCGCTCCCACTGAGATTTCCTCGGGCTGAGGCAGAGCCGCTTGGCCATAGATGCTGCCCGTCGTGGAAGGGGATACCACGACCTGGAAGGCGGATTGGTCGAATAGCAGGACTTTGAGCCGTTTGTTGGTGAGCGATCCATGTACTCCGAAGACTTCCAGATAATAGGTGGTGTTATTCGCGATCCATTGGCTGCCCTGTATGGGCTGCGGCCCCGGCGTAGTCAAGCTGCTGGTCTTGGCTTCGTCACAGCCGGTGGAGGCGGAATTGGTCGGGTCCGGGCCGATGTTGATGCCCTGGTTGCAGGCGACTGCAGTGCCGGTGCCATTGGGGCCGGTGAAAACCACTACATCGAAATCGTTTGGATCGTTGACCGTGGCAGTGTCGCTCCAAGGATCGTCCCATTCCACTATATAACCGATGGTGTCGCCCCGCCTCGCCGTGATCTGCAGGTCTGGGTTGCCACTGGTGAAGGCATGGGCCAGGGTATAACTGACGCCATTCACGGTTGTGCTCACTGCCATGGGATTCCATGTCCCCTGCCAGAATCCAGTGCCATCGTTGCCGGCCGCAGTCACAAGATGGATGCTCGGATTGGCCTTGGCGAAATTCTCCACGCCGGAGGTGAAGGTGTCCGTCGTGAACATGGCACCACCGGGAAAACCCAGGTCATCCACGATTACGCTCGGCGCGATGTTGGACTTGAAGTCGTTCAGGCAGGTGATGAAATCCACCGAGGTCTGGGGGCCACAGAATCCCAGCCGATCCACCCCGGGTGCTATGTCATAGACGATCTCCATCATCGCGGTCCCTTCATCGCCGGTGCTGGCCGGCGAGAATCCGCCTTTGCCACCGGCATCCTTGGGATCGTTCCAGATGTTCTTAGGCAGGTCGCCCGAAATCTGCGAGGCGGAGATGTGCTCGTCGCCGTCTGAGATGACGCCCACGGTCACGCCCTGGCCCTTGTCGCCGGTGGACCTGCGGAACGCGGCGGCTTGCAGGATCGAGTCGCCTTGGGTATCCACGGACCCCGTGTACGTCACAGGTCCTGGATTGGGAGCGCTCTTGTGGACTGCATAGCGCGGCAGGCCGACTCGCAACACGCCAGGGAGTTGACTCACCGCCTGCAATTGCGAGGCTGGTACCCAAGCCTGGATCACTCCCAACTCGGGGCTATCGACTATGCCCGTGGCGCCCAGCGCCTGCAATTGTTCCCGGT
>DATIVR010000181.1:0-28667 GCA_035465695.1 Gammaproteobacteria bacterium
GCTCTCCCTCCTTGGGCATTTGGTTTCGCCGACGAGGCTCATAGGCCTTTAACCACCTGGAAAGGTTCTAGGTTGCCAAGGGCGTGTCATGAGCTCGAACGAGCGCGTGGCCTCAGAAACCCCAAATCGGCCACTGGGGTAGCTATAGCTGGTTTAGGCGATATTTCCAGCTGGGCAGGCGGGAGGGACGATATTCACTCTCAGTCTCAACGAATGACGGCCAGTCTCATTTTTCTCCGACCTTATTACCTACCAGGGCCACGGCCGAAGCCGTGTGGTGAGGGTTTCTATAGGGCCGTTTGCGCCAGGCATCGGCCGCGAAGCCGCCATCGCTGATGGACGCGACCGCGGCGGTCTCCAGCGCCTCATCCTCGGTCATGGGCGGCAGGATGCCGGGCAGCCGGCTCGCCAGCATGCTCTTGCCGGTGCCGGGCGGACCCACGAACAACAATGAATGTCCGCCGGCGGCGGCGATCTCCAGCGCGCGTTTCGCCTGGTGCTGCCCGCGCACGTCGGCGATGTCCTCGTAATGCGGGTGGCGCGTGCTCAATGACGACTGATGAGCAGCGATGTACTGGCGGCCCGTGAGGTGCGCGCACACATCCAGCAGGTGGCGCGCACCCAGGACGCTGACGCCGGAGACGAGCGCCGCTTCATCGGCGTTCTCCAGCGGCACCAGCAGCGCGCGACCCGCCTTGCGGGCCTTGAGTGCCGCCGGCAGGGCGCCCCGGACCGGCCTGAGTTCGCCGCTCAGCGAGAGTTCTCCCAGGAACTCCATGTCCCTGAGCGGTGTGGAATCGAGCTGGCCGGACGCCACCAGGATACCGAGCGCGATGGGCAGGTCGAAGCGACCGCCTTCCTTCGGCAGATCCGCCGGCGCCAGGTTCACCGTGAGTTTGCGGGCCGGGAAATCAAAACGCGAGTTGATGAGCGCGCTGCGGACGCGGTCTTTGCTCTCACGCACCGCCGCTTCCGGCAGGCCCACGATGTTGAGGGCCGGCAGGCCGTTGGAGAGATGGACTTCGACGGTGACGGCGGGGGCATCCACCCCAGCCTGGGCGCGGCTGTGGATCTTCGCGAGCATGGCGATCTATTGCTTCGGCTGTTCCTGGGCGGCTAAGGCCGTCTCCAGCTCAGCCAGGCGCTGTGATAGCTCTTCCAGTTTCTCGCGGGTACGGGACAGGACGCCCGCCTGCACGTCGAACTCCTCGCGGGTCACGAGGTCGAGCTTGCCGAGCGCCGATTGCAGCATGGCCCGAAAGTTGTGTTCCAGATCGGACTTGAGGTCCTTGAGACCGGGTGGCACGGAATCCGCCAGCTTGCGGGCCAGGTCATCCAAGATCTTGGGATCCAAGGCCATCGGCCACCCTCGCAGTGTGTCAGCGACTTTATGTTATCAGTATAGGCGGAGCCCGGCCGAAGGGCCGATGTTAGACTGTCGGTGCAGCCCCGAAAACATGTCGCGGGCCTTGAATACCTGGGATACACCTATATGAAGATGGTCACGGCGGTCATAAAACCGTTCAAGCTGGACGACGTGCGCGAGGCGCTGTCGGACATCGGGGTGCAGGGCATCACCGTCACCGAAGTGAAGGGGTTCGGCCGCCAGAAGGGCCACACCGAGCTCTACCGCGGCGCTGAGTACGTGGTGGACTTCCTGCCCAAGGTGAAGATCGAGCTGGCCATCGCTGACGAGCTGCTGGATCGTGTCATCGAAGCCATCATGAATGCTGCCAAGACCGGCAAGATCGGCGATGGGAAGATATTCGTGTATGAGCTGGAACAGGCCATCCGCATCCGCACCGCCGAGACCGGCGCTGAAGCGTTATGACCGCGGCCGGGAGAACCTTATGAAACTGAAGATCCTTATCGCCACATTCTCTCTTGCGGCCGGCCTATGTGCCGCCGGCTTGGCTTATGCCGACACGCCGATCTACAAATGGATCGATGAGCAAGGCCGCGTGCACTACAGCACGGAGCCGCACGGTAACAAGTCGCAACAGTTGGCCATCCAGAACCAGGGTGACCTTTCCACGCCTCCGGCCAGCAGCGCACCGGGTGCATCTACCGCCGCGGCGGCGCAGCAATCCAAGAGTGATGCTCAGCTGGTGCAGCCGACGGCCGACGATTCGCCCGCGTGCAAGGCTGGACGTGACCGGTTGTTCAAATACCTGCATGCGGACAGCCTCTACAGCATCGATGACAAGGGCAACAAGGTGCCCCTCTCGGCGAACGACATGAAGAAAGCATTGAATGACGCGCGCGCCTATGTGACGCAGGCATGCGGAGGTGGCACATGAAATCACGTCAGATGATCGTACTCGTCAGCGGCGCAGCACTGGCTTCGTTGCTGATCGCTGCCGCTGCGGATCCTGTCTACAAGTGGGTGGACGCCGACGGCAACGTGCATTTCTCCCAGACTCCGCCGCCGAACGCCACGACCAAGGTGCAGCATCTCAACATCGATGTGCCGCCGCCGGACCCGCAGGCCGCGGCGCAGGAGCAGGCACTGATCCAGGCGCAGCAGGATCAACAGGAGAAGGCCAAGCAGGAGGCCGAGAAGAACAAGCCGGATCCCAAGGCGGAAGCGGCCAAGAAGCAGCAGTGCGATGACCTGCGCAGCAAACTCAACGTGCTGCGGCAGAGCGGCCGCACCGCCACCACGGACGCCAACGGCAATCTCACCTTCCTGGATGACGATGCGCGCGCCAAGCAGGAGAAGGCGATCCAGGACCAGATCGCCGCCAACTGCAGCGGCGGCAAGTAAGACCTTTCAAGGCAAGGACGCGAGGGTGTCCTTGAGGAACGGCGGCAGCACGAAAGCCGTCTCGTGCACGGCGGCGGAATAGTAGCGGGTGATGAACCCTTTCTCCTCCGCGTCGCGCCGCCGGAAACTGTTGAGCCTTCCATCTTTCTTCGCCAGCGTCGCTGACCACCAGCCTGACGGATAGGTGGGCTGCGGGAAGTTCAAGGTGCGGCTGTCGGCGAAACCGGCGGCGCGCAACGCCCGGTGCATATCCACGATGGTCTCGGGATAGAAGAACGGCGACTCGCTCTGCTGCACCACCAGGCCGTCGGAGCGAAGCACCCGCAGGCACTCCTTATAGAAGACCTCCGAGAACAGCCCTTCGGCCGGACCGACGGGATCGGTGCTGTCGATGATGATGATGTCCAAGCTGTTGTCGGGCGCCTGCTGCACCCAGGGGATGCCATCGCCGAAGGTCAGGCGGGCACGCGGGTCGGCGTTGGCTTCGCAGAGTTCCGGGAAATGCAGCTCAGCCAGCCGCGTCACACGCTCGTCGAGTTCCACCTGTAGCACCGACTCCACGCCCTTGTGACGTAGCACCTCGCGCAGCGTGCCGCAGGCGCCGCCGCCGATGATCAGCACGCGCCGCGGCGCGGGATGGGCGAACAGGGCGGGATGAGCCAGCATCTCGTGGTAGATGAAGCTGTCACGGTCGGTGACCATCACGCAGCCATCGATCACCATCATGGTGCCGAAACTGTCGGTCTCGTAGATCTCCACGGTCTGGTAAGGGGTCTGCTCCACCTGCAGACGGCGCCCTTGCAGGGACAGGGCCACGCCCTCCTGCGCCGCAATCTCCGTGAACCAGCCGCCGTCGAGCTTCATCGCTACCCCAGCCGTGAGCCGGCTATGGGCCCGATTATACGGCCGCTGCAGGCAGGCGGCGGGCTGAGGAACCCTGGGCTCACGGCGTCTTTAAACCTGCGGCCGCTTGCCGTACTCTTGCGCGATTTCCCGCCCCCCAACCTGAGCCCCGGAGTCCATGAGCCAGAACCCCGTCGATGTCACCCGCGAACTCTATAACGTGCTCCGTTGGGGCGACGGCTACTTCGACATCAATGCCGAAGGCCATGTGGTGGTCTATCCCACCCGCAAGCGGGAGGATGGCTGCGTCGACCTGCATCGCCTGGCCAGCGAGGTGGGCAAGTGGGGACTCAACCTGCCGGTGCTGTTCCGCTTCGGCGACATCCTGCGTGACCGCGTCTCCCGGGTATATGAAGCCTTCGAGCAGGCGCGCCAGTACCATGACTACAAGGGCCGCTACACGCCGGTCTATCCCATCAAGGTAAACCAGCAGCACGTGGTGGTGGAGGACATCCTCAAGCACGGCGCCGACCGTGTCGGCCTGGAGGCCGGCAGCAAGCCAGAGCTCATGGCGGTGCTGGCCTTCGCGCCGGCCGGTTCCACTATCGTCTGCAACGGCTACAAGGACCGGGAATACCTGCGCCTCGCGCTCATCGGCCAGGCGCTCGGCCATCGCGTATATGTGGTGGTGGAGAAGCTGTCCGAGCTCGACCACCTGTTGAAGGAAGCGACCGACATCGGCGTGAAGCCGACCATCGGCATCCGCGTGCGCCTCGCCAGTACCGGCCGCGGCAAGTGGGAACATACCGGCGGCGAGAAGTCCAAGTTCGGCCTGTCCACCGGACAGATCCTGGAGGCGGTGGAGCGCCTCAAGCAGATGCAGATGCTGAGTTCACTGCAGCTGCTGCACTTCCACTTAGGATCGCAGATCGCCAACATCCGCGACGTGCAGCGTGGCATGCAGGAAGCCGGCCGCTGCTTCGCGGAACTCGCGGAGCTCGGCGTGGGCATACGCGTCATGGACGTGGGTGGCGGCCTCGGCGTGGACTACGAAGGGACCCGCTCACGCAGCTCCTGTTCCACCAACTACTCCGTGCAGCAGTACGCGAACGCCATCGTGCGCGCGCTCTGGGAGATCTGCGAGGAATACGAGCTCCCGCATCCGAACATCATCACCGAGTCCGGCCGCGCCATGACGGCACATCATGCGCTGATGCTCACCGAGGTGGTGGACTTCGAGTCCATCCCCGAGAAGGTGCCGGTGCAGCCGGGGCCGGACGACCCGCAGATCCTCACTGACCTGTGGGACGACTACGCCAACGAAGAAGGCCGCGCGCTCCTGGAGGTGTACCAGGACGCGCTACATCTCAACAGCGAGGCGCAGGGCATGTACACCCACGGCGTGCTGACCCTGGAGCAGCGCGCGCATGCCGAGCAGATCTATCACGCCACCTGCCGCAAGGTGCGCGACAACCTGAAGCCCACGAGCCGCGCCCAGACCGAGGCCATCTACGAGATCAACGAGAAGCTGGCCGACAAGTATTTCTGCAACATGTCCGTGTTCCAGTCCATGCCTGACGTGTGGGCCATCGACCAGATCTTCCCCATCATGCCTATCCATCGCCTCAACGAGACGCCGACCCGGCGCGCGGTGCTGCAGGACCTGACCTGCGACTCCGATGGCCGCATCGAACAGTACGTCGACGAGGAGGAGATCGAGACCACTATGGCGGTGCATCCCATCAGGAACGGCGATGCCTACTATCTGGGTTTCTTCATGGTGGGTGCCTACCAGGAGATCTTGGGCGACATGCACAACCTGTTCGGTGACACGGATTCCGTGAATGTCGAACTGGACGAAGAGAACGGTTACCGGCTGGTAAAGCCGGAGCAGGGCGACACCGTGGAAGAGGTGCTGCGCTACGTGCACTTCACGCCCGAGGACCTGGTAGGCCGTTACAAGCAGAAGATCGACGGCGCCGCCAACATCGATCCGCAGAAGCGTTCCGTCTTCCTCCGGGAGCTTGAGGAAGGTCTGAAGGGCTATACGTACCTCGAGAAATGAAGACCGGTTTCATAGGCCTCGGCGCCATGGGCATGCCCATGGCGCGCAACCTCCACAAAGCCGGCCTGCTGGCCGCTGTCTACAACCGCAGCCCGGACAAGGCCCGCGCGCTCGCCGCCGAGCTCGGCTGCATAGCGGCCGCGTCCGTGGCCGAGCTCGCCAAGCTTTGCGAAGCGGTGGTGCTGTGCGTGTCCGCCGATGCGGACGTGCTGGAGATGGTGGAGGCGCTGGCACCTGCGCTGGCAGGCGGGGCGCTGGTGGTCGATTGCTCCACCGTCGGCGCAGCCACCGCGCGTAAGGCCGGCAAGATCCTGGGGGCGCGGGGTATCGATTTCCTGGACTGCCCGGTTTCGGGCGGCACCGAGGGCGCCAGACACGGCACGCTCGCCATCATGTGCGGCGGCACCGAGGCCGCCTTCCAACGGGCCCAACCGCTGTTGAACGCCATGGGCAAGCGCGTGGCGCTCATGGGTCCTGCCGGAGCCGGGCAAGCCACCAAGGCGGTGAATCAGATCGTGGTGGCGGGGGTTGCGCAGGCCGTCAGCGAAGCCCTGGCGTTCGCTGACGCCCAAGGCTTGCCGCTGGAGAAGGTCATCGAGGTGGTGGGTAGCGGCGCCGCGCAATCCTGGTTCCTTACGAACCGCGGCCCCAACATGATGCGCATGACCTTCCCGCTGGGATTCAAGGTCTCGCTCCACGACAAGGACCTCGACATCGTGCAACGCATGGCGGCCGCGCAGGGCGTGCAACTCCCCGTGGTGGAGATGACCCGCATCCATTACCGGCGGCTCATGGCAGACGGTCACGGCGACGAGGATATCTCCTCGCTCTTCCGGCTCAAGCACGCACTCTTCAAGAAGTGAGCCGGTTCGAAGCCTGCGGGTGATACGGCGCGCGGGCAGCGTCGTATCAGCGCACTCGAGTCTCTCCTCAGGAAATTATTCCCACATGCCTCGTAAGTCTTTGTATCACAAAGACTTATTGAACTTGAACATATTACATAATCTCCATATTCTGTCGCCTTGGGAACAAGGTCACGGTATGCCGTGGGGACGGCATGCCATAAGGGATGTGGCCTCAAGACGTATCGGGGATGCCTTCAGCCATGCGCTCCATAACGTGCTCTTATCTGGCGCTGCTGCTCGGTGCGCTCACTTCGCATGCATCGGCCGCCGAAACTGCGGCCAAGGGTGCAGTCGTGGCCACCGCCGATATGGGCGGCAGCGGCAACACCGACATCGTGGCGCTTGACCCCGTCAACCAGGCCGTGGACCTGCTGTGGGTGGAAAGTGACGGCAGCTTCCGCCTGACGGTCCAGAACTTCGGCGACATCAGCTATATGACCTCATTGGCCGTGGCTGACGTGAACGGCGACGGCCGCCCCGATGTCATCGTCACCGACGGGAGCGCAGGCACCACCGGCGTGCGGGTGTTGCTAAACAATGGCGACGGCACCCTTGCGGCGGATGTGCCGTATGCCAGCGACACTAGCAGCGATTCCGGTCCGGTATCCGTGACCGCCGCGGACGTCAACCACGACGGGTTCCCGGACATCCTCACCGCGAACGCCAACAGCGGTACTGTCAGCGTGCTGTTCAACCGCGGTGACGGCAGCTTCCGGACTCCGGTCATCTATCCCGCCGGACACCGGCCCGTGGCGGCCGCGGCGGCGGACGTGAACGGCGATGGTCACCTCGACCTGGTGGTGGCCGATGCCTCGGGTGACAGCGTGCTGGTGCTGCTCAACGATGGCTTGGGCGATTTTGCCGCGCCGCTGGCCCACAGCGTCGGCTCTCACCCGGTGGCGCTGAGCGTAGCCGACATGGATGGCGACGGCATTGCCGATATCGCGGTGGCGGACCAGAATGACGATACCGTGGCGGTCCTGCACGGTAATGGCGACGGCAGCTTCCTTGCCGCTTCATTCTACCGGACCGGCGCTGAACCCGGCTGGATCGCAGCCCAGGACCTGACGGGGAGCGGCAGGCTGGACCTCGTGACGGACAACTATAGCGACGGCAGCGTGAGCATCTTCGCGAACAGCGGCCATGGCTTCGCCGACCAGCAACAATTGTTCCCTGCCTATGGATCCTATGGCACCGTGGTCATGAATATCGGCGGGACATCACAGGTGGTGAGCCCCAACATACAGGCCGGCCAGGTCCAGGTGACGCCGGCGGCGGCGGCGGTACAGACCGGCAATGCCGCTCAGGGACCGGTGCGCCATATCGCCGGCGCCCATGATCCGCAATCCAGCACCGGCGACCTCGACGGCATCAGCCTCGCCCTGCTCGGGTTGACCGGCTTCGCCAGGCGCCGCATCCGCTAGAGACCCCCGACGGTATTGCAGTCCGGCGCGGAAGCGCCGACACTTTTTGGATGGCCGCAAACGCGTCCCCGGGGACTTCCGCTGACGAATTCTTCCTGCCGGAGTTGTGCGCCGGCAGCGTGGTATTGGTGGTGGTGCTGATCGCGGAACTCACCGCCCTGGTGCTGGCTATCGCCAAGCACCTGCCCGGCGAAGGTATCCCGCTGTGGCTGGACCTGGCGCGTATCTCGCTGTTCCTGCAATGGATCGCGCTCACCTCGGCGGGCCTGCTGTGCGCCGCCCGGCCCCACCTCATGCGCATGCCGCTGCGCAGCGCCATGGCGGCCAGCTATGTGATCCTGCTGGGGGTCACGCTGGCGATGAGCGAGATCGCCTTCCGCTTGTCGGAGAACACCGGCATCGGCCAGCAGTTGTTGCCGGCCAGCCACCTGGGCTTCGTGCTGCGCAACCTGCTGATCTGCGCGATCGTCAGCGCGCTGGTGCTGCGTTACTTCTATGTATTGCACCAATGGCGCAGCAATGTGCGCCGCGAGGCCAGCACCCGTTTCGAGGTGTTGCAGGCGCGCATCCGGCCGCATTTCCTGTTCAACAGCATGAACACCATCGCCGCACTGATCCGGGGCAAGCCGGAGTTGGCAGAGCGTGCGGTGGAGGACCTCGCGGACCTGTTCCGCGCCAGCCTGGCCGACGCCTCGGCACGCATCCCCTTGTCGGAGGAACTGGCGGTGACGCGGCAATACGCCGACATCGAGGCGCTGCGCCTGGGCGAGCGACTGAAGATCGACTGGCGGATGGATGCCTTGCCCCCGGACGCCCAACTGCCGCGGCTCACGCTGCAGCCGCTGATCGAGAACGCCATCTACCATGGCATCGAGCGGCGCGCCGACGGCGGCACCGTGGAAGTGGAAGGCGGGTTGCTGGACGGCCGCATCGACGTCGAGATCCGGAATCCCTTGCCTCCGGACGGCGGCCCCGCGCGCAGCGGCCAACAGATGGCCCTGGAGAACGTGCGTGAACGCCTGGAACTGGCTTGGCCGGGACGCGCGGGCCTCAGCCACGGCCGTGACGGGGAGGGTTACAAGGTGCACCTGCATTTCCCTTATGAGCCGGCAGGGGCCGCACCATGAAGGTGATGATCGTCGATGACGAGCCGCCCGCCCGCGAACGGCTGAAGAGCCTGCTTGCCTCGGTGCCCGGCGCGGAGGTGGTGGGCGAAGCCGGCAATGGCAAGGAGGCCCTGGAGTTGTGGGACAAGACACCGGCAGACGTGGTGCTGTTGGACATCCGCATGCCGGTGATGGAGGGGCTGGAGACGGCGCGGCATCTGGCGACCCTGGAGCACCCGCCGGCGGTGATCTTCACCACCGCCTATAACGAATTCGCGGTAGAGGCCTTCGACACCCACGCCATCGCCTATCTCCTGAAACCGGTGCGCGCCGAAAAGCTCGCGGCGGCGCTCGCCGCGGCAGGACAACTGAACCGCGTGCAGCTGACGCGCCTGGCGGCGGAGCCGCCGGTCACGGCGCGCCGCCATATCGCGGCGCGGGTACGCGACAAGCTGCATGTGGTGCCGGTGGAGAACATCAGCTGCTTCATCGCCGACCAGAAATACGTCACGGTGTTCCACACCGGCGGCGAGCTGCTCATCGACGAGTCCTTGAAGGACCTGGAACAGGAGTTCGCCGGCCGTTTCGTGCGGGTGCATCGCAACGCGCTGGTGGCGCTGGCTCGGGTGGACCACCTGGAGAAGGATGAGGCGGGTCACTTCCGCCTGCACCTGCACGGCCGGGCGGACCCCGTGGAAGTGAGCCGGCGCCTGGTGGCTGAAGTGAGAGACCGGCTGCGGAACGGTCATTGAGACGCTGCGCCGCATACGTGCGGATGGGCAAGACGATTTCCCCGGGCGCCACTATGAAAACGCGTCGCGACGGCCGACAATAACGCGCCTATGTCCCCCGCTTCGATACGCATCGCCACGCGCAAGAGCGCGCTCGCCCTGTGGCAAGCCGAGCATGTGGCCATGCTCCTGCGCAAGCTAGGAGCCACGGTGGAACTCCTGCCCATGAGCACCGAGGGCGACCGTAACCTCGGGGCGTCCCTGGCGGCATCCGGTGGCAAGGGATTGTTCGTCAAGGAACTCGAGGTGGCATTGCAGGAAGGCCGGGCTGAGGTCGCCGTGCACTCCATGAAGGACGTGCCGGTGCTGCTGGCCCCTGAGTTCGTGCTGGGGGCGGTGTTGGAACGGGAGGATCCGCGCGACGCGTTCCTCTCGGTGAAGCATTGGGGCTTCGAGGCCTTGCCTCCGGGAGCACGGGTAGGCAGTTCCAGCTTGCGTCGCCGTGCCCAGCTGCTGCACAAGCGGCCGGACCTGGTCATCGAACCATTGCGCGGCAACGTGGACACGCGGCTGCGCAAGCTGCAGGACGGCCACTACGACGCCATCGTGCTGGCCATGGCCGGGCTGAAACGCCTCGGCCTGTCGGCACCGGTGACCGCGCAACTGGACGTGGGCCTGTCCCTGCCGGCGGTGACCCAGGGCATCATCGGCATGGAGTGCCGGACCGAGGACCTCGCTACCCGCGACCTCCTGAAGCACCTTAACCATGCGCCAAGCTGGACTGCCATGCTGGCGGAACGGGCGTTGTCACGCGGACTGTCCGGCAGCTGTAACCTGCCGCTGGCAGGCCATGCGAGGCTCGAAGGCGCTATGCTCTCCCTGACCGGACGGGTGGGGTCCCCGGACGGCAAGGTCCTGCTGGAGGCCGCGGCAAGCGGCCCGACGGCGGACCCGGAATCCGTGGGTCTGAACGTGGCGAAAGCCCTGCTGGCGCAAGGCGCCGCCGAGGTATTGAAGGATGTCGAGAACAAGGTGTGACCATGCCCGCGCGTCCGCTTAAGGACGTCGGCGTCCTCATGACCCGGCCGGTGGGCCAGGGCGAGACGCTCAAGGCCAAGCTCGAGGCAAAGGGCGCCGACGTACTGCATTTCCCGACCATCGAGATCGCGCCGGTGGCTCGCTCACCGGAACTCGAGCGCAGCCTCGAACCGATGGACAGCTACCACTACGCCATCTTCATCAGTCCTAACGCGGTGGACTACGCGGCCGAGCTCATCGACCTCTCGGCGCTGCCGTCCAAGCTGAAGGTGGCCGCCATCGGCCCCGGCACGGCGCGGGCGCTGGTGGCGCGTGGGCGCAAACCCGACATCCTGCCGCGTGACGGCGCAAACAGCGAAGCGCTGCTGCGCCTCAAGTCCCTGAACAAGGTCTCCGGCAAGCGCATCCTGATCGTACGCGGGCTCGGAGGACGTGAACTTCTGGCGGAGACCCTGGAAGAACGCGGCGCCTATGTCGAATACGCCGAGGTGTACCGCCGCAACGTACCGCGCATCGACCAGGCCGAACTCACCCGATGGTTCCGCGCCGGCAAGCTCGACGCCATCATCGTCTCCAGCCGCGATGCGCTGCTCAACCTGGAACGCATGCTGAGCCCCGCGCTCACCCCCTATTTCAAGTCTGCGCAACTGCTGGTGCCGAGCGTACGCATGGTGAAGCTCGCCACCGCGCTTGGGGTACGCCGCCGGCCGGTCATCGCCGGCGAGGCCACCGATACCGCCTTGGTCAACGCGCTGGTGAACTGGTGGAAGAGTCATGGCAAGGAACAGCGCAAGCATCGGAGGGAACATGAGCGCAGCGCCTGATGGGCGCGAGCGCCCGCCGGCACGTTCCGGCTTGCTGGTCTCCTTGGGCTTCGTCCTGGCGGCCGCAGCGCTATTGCTGGCGGGCCTGAGCTGGTATCGGCTGCGCCAGTCGCAGGATCAGCTGGCCGCGCTACAGCAGCAGTTCGCCGCCCTGCAACAGAGTGCCGCCACGCGGGATGAAGTGGCGAGTGACGCTTCTGATACCCAGTCCACCGTCAAGGCACTGATCGCTCGCCAGGATGCACTCAGCGATTCGCTGACGGAGTTGCGCGCTCATTCCCAGGCAGGCCGTGACGCCTGGATCAGGGCCGAGGCAGCCTCGTTGTTGATGGATGCCAACGAGGAGATCGCGCTCGAGGCGGACCCGGCCCGCGCGCAACAGGCGTTGCAGCAGGCCGACGCGCGCCTGAAGCTGCTGCCAGACCCGCGGCTGATCCCAGTGCGACAGGAGATCATCCGCGAGAGCGATGCGTTGAGCGCCCTGCCCCGGGCCGACCGCCAGGGCATGGCGGTGGCGCTCACCGAGCTCGCGGCCGGCGTGGATGGACTCCCGCTCAGGCGCAGCGCGCCCACGCGTTACCAGCCCGGCGGTGAGTTGGGACGGCCGGCGCGTTCCGACACCGGTTTCTGGGAGCGCTTCAAGGCCGGCTTCTCGCGTCTCACAGGCGCGCTGTTCACCGTGCGCCGCCATGACCAACCCGTGGAACCGCTGTTGCCACCGGACCAGGCATTCCTGCTGCGCCGCAACCTCGAACTCAAGCTGGAGACCAGCCGCAGCGCCCTGATGGAGCGGCAAGGCGAGGTCTTCCAGGCCAGCGCCGCGGCCGCCGAGGCCTGGTTGAAGGAGTTCTTCGATACCAGCGACAACGCGGTGAAGTCCGCCATCCAGCAACTGGACGAAATGCAGAAGCAGCAGATCGCACCCAAGCTGCCGGACATCTCCCGGTCCCTGCTGATGCTGCGGCAACTGGAGCCGCCGAAGGCCACCGCACCGTGAAGTTCATCGTCTATGTGCTGCTGACGCTGCTGGCGGCGGTGGTGCTGGCGGGCCTGCTGCACGTGAGCAACGGCTACGTGTTGCTGGCCTGGGGGCATACCAGCGTGGAGATGTCACTCGGCACCCTGGTGGTGCTGGTGCTGGTCAGTTTCTTCGGTCTCTACATACTCACCACCGTCTCGGTGCGCCTGTGGACATTCCCACGGCGCCTGCGCGAGGCGCTGGCGCGCAAGCGCGAGCTCAGGGCACGCCGCGCGACCAAGCAGGGGCTCATCGACTTTGCCGAAGGCCGCTGGGAAGAGAGCGAGAGAAACCTGCTGCGACATGCCGAGGACAGCGAGATGCCGCTGGTCACTTACATCGCGGCGGCCCGTGCCGCGCAGCTGCAGGGCGAGCACGAGCGGCGCGACCTCTACTTGCGTCGCGCCTATGAGCACGACCCCAAGGCTCATGTGGCGGTGCTGCTGACACAGGCGGAACTCCAGATCGCCCATAAACAATTGGATCAGGCCCTGGCGACGCTGCGTCGCCTGCAGGAGGTGGACCCGGAACATGCTTTCGGCCTGCGGCTGCTGGCGACGCTGTACCGCAAGACCGGCGCCTGGCAGGAGCTGCGCGGCCTGGTGACCCGGCTGCGGGACAACCGGGTCTTGACCAAAAAAGAAGTGGATCGCCTGGAGGAGCGCGCAGTGGCCGCGCTATTGGACCAGGTGGATGCCAAGCGCAAGCAACCCAGCGCCACCGAACTCTGGGAGTCGGTGCCGCGGCGCCTGCGTGGAGGTCTGGAACTCAATCGGGCCTATGCACGCGCGCTCTTGCGCAACGGCGAGCCGGTGCGGGCGGAAGTGGCGCTGCGCGATGCGCTCGACTCCCATTGGGACGAGGAGCTGTTGGCACTCTATGGGCTCGCTGTCGGGGACGACCCCAAACACCAATTGGCGCGGGTGGAAGCCTGGCTGGCCGAGCGCGGCGAGAGCGCGGCGTTGTTGCTCACCGCCGGGCGCCTGTGCGTGCTGGCGAAACTGTGGGGTAAGGCGCGCGGTTACTTCGAGGCGAGCATCATGCTGGGCGGCCGCCCCGAGGCCTACGAGGAACTGGGCAAGTTGTTGCATCGACTGGATGACCCGGAGCACGCGCTGCGCGCGTACAGCGACGGCCTGGCAGTATCACTGGGCCGCAAGGTCAAGGCCTACAAGCCGCCCAAGCCGAAACCCCGCCGCGTCAGCAAGAGTTGATGCGCCCCGGCGCCCCTGGCGCCGCGCCGAGCCATACGCCCGCAGCGGTCACTGACCCAGCGCTTATAATGGGCGCATGAGTTTCCAGAACCCGCCCGCTGCCGAGATCAAGCATCTACTCGAGACCGTCAGGACCATCGCGGTGGTGGGACTGTCACCGAAACGAGATCGTCCCAGCAACGGTGTATCCCGCGGTCTGCAGCACTTCGGTTACAAGGTGGTGCCGGTGAATCCGGGCCAGAGCGAGGTGCTGGGCGAGAAGTGCTACCCCGATCTCTTGAGCGTACCGGACGGGATCGATCTGGTGGACGTGTTCCGCGCGCCGGAGCATGTGGATGAGGTGGTGGATGAATGTATCACCCGCAAGTTTCCCGCCATCTGGTTGCAGGAAGGCGTGGTGAACGAGGCGGCGGCGGAGCGCGCCCGGGCGGCGGGCATGCTGGTGGTGATGGACCGCTGCATCTATAAGGATTACCTGCTGTACCTGAATGGCTGACATGAAACTCAACTTCGCCAAGATGCACGGACTCGGCAATGACTTCATGGTGCTGGATGCACTACAGGCCCGCGTGAGCCTCGATGAGGCACGGGTGCGCCAACTGGCGGACCGTCGCACCGGCATCGGCTTTGACCAGCTCTTGTTGCTGGAAGCCCCCAAGGGCGGCGGCTTCGATGCCAACTACCGCATATTCAATGCCGACGGCGGCGAGGTGGAACAGTGCGGTAACGGCGTACGTTGTGTCGCGCGCTACCTCGCCAACCACGGTGTGGTGCGGGAAGGCGCGGTGCGCCTGGGCACCATCGCCGGTCCGGTGCAGGCGGAACTGCGGCGCGACGGTCTGGTGCGCGCCAACATGGGCGTGCCGCGCCTGGAGCCATCCGACATACCCTTCATCGCCGCGGCCCGCGCCATGGAATACGAGCTGGAGGTGGACGGCCGGATGGTGAAGATCGGCGCGGTCTCCATGGGCAATCCCCATGCCATCCTGGACGTGGCAGACGTGGACACAGCGCCGGTGGCGGAGTTGGGGCCGCGCATCGAGCATCACCCGCGCTTCCCGAAGCGCGCCAACGTGGGTTTCGCCTCCTGGCAGGGCCGTACCGCCATGCGCCTGCGCGTGTGGGAACGTGGCACCGGCGAGACCCTGGCCTGCGGCACCGGCGCCTGCGCGGCGGTGGTGTGGGGCCGCATCCTGGGCTGGCTCGATGAGGAGGTGGAAGTGCAACTCCGTGGCGGACGGCTGGTGGTAAGCTGGAAAGGCGAGGGAGAACCGGTGTGGATGACGGGGCCCGCGGTCACCGTCTATGAGGGACAGATAGAGCTATGAGCATCGAACACAAAGCGGGCTTGAGCGCTGACGCGCTCGCAGGCGACAGCGTCGTCGACTACCTCATCGGCCATCCCGAGTTCTTCGAGGCCCATCCCGAGCTCCTGAGCAAGCTCAAGGTCCCCCATCCATCCGGCACGGCGGTGTCGCTCATCGAGCGGCAGGTGGAGGTGCTGCGCACCCAGCATCGCCAGTTGGAGCGCAAGCTGGTGGACCTGATCGAAGTGGCCCGCGCCAATGACACCCTGATCGAACGGATCCATAGGCTCGCCTTGGCGCTGCTGGAAGGCGCCAACCTGCCGGACCGGTTGTATGCGCTGCAGGAAGAGCTGCGCGAGCGCTTCGGCGCCGATGAAGTGAGCCTGTTCCTGATACATGCCAGCGACCAGAAGGCCGATGCAGGTCCAGCCCGCTGGCTGAAACCGGGTGATGCGGGCCTCGAACAGTTCCACGACATCATGAAGTCCGGCAAATCACACGTGGGCCGCCTGCGCCCGCCGCAGCTGGAATTCCTGTTTGGGGAGCAAGCCGAGCACATCGCGTCTTCGGCGCTGGTGCCTCTGGGCGAGAAGGGTAACCTCGGGCTCCTGGCCGTAGGCAGCCGCGATGCGGACCGTTTCAGCCCCACGCTCGGGACCGCCTTCCTCACTCGCATCAGCGAACTCGTGACCGCCGCGGTGCGGCCGCTCATGCCGAAATGAGCCCCACGCTCGCCGACTGGCTCAAGCGTTTCACAGACCATCAAGCCCAGCGCAACCTTTCTCCCCACACCCGGGAGAATTACGCCCGTGATCTCCTCACGTTGAAGGTGTTCTGTGAGAAGCAGAACCTTGCCGACTGGGGGACGTTGGACGTGCATCACGTGCGCGCCTTTGTCGCCCAGCGCCACCGCCAGGGCCTGTCGCCCAAGAGCCTGCAGCGTCTCTTGGCTTCGGTCCGCTCGTTCTACGTGTTCCTGCAGGGGGAAGGTGCGGCAAAGAAAAACCCGGCGGACGGGGTGCGCGCACCGAAGGCCGCCAAACGGCTTCCGGACACGCTGGATGCCGACCAGATGGCGCGGCTACTGGAGATCCCGGGTGATGACCCGGAGACGGTGCGGGACCGGGCCATCATGGAACTGCTCTACTCCTCGGGCCTGCGTCTCGCGGAGATGATCTCGGCGAAGCTTATGGACCTGGACATGGGACAGGGTCTCATCACCGTCACCGGCAAGGGCAGCAAGACCCGCATCGTGCCGGTAGGCAGCAAGGCGCTGGAGGCGCTCCGGCGCTGGCTCAAGGTGCGCGGCCAACTGGCGAAGATGGAAGACGATGCCCTGTTCGTGAGCGTGCGCGGCGGGCGGCTCTCACCCCGCAGCGTGCAGGCGCGGCTTAAGCATTGGGGCCGCGTGCAGGGCGTGCAACAGGGCGTGTACCCTCACCTCCTGCGCCACTCCTTCGCCAGTCATGTCCTGGAATCCAGCGGCGACCTACGGGCGGTGCAGGAACTCTTGGGTCACGCCAACATCAGCACCACCCAGATCTACACGCATCTGGATTTCCAGCATCTCGCCAAGACCTACGACGCGGCGCATCCGCGGGCGCGCAAGAAGAAGGCCTGACACGGATGACCACGGTACCCCGTCCTACCGAGATCCGCCTGCGCAAGTCCGCAGGCGTGGTGGCCGTGAGCTTCGATGAAGGCAGCCGCTTCGAGCTGCCCTTCGAATACCTGCGGGTATTCTCGCCTTCCGCGGAAGTGCGCGGCCACGGCACCGAGATCCTGCAGATCGGCAAGGAGCACGTGAAGGTGACCGCCGTGGAACCCGTGGGCAACTACGCGGTGCGCCTCAGATTTGACGACGGCCACGACACCGGGCTCTATTCCTGGCCGGTGCTGTGGGACCTGGGCGTGAACCATCAACAGAATTGGGAGCGCTATCAACAGCGCCTCAAGGACGCGGGCTACCAACGCAAGGTGTGAGTCAGTGCTGGCTGCGCTGGAACACCCAGGCCACCGCCAGGCCGAACGACCAGCCACCCGCGTCACCGACGAGCGGGCTCGACTGGAACGCGGCCCCGTGCACGCTGGTGTGCTCGACGAACGCGCCATACACCATGTCTCCCCTGTGCCAGCTCACGCCGAGCTGGGTGCTCCAGCCCGCGTAACCGCCGGGGGCCTCATAAGCCGGGCGCGCGGCCGTGGC
Source organism: Gammaproteobacteria bacterium (assembly GCA_035465695.1). Lineage (GTDB taxonomy): Bacteria > Pseudomonadota > Gammaproteobacteria > Natronospirales > REEB76 > DASUBN01. The sequence continues at coordinate 17,449 of DATIVR010000181.1, forward strand.
GTACTGGGGTGACACCCCGTAGTAATACTGCGCGTAGCCGCGATCCACGAAACGACCGGAAACGTTGGCATCGAGGATCAGACGGTCCTCACCTGCCTCGAACCAGGTGGCATGCCAGACGAGCCTGGGATCGCTGTCGAAGCCGCGATGGTGGAAGGTGACACCCCGTACGCTGGCGGCGACCCGTGCCGGCAACACGAAGTCGATGCCGTCATCGGCCCCGCCCTGCCAGACGTGATAACGCAGGGCCGGACCCACCTCGCCGAGCCAATCCAGGTCCGGCATGCCCTGCCGTTCCTTCGTATCCGATGAGGTCACGTCCACGTTGCCGCCGAAATCCATGTCCAACGACCAGCGGTCGCTGCGCAGGAGCTTGCCACGCACCTGGTCGCGGTCGGCGTCGAGGAAGCGGCTACGTATGCTGAAGTAAGGGAAAGGCAGCACCAGTTGGCGCTTCTCGGCGGCGCCCTCGTAGGCCGGGAAGTCCACCGCGCCCACGCCGAGGCCGAAGTCGACGCGCGTCGGCTGCGGCGGAGGCGGCGAAGCGGCATCGGCGAAAGCCGGCGTGGCGATGCACGCCAGCAGGAAGGCGAATCCGGTCCTCAAAGCTGCACGCAGTCGAACTCGAGCTTCGTGGGGACATCCGCCTCGTAGTCCACATCATCGCGGCTGAAGCCGAAGTTCCTCAGGAAATCCTGCTTGTAGCCCGCGTAATCGGTGACCTGCAACAGGTTGGCGTCATTCACCCGGGGCCAGAGGGCCTTGCAGGCCTGCTGCACGTCTTCCCGCATCTCCCGCTCGTCCAGGCGGATACGGCCTTCCGGGTCCAGCGGCAGCGCTCCACCGGTGTAGAGCCGTTCGTGGAAAAGGCGCTGCATCTGCTGGATGGCGCCCTCGTGCAGGCCTTTCTCCTTCATGACCTTGAACACGATGGAGACGTACAGCGGGATCACAGGGATGGCGGCGCTCGCCTGGGTGACGATGGACTTGAGCATGGTGACGCGCGCTTCCAGGCCCGGATGCTGCAGACGCAGGGCTTGCGCGGTCTGTTCCAGATCCTGCTTGGCGCGGCCGATGGTGCCATGCCAGTAGATGGGCCAAGTGACTTCGGGCCCGATGTAGCTGAAGGCCAGCGTCTTCGCATCCTTGGCCACCAGTCCGGCCGCGTATAGCGCCTCCATCCATTGGATCCAGGGCTCGCCGCCCATCACCTGCACCGTCTCGCGGATCTCCTGTTCGTCGGCGGGTTCCACTCGCACATCCGCCAGCTGGTCCTTGTCGGTGTCGATGGTGCGGCCCGAGTAAGGTGCGCCGATCGGCTTCAACGTGGTGTGGGCCATGCCGCCGTCCGGCAGTTTGCGGGCCGGCGAAGCCAGGGAATAGATGATGAGATCCACCGGGCCGCCCAGGCCGTCACGTATCATGCGTACAGCCTGTTCACGGGTCGCTTCGGAGAAGGCGTCGGCATTGAGATTGAGACTCACCAGTCCCGCCTCATTGGCGGCGGCGTCGAACGCGGCGCTGTTGTACCAGCCGGCGGTGCCGGGCTTGTTGTCCTTGCCCGGCTTCTCGAAGAAGACTCCGAGGGTCGCCGCGCCGTAGCCGAAGGCGGCCGTGATCCGTGCCGCCAGGCCGTAGCCCGTGGACGCGCCGATCACCAGCACGCGTTTGGGGCCGCTAGCCGGAAGACCCGCCGACCGCACCAGTTCGATCTGCTGCCTCACATTGGCGGCACAGCCGAGCGGGTGCGATGTGGTGCAGATGAAGCCCCAGATGCGGGGTTTGATTATCACGGCTTTACCTCTGCTGATGGCCGCATTCTAGCCCAGCCCCGCGGCCGCGATACCGTACAATCCGGCTCCATGGTCAGCATCGTCTTGTCCAGCGGAAGATACCGGGAGGCCTGGGGTCGCTTCACTTTCCGCTGGTGGCTGAAGACCATCGGCATAACCGCGTATATCACCGGTTTCATGTTCATCTACTTCACGCTGCTCCGCCATCCGCAGTTTCCGGTGACGGTGATGCCGCTCACGGCGGTGGACCGCGCCATCCCGTTCGCGCCTTGGAGCCTTTTCCTGTACGCCACCCTGTGGATATACATCTCGCTGGTACCCGGGATGTTGTGGTCATGGAGCGAGATGCGCGAGTACCTGTTGCAGGTGAGCCTGCTCAGTCTGCTGGGTTTCGTGATCTTCCTGTTCTGGCCCACGGAGGTGCCCGCCGAGCTCATCGACTGGTCCCACGACCCGGCGGTCGCCTTCCTGAAATCTGTGGATGCCGCAGGCAATGCCTGCCCCTCCCTGCATGTAGCCTTCGCCGTCTTGAGTGCCCTGTGGCTGCAACGTCTGCTCTCCCATGTGGCGATGCCGCTCCACATCCACCTCATCAACTGGCTGTGGTGCCTGGGCATCCTCTACTCGACCCTCGCCACCAAGCAGCACGTGGCCCTGGACCTCTATGCGGGGGTGGCTGCAGGCCTGGCCGTGGCCTTGCTCCGGCCACCGCCGGCCTTCTCGAGCGCGCCCCTGGCGACCTGACAAGCGGGCTATCCCCCCGTGTAACACTGGGCTCTCAAGCCGCTATGATGGGCATCGGGGGTAAACGGGTCCCACACCGACTCATCACACATAGATGCCGCAACCCATTGATATGACTGGATATTTCGGCATAAGCCGCTGGCATGCCTGGGCACCCGGCGTGACCGGGCCGGAGACTTGGCGGGCCTGGCTGCCGGCCGGCGCCTGTCCCGACCGCGAAGCCCAGCCTGACGTCAGTTATCTTCCCAGTCTGCTACGGCGGCGCCTGGACCGGGCCGGCCGCATGGCCCTGTCCACCGCGTGGCCCTGCACCGAGGGGCTGCCCTCGGTGCAATCGGTGTTCTCCTCCCGTCACGGCGCCTTGGATCGCACTCTGGACCTGCTCGTCCATCTCGCCGACCGCGAGACCCTTTCCCCGACCACCTTCAGCCTGTCGGTGCACAACAGCACGGCGGGGCTGTTCTCCATCGCACGCAGCGACCGCGGCGCCGCCACCGCCATGGCCGCCGGGTCTGACAGCCTCGCCATGGCGCTCCTGGAAGGAGCGAACCTGGTCGGCGAAGGCGCCTCGCACGTGCTGGTCTGTTATTCGGATGATGTGACACCTTCACCGTACTGCGAATTCGGTGTGGAGGATGCCAGCCACCGTCCCTTCGCGGTCTCGCTGCTGCTGACGTCACCCGGCGACGGTGACGTCTACCGCCTGTCACGCAGCGGGACCGGCGCTGGCGAGACTCCGGAAGCCGCATTGATGCGGCTGCTGTTGGAAGACACGGCGACCTCGGTGATCGGGGTGGACCAGGCTTGGCAGCTGGAGCGGAGCAGCCGTGCCCACTAGCCTCGGCCGTGTCTGGCGTGCGCTCGGCACCGGATTCTGCTTCCTGGTGTACGGCCTGCTGAGCCTCATTTTCAGCGTGAGTGTGTTGCCGGTGTTGATGTTCTGGCCGGGCAGCGCCATGGCACGCGAGCGGCGCATCCGGCGCTTCGTGAGCATCACCTTCCGTCTGCTCCTGGGTGGCATCGCTTTCCTGGGGCTGGGCACGGTGGAGGTGGAAGGCGAGGAGTGGCTGGCGCAAGCCGACGGCAAGCTGGTGGTGGCCACCCATCCCATGTATCTCGACGTGGTGGCGCTCCTCATGCTGCTGCCCTTCGCCGACTGCGTGGTGAAGAATGCCATGCTGAAGAACCCTTACTACCGGCGCTTCGTGCATGCGGCCGGTTACATCAGCAACGGCGACTCGGCGGCGGCGCTGGAAGCCTGCGTGGATTCGCTGAAGCGCGGCCGCTCACTGGTGTTGTTTCCTGAGGGCACGCGCAGCACCCAAGGCCAGCCGTTGCGCTTCCGCCGCGGCGCGGCGCAGGTGGCGGTACGCAGCGGCTGCCGCATCCTGCCGGTGATGATCCACTGCGATCCACCGGCCCTCACCAAGGACCTGTCCTGGTGGCAGGTGCCGGTACGCCCCTGGCGCCTGACCGTGCGCTTCTATCCGCCGCAGGAACTTTCCGCATTCGGTTATCGCACCGACCAGCCTTACGGGGCCGCCGCCCGGCGCCTCACCCATGCGCTGGAAGATTTCTTCACTCAACAGCTCGCCAACCATGAACGCACTGATCGAAGAACTGAAGCAGCTCATCATCGACTCGCTCGATCTTGAGGACGTGAAGCCGGCGGACATCGACGCCAAGGCGCCGCTGTTCGGCAACGGCGGCCTGGGACTCGATTCCATCGACGCGTTGGAACTGGGTGTGGCGATCCAGAAGAAGTACCACGTCAAGCTGGACGCCAACTCCGCCGATACGCGCCAGCATTTCCATTCGGTCGAGAACCTGGCGAAATTCATCACCTCCCAGAAGCCGGCCTGATAACGGCGCGGCGGGACATGAAGATGCGTCACGCGGGGCAAGATGCGCTACCGCAGGTCCTGGGTGGACGTGCGCCGGTGGATCGTGCCGGTTTCCAGCGCCGCGTCCAGGCCTTGCGTGCGGTACTGGACCTGCATCCGGCGAAACGTTGGGCGCTCATCTGCGACGACGCCGGTTGGTTCGGCGCGGGACTGCTGGCCCTGGCGGCGCGGGGACGCAGCGTGGTGCTGCCGCAGTCGCCCCAGCCCGGCAGCCTCTCCGATACCGGCGTGGAGGCGGTGCTCACGGACCGGCCCATGGATTTCCGCCAGTTCGAGACGCTCGCCCTGATGGAACCGGGTGACGAGTTCCGTCCTGTGCCGACTGCGCCCGACGACGAAGCGCGCGTGGAGTTCTACACATCGGGTTCGTCGGGCGCGCCCAAGTGCGTACCCAAGGCTTATCGGCAATTACGACTGGAAGTCGAGGCGCTGGAACGGCAATGGGGCTCGGAGCTGGCTGGCGCCACGGTGCTGGGTACCGTGCCGCATCACCATCTCTACGGCCTGCTGTTCCGGGTGCTGTGGCCGCTGACAGCGGGGCGGCCCTTCGCTGCGGACATGTGCCTGCAACCCGGGGAACTGCGCGCGGCGGCGGGCGCCGGCCGTTGCGTGCTGGTGAGCAGTCCGGCGTTCCTCGGCCGCATCTCGGACTATTCGCAATTGCCGTCCTCTGCCCAGGTGGCCGGCTTGTTCAGTTCCGGCGCGCCCCTCCCGGACGCCGCCGCCCAGAGTCTCCGCGAGTGGGGCCGAGCGGCCGTGGAAGTCTATGGCAGCACCGAGACCGGCGGTGTGGCCTGGCGCGCCTGGGATGGCGCCGCGGATCGGGCCTGGTGGTCGCTGATCGGCGGGGTGGACACGCAGATCCGCCAGGAAGAGACAGGCCCGCGCCTGTGGGTCCGCTCCGGTTGCACCTACGGCCAGGACTGGATGCCCACCGGCGATCTGGCCCGCTTCGGCGATGACGGCCGTTTCATGCTGCTGGGTCGCGCCGACGACGTGCTCAAGTTCGAGGACAAGCGCGTGTCGTTGAGCGAGATGCGCGCACACCTGCTACGCCATCCTTGGGTGGCGGAGGCGCGCCTGTTGCTGCTGCCGGGCCGCCGCCAGCACATCGGCGCGGTGGTGGTGCTGAGGCCGGAGCGGCACGGTGCCGAACGCCGTGAGCTGCGCGAGGCACTGCGCAGCTGGATGGCAGAGCGCTATGAGACGCTGCTGATACCGCGCAAGTGGCGCTTTCCGGAAGCGCTGCCGGACAATGCCATGGGCAAGACCGAACAGGCGCGGCTGCTGGCCCTCTTCGAGGACCAGCCGTGAACGGCCTGCCGCACATCCTGGCACGCCGCGAGACCGAGGGCCGCACCGAACTGGACTTGGAGGTGCAGGCGGACAACCCCTGGTTCACGGGACATTTCCCTGAGACGGCCATCCTTCCCGGCGTGGTGCAGATCGGCTGGGCCGTGCACTTCGGCCATGTTTCGTTTGGATTGGGCCCCGGCATCGACCTGATGGAACAGGTGAAGTTCCGGCGTCCCATCCTCCCCGGTGCGCGTGTCACCCTTATGCTCAAGGCTGATGTCGCCGCCGGCAAGCTGCGCTACGAATACAAGGACGCGGAGCATGTGTATTCGAGCGGCAGCCTGCGCTTCGGGACGGCGCCATGAGCTTCCGCCCCTGTGCGGTGATCCCCGTCTATAACCACCATCTGGCGCTGCCGCGCCTGGTAGCAGGCGTACGGGACATCGGTCTGCCGGTGATCCTGGTGGACGACGGCAGCGACGCCGTCACCAAGGCGGCGCTCGCCGTGCTGAAGGACGTGGAAGTCCTCACGCAGCCCATGAACGGCGGCAAGGGCAAGGCGGTGCTGGCTGGCATCGCGATGGCTGCCGAGCAGGGTTACAGCCACGTACTGCAGGTGGATGCGGACGGCCAGCATGACATCGGCGATGCGCCCAAGCTGCTCAAGCTCGCGGAGGAACACCCGCATCATCTGATCTCCGGCGCGCCCATCTACGACGAGTCGGTGCCGAAGGTCCGCTTCTATGGGCGTTACCTCACCCACGCCCTGGTGTGGCTGTCGACCCTCTCCTTCACTCTCATCGACAGCATGTGCGGCTTCCGTGTGTATCCGGTGACGGAGACCCTGGCGCTGGCGAAGCGGGCTCGCATCGGCACCCGCATGGATTTCGATACCGACATCATGGTGCGGCTGTATTGGGCCGGCACCGAGTGCCTGTTCGTGCCGACCAAGGTCCATTACCCGGAAGACGGGCTCTCCAACTACCGGATGTTCAAGGACAACCTTCGGATGTTCTGGCTGCACCTCCGTCTGGACTCCGGCATGCTGCTGCGCTCCCCGGGCCTTATCCGTCGCAGCCTGGCACGCAAGCGCCAACTGCATTGGGCCCACATCGGCGAGCGCGGCACCCTAGCGGGCCTCCGCTTCATCGGCGCGCTAGACCGTATCTTCCCGCGCTGGGTCGGACACGCAGTGCTCTATCCTGTCACCGCCTACTTCTTCCTGGTGCATGGCAACGCGCGACGCGCCTCGCGGCGCTTCCTCAAGGCCGCCGGCCAGCCAGCCACACTCGGACAGAGCTTCCGGCACTTCTTCGCGTTCTCCATCTCTATCCTCGACAAGGTGGCGGCCTGGTATGACCCCAAGCGCATCCCGGTGGAACTGGGCGAAGCGGAGCGCCGGTTGTTCCTGGATGCGGTGGGACAAAAGCGCGGCCTGCTGCTGCTGAGCGGCCACCTGGGCAACCTGGAGCTGGCCCGGGCCATCGCCACGCTCATCCCCGGCATCACCGTGAACGCGCTGGTGTATACCCAGAATTCCCGCAAGCTGACCGCGATGCTGGAGGAGACCAACGAGGCGTATCACCTGAAGCTCATCTACGTGCAGGAGATCGACCCCGGTACCGCCATGTCGCTGCGGGAGAAGATCGACGCCGGCGAGGTGGTGGTGATCGTAGGCGACCGGGTCCCGGTGGGGCACGGCAGGTCGGCGCACCATGCTGAGGACGCCACGGTACAGGCCTCTTTCCTGGGGAAGCCCGCCCCGTTCGCGATCGGACCTTACGTGCTGGCCCATATACTGGAATGCCCGGTCTTGCTGTTCTTCTGTCTGCACCAGGCGCAGGGTTACAAGATCTACATGGAGCCGTTCGCGGAGCGCATCCACCTGCCGCGCAAAGGTCGCGACTATGCCGCTGCCGGCTGGGCGGCCCGTTACGCGGAGCGGCTGGCGGATTACGCCGCCCGTTTTCCGCTACAGTGGTACAACTTCTACGATTTCTGGGACGAGGAAGCGTCCCGCCAAGGGACCCCCCGCTGATGCGTACCGAGAAGCACCCAGATACCGTCACCGTCGGCGGCCGACGCCTCACCATCGAGGAGGTGTGCCGGGTAGCCCGCGGCGCGCCGCTGCGGCTGCAGCAGGACCCGGGCTTCCGCACCCGCATCGAGCGTGGGGCCAAGGTGCTCGCGGACGCGCTGGCCTCAGGCCGCATGGTGTATGGCGTGAACACCGGCTACGGCGACTCCTGCACCGTGGAGATCCCCGCCGAGGTGGTGGAACAGCTGCCCGCGCACCTGGTGCGCTACCACGGCTGCGGCCTGGGCGAGTATTTCGATGAGACTGAGACCGCCGCGATCCTGGTCACGCGCCTGAACTCGCTGGCCGCCGGGTTCTCGGGCGTGCGCTGGGAAGTCCTGCAGCAGCTGGAAGGGCTCATCCGCCATCGCATCGCACCCCTCATCCCCGAGGAGGGTTCGGTGGGCGCCAGCGGCGACCTGACGCCGCTCTCTTACGTGGCGGCCGCGCTGGTGGGTGACCGCCAGGTGGTCTGCCAGGGCCGCGAGATGTCCGCAGCCGAGGCGCTCAAGCTGAGCGGCATGAAACCCATCACGCTCGCGCCCAAGGAAGGCCTGGCGCTCATGAATGGCACCTCGGTGATGACCGCGGTGACCTGTCTTTCCTGGGAGCGTGCGGAATACCTCATGCGCCTCGCCACCCGCATCACCGCGATGGTCAGCATCGCGCTCGGCAGCAATCCCAAGCACTTCGCGCCGGGCCTGTTCGCGGTGAAGCCCCATGCCGGACAGCAGGAGGTGGCGGCACGCATCTTCAGCGACATGGGTGGCTCCGGCCGCGAGAGCCCGATCCGCATCCAGGACCGTTATTCGATACGCTGCTCGCCCCACGTGATCGGCGTGCTGGCGGATGCCCTGCCGTGGATGCGCCGTGACCTCGAGAACGAACTCAACAGCGCCAACGACAACCCCATCATCGACCCGGACAGCGGCGACATCTACCACGGCGGCCACTTCTACGGCGGCCACATGGCCTTCGTGGCGGACAGCCTGAAGAACGCGGTGGCGAACGTGGCGGACCTGCTGGACCGCCAGTTGGCGCTGCTGGTGGACACGCGCTTCAACAACGGCCTGCCCAGCAACTTGTCGGGCGCCGAAGGCGCGCGTGCGCCGCTCAATCACGGCTTCAAGGCGGTGCAGATCGCGGTGTCCGCCTGGACCGCCGAAGCACTCAAGCTCACCATGCCCGCCAGCGTATTCTCCCGCTCCACCGAGTGTCACAATCAAGACAAGGTGAGCATGGGCACCATCGCGGCGCGCGATTGCGCGCGCGTGCTGACGCTCACCGAACAGGTGGCGGCAGGTTGCCTTGCCGCTGCGGCCCAGGCCCTGGAGATCCGTCACCGCAAGGGCGCGCGCGCGCCCAACAAGATGCAGGCGGACATCCGTGCGCTGCACGACTCGGTGTTCGCGCTCTGCCCCTTCGTGGAAGAAGACCGGCCTCTGGAGCAGGAGTTGCGTGCGCTGTGCACAGCCATCGGCGAACGCCGCTGGCCGCTCTACGGATGATGTACCGTGCGTGAAGCGCTGCTGACGGCGGAGGTGGAACTCGAGGTGCCTTTCCAGGACCTGGATCCCATGAACATCGCCTGGCATGGCAACTACTTCCGCTACTTCGAGGCGGCGCGGGTGAAACTGCTGCGCAGCATCGGCTATGACTACCCGGCCATGGAGGCTTCCGGCTACTCGTGGCCCCTGATCGAAGCCCACGTGCGCTTCGTCCAGGCGCTGCGCTACGGCCAGCTGATCCGCGTGCAGGCAGGCCTCATCGAGTGGGAAAACCGTCTCAAGCTCGACTACCTCGTGACCGATCCGGTCAGCGGCAGGAGACTCACCACCGGTTACACCATCCAGTGCGCCATCGAGGCCAAGAGCGGCGAGTTGCAGCTCGTGAGCCCGCCCGCACTGCTGCAACGCCTGGAGGCCTATCTATGAGACCGCACATCGTCTTGCCCTTGCTGTTCCTGTGCCTAGCTCCGCTTGCGACCGCTGACACGGTACCCGCAAGTTTCGCGGCGGACTTCGTGCAGACCCGCAGCGTCCCCGGCTTCGAGACTCCGATCGTCAGCCACGGCAACATGAGCTATGACAAGGCGAAGGGATTCCATTGGGAGGTCACCCGACCCTATCACTACCTGTTCGAGATGAACGGTAAGCAAGCCCACGAGCAGTTACCTGACGGCACCCGGCGCTCCCTCGACCCGGATCAGACGCCTTGGCTGGCGGCGGTGGAGCATATCTTCATCAGCGCCTTGTCCGGCGACCGCTCGCAGCTGCAGGCGTATTTCGACGTCACCCAGAAGCCGGCTTCCCAGGGCGAAGAGGTGACGCTCATGCCCAAGTCCGGCCCCATCGCGCAGGCCATCGGCAAGATCGAGGTGGAGGAATCGGCGCCGGGCCGGCCGCAGCACCTGCAGATCTTCGAGACCTCCGGCGGCCACATGGACATCCGCTTCACTCCGTTGACCAGTCCCAAACCCTGAGCATGCGTCTCGGGCCTGCCGCGCGCTGGACGATCTGGCTGCTTTCGCTTGGGCTGTTGTGCTCTGCCGCTGCCCTGCGGGTGGACACCCGCAAGATCATCGACACCGACATCCTGGCCATGCTGCCGGAACAACAGGACTCCGCAGTGGTGGCTGCCGCCACCGCCGAGAGCCGCGAGGCATTCGTCAATGAAGTGCTGATCCTGGTGGGCGGCGATGACGTGCCCGCCACCCGCGCCGCCGCGCAAGCGGCCGCCCATACTGCGGCCGCGCAGGGCCTCAAGGCCGACGATACAGGCCAATCCCTGGACCGGTTATTGACCTTATATAAGGCGCACCGCTTCGCGCTGCTGGATGGACCTCAAGCACAGCGCCTGGAGAAAGGCGGCGCGACGACACTGGCGACGGACATCGCCGCCAGCCTGGCCAGCCCCACCGGCATGGTGGATGCCTTCGGCAGCGACCCAGGCGGTCACCTGGCCGCCTTCCTGAGCGACCTCCCGCGACCCTATCCCGAATTCCTGCCGGATGGCCCGTATTTCTCCGCATTGAAGGACGGCAGGCGCTATTACCTGGTGCGCACCGCGCTCAGCGGCAGTGCGGCGTTCGGTGCTACAGGCAGTGCCCAGGCCTCCCGCGCCGTACGCGCGGCGAAGGAAGCAGCGCACCCCATCTGTCCCACCTGCAGCTTCGAAGCCACCGGCGCCCCGTTGTTCGCAGACGCCGCGCGCCGTTCCGCCCAGACCGAGAGCATCTGGCTGAGTCTCGCCTCGACCCTGCTCATCATGACGCTCATCGCCTGGGTGTTCCGCAGCTTCGCGCCCCACGTGCTGGCGGGACTGCAGCTGGTGGCGAGCGTGCTGGCCGCGAGCGCCGCGGTCATCCTGTGCTTCGGTTCCATCCAGGTCATCACCCTGGTGTTC
>DATIVR010000182.1:0-10506 GCA_035465695.1 Gammaproteobacteria bacterium
AGAAATGAAAAGTATCTGAGGGCGGAAAATGATAGACGGATTCATAGCCCTATATATCTTCATGCTCGCCGGCTTCACCGGCTACGAAGTCATCTCGCGGGTACCGGTGATCCTGCATACGCCTTTGATGTCCGGCACCAACTTCGTGCACGGCATCGTGCTGGTGGGCGCCATGGTGGCCTTAGGGGCTGCGGACGGTCCGGTGGAGCAGGTCATCGGCTTCCTGGGCGTGGCGCTGGCCGCCGGCAACGCGGTGGGCGGCTACGTGGTGACCGAACGCATGCTGGAGATGTTCAAGGCCAGCGGGAAGGGCAAGTCATGAGCCTTTCCCCCAGCCTGCTCGACGACCTCATCCAGGCCGCCTATTTCCTGGCAGCGCTGCTGTTCATCGTGGGACTCAAGCGCATGAGCAGCCCTAAAGGGGCCCGCGGCGGCATCGTCTGGGCCGGCATAGGCATGCTCGTCGCCACGCTCATCACCTTCCTGTATCCCGGCATGCACAACTACGTGCTGATACTGGCCGCGATCTTCGCTGGTGGCGGCCTGGCCTGGTGGAGCGGCAAGCGCGTGGCAATGACCGCCATGCCTCAGATGGTGGCGCTGTACAACGGCATGGGCGGCGGGGCGGCGGCGGCCATCGCCGCGGCGGAGCTGCTGCATCCGCAAGGCCTCGGTGCCGCGGCGCGCACCCTGGCGGTAGTGGGCGCGCTGATCGGCACGGTCTCCTTCAGCGGCAGTTTGATCGCATTCGCCAAGCTGCAGGGCCTCATCAACAAGTCGCTGCGATTCAAGGGGCAGCAGCTGGTTAACGGGTTGGTGTTCCTGCTGGCCGTGGCCCATGCCGTGGGGATCGTCCTCGGCCACGACGGGCCGGGCCCGGTGGTGGGCTTCTTCGTGCTCTCGCTGTTGTTCGGCCTGCTCATGACCGTGCCCATCGGCGGCGCCGACATGCCGGTGGTGATCTCCCTCTACAACGCGTTCACCGGCCTCGCCGTGGCCTTCGAGGGCTTCGTGCTGCAGAACCCGGCCATGATCATCGCCGGAATGGTGGTGGGTTCGGCGGGCACGCTGCTCACCCAGCTCATGGCCAAGGCCATGAACCGTTCCATCGGCAACGTGCTGTTCTCCAACTTCGGTGAGACGTCCGCCGCCGCCGGCGAGGTGACCGGGAGCCTGAAACCCATCGACGCCGCGGACGCGGGCGTGATGATGGCCTACGGCTCCAAGGTGATCATCGTGCCGGGTTACGGCATGGCAGTGGCCCAGGCCCAACACAAGGTCTGGGAACTCACCAAGCTGCTGCAAGAGCGCGGCGTCACGGTGAAGTTCGCCATCCATCCGGTGGCGGGCCGCATGCCCGGCCACATGAACGTGTTACTGGCGGAGGCCGGCGTGCCCTACGACATCATCGCCGACCTGGACGAGATCAACCCGGAGTTCCCCAGCGCCGACGTGGCGTTGATCATCGGCGCCAACGACGTGGTGAACCCCGACGCCCGGGAGCGCAAGGACAGCCCCATCTACGGCATGCCGATCCTGGACGCAGACAAGGCCAAGAACGTCATCGTCATCAAGCGCGGCCAGGGCCGCGGCTTCTCCGGCATCGAGAACGCCTTGTTCTACCGCGACAACACGCGGATGCTCTATGGCGATGGCCAGGAAGCGGTGGCGAGACTCATACAGGGCATCAAGGCCTTGGACTAGGTTCGCGATTCACGCTCCTTCACCGCCGTCTCATTTGCGGGATTTCAGGGGTGCAATTCGGTAGATAAGTCATGACTACGAGATTTGCGGGAAGCGCTTGGCTGGCCGGCTCGGCCAGCATGAAGACTCTCTAATTCATTGAATCTGTTGAGATTCGAGTTAGTCGTGGTGCGGGCCTCACCCCGCTGCAAGGACCTCTTCAGATGTCTCAGGGATTCCCCTATATGTGGGAATCCTGTCCCGCGGGATAGTAGGACCGACACCCGCCAGGACGCACGCAGGGACCTTAGAAAAGGACGTCACCATCCTGGCGGGATGGCAAAGGGAATTAGCTATGAGCAGCACCGTGAAGGATCTTCTCCGGCAGCAGCCAGCCGGCGCGGAAGCTATTTCCGTTTTTCCGGACCTCAGCCCGGCGCGCCGCCTCTGGCCATGGTCGCTGGCCGCGCTCACGCTCGTCGCGGCATCATTGCTGTTACTGGGCTTCCTCGCGGTCTCGGACGACCCCGACGACCACTTCCTGCAACTCTCGCTGTCGTTGCTGGCACTCCTGACCGTGCTGCAGGCGGCGTCCGACTTCGCGAGGCGCAGGGAGATCAAGCTCGCGGATTTCCTGCGGGCCGAGGTGACGCGCAAGGTCATGCTGGAGCAGGAGACGGAAGCGGAACTGCAGACCCTGCAGACCGAATACCGCGACATCTTCCAGAATCACCCCATCCCCATGTGGATCTTCGAACGCCATGGTCTGCGCATACTGGCCGTCAACGATGCGGCGTGTGCCCACTATGGATACAGCCGTTCCGAGTTCCTGCGTATGGACGCCAAGCAGTTGCGGCCCGAATCCGAAGTCACAGCGCTGGTGGACTACCTGGCCACGGTGGGCCCTTCGCTGCAGAACGCCGGTATCTGGAAGCACCGCCGCAAGGATGGCTCGATCATCGACGCGGAGATCATCTCCCATGAGATGAAGTGGCGGGGCCGCCGCGTGCGCCTGGTGTCCGCCATGGACGTCACGCAGCGGTTGATCGCCGAACGCAAACTCACCGAGCTGAACCGCCATCTCGCGGCGCGGGTGCGCAAGCGCACCGAGAAGGTGCGGCGTTATGCGCACAAACTCCGGGAGCGCAAGCAGGAATTGGAGATGGCGAACCGCGACCTGGAGATGTTCTCCTACTCGGCATCCCATGACCTGCGCACGCCGCTGTTCGTGATGAATACCTTCGCCGGCCTGCTGCTGGAGGAATTCGACGACACCCTTCCGGCGGAAGCCGTGGAGCATGTGCGCAAGATACACATGGCTTCGGTGCACATGCGCTCACTGGTCGATGACCTCATGAAGCTGGCCAAGGTCTCCAAGCATGTGGTGAAGTCACAGCGCGTCAACCTCAGCGACATCGCCGACGTGCAGCTGACGCTGTTGCGGAACCGCGAACCCGACCGCCAGGTGGAGGTGCAGATCGAAGCCGGGCTGCAGGTGGACGCGGACCCGGGACTCCTGACGATCGCACTGGAGAACCTGCTGGGCAATGCCTGGAAATACACGTCCCGCAATCCGCGGGCTCGCATCCGGATCGGGGCCGGACGGTTCGACGGGGAAGATGCCTTCTTCGTGCAGGACAACGGCGCGGGTTTCGACATGCGTGCGGCCGATGGCCTGTTCAAGCCGTTCCGCCGCCTGCACAGTCAGGACCAATTCGAAGGCACCGGTATCGGCCTCGCCATCGTGCAGAGGGTCATCGCCCTGCACGGCGGCCGCATCTGGGCGGAGGCGGAGCCCGACAAGGGAGCGACCTTCTATTTCACGCTTGGACAGAGCGTCCTTACGGTGTTGCGCAAGAGCGCTTAACGCGGCGGATGCTGCGGTCCGGTCTTGGTGACCGCAGCCGATGCTTTGACAGGATGGTGCTGCTGGTAACGCTGTTTCAGTTGCTGCTTCTTGTCGGCCGGCAGCTGCTGGTACTTCCTGTACATCTCGCGGATATGCTGCTGCTCGTCAGGCGGCAGCTTCTGGAAGGCTTCATAGCGCTGGCGCATGCGCTGGCGCTGCTCCGGGGTGAGCTTCTCCCAGCGCAGCACGCGCTCGCGGAACTGCTTCCGTTCCTGCGGCGTCATCTTGGACCAGCGGTCCGCCGAATTCACGAGCTTGTGCTGGCGGGGTGCGGACAGTTGGTCCCACTTGTCCTTCTGGTAGTGGAGCAGCTGCTGCTCGGTAGGGGTGAGCGAGTTCCACTCCACGGGACCTGCGGCGGCGGCCGGTGCCGCGTGCGTCGCCGACACGGGTGCCGCGGCAGCGAGGCTGGCGCCGGCCCATAGGGCGGCGGTGCCCATGCAGAAGAGGAACAGTGCGCGCAAGTTCATCGGCCGGCGTGATCCATGCTGGTAGCGGCGCCCGGCACTTCGGTGCTGCCCGTGGGAGGTGGGGTCAGGGACTTGCCGCGGCGCTTCGCGGCATCCGCCTTCACCTTGGCCGGATCGATGCGTGCGAAAGTCATGGGGTCGGTCCACTGGCCGTCGTCGCCCTGCCAGTCCGCCATGAAATCCAGGACCTGGGCGTCAGTGGCGGGCACGGGAGCCGCCTTATCCTTGGCCAGGACAGGCAGCGAGATCAGGCACAGGGGCAGCAGCAATAATCCCGCCGCCAGGAGACCACGCGGAGCGGGACGGATCATCCGCCTACGCCGGTATTGTCACCGCTGTCGGAATCGTCCGCCGAGGTGTCGGCCGCAGGGGCAGGGGCAGGCTCGTCCTGGTTGGCCAGCCATTGGTAGAAGTCCATATCGGAATACATGTCCAGATTGTCGCCGGTCATCATCATGGGAGCGTCGGTGCTGGCCGCGGTGAACGAATTGCCCGGCACCGGGGCGCTGCCCTCGATCCACAGGGCGCCGCCGATGAGTGCCACGAACGCCAGGGCCATGGCGCTGGCGGGGATGCGCCAACCCAGGCTAAAGCGGGTCCGTGACCCATCCACCGCATCCACAGCCGTCCGTCGCGCCTCGCTAAGGCGCGCCAAGACCTGAGAATCCAGGGACTTTGTGCTGGCCAGGAATAGATCCCTGGCACGTTTCGCGAAGATGTCGTCCATTTCCTGCTCGTTCATAGCCAATGCTCCCCAAGACTCTCCCGCAGGCTATGCATCGCCCGCGAAAGGTGGGTTTTGACGCTCCCCTCGGAGCATCCCATGGCCTGGGCGGTCTGTTCCACGTCCAGTCCCTCCAATATACGCAGCATGAAGGCTTCCCGTTGACGTCCCGGTAGACGACCTAGGGCAATTTCGAGGGCCGCCATGGCATCGGCCTGGGCCACCTGCTCAGACGGGTCCCGCATGGCGGTATCTTCGGCGGCGACGATGGGGTCGGGCATGGCATCGTCCTCCCCCTCATCTTTCTGGCCGCCAAAGAAGCTCAGTACCCGGTTGCGTACCATGCGGCGGCGCTGGGTGTCACGGATGCGGCTCTGCAGGATCTTATAGAAGAGCGGCCGCCATTCCTCCGGGGGCCGGTCGGCATAGCGCTTGGCAAGCTGCAACATGGCTTCCTGGACCGCGTCCTGAGCATCTTCGATGCTGCGCAGCGCCAATTGGGCGATGCGGAAGGCCCGCTTCTCCACTTCGGCCAGGAAACGGTTCAGTTCTTGCGCGGTGTCCAGAAGGGCCCCGGGGTCGTCATGGCGGGCTTGAGCGCCCTTTCGGGCCGAAAGGGTATCATGCCGGTGCTTGCCCCATGGCCGCCGCCCGCCGATGCCTCATCCGCCGGAGCAAATTTTCATCAAAGCGACACAGCCATGCCATGTGCGCTGCATCACAGCTTGTCATGGCCATTCATCCACACGGTTATCCACAAGAACTGTGGATAACATCTAAGTGAAACGCACCCCCCTCATCCTCAAAGTCGCGGTGCCCTCGCCGCTCTACCGGGACTTCGACTATCTTCCGCCGCCCGATGCGGACCTGAACGCGCTCCAGCCCGGCATGAGGCTTGCGGTGCCGTTCGGCCGCCAGGAACTCACGGGTGTGCTGCTGGACACCGCGGACGGTAGCGAACTGCCTCGTGCCAAGCTCAAAGCAGCACGGCGCCTGCTCGACGACACCCCTGTCGTACCGCCGGAGATGCTGGCCCTGGCCCGCTGGGCCGCGGACTATTACCGTCATCCCATCGGCGAGGTGGTCCAGACGCTGCTGCCGGTGGCCCTCCGTCAGGGCAAGGCTGCAGCGCGGGCTGCCACGCCTCTTTGGCGCCTGAACGCGGTGGGCCGCGATGCGGATCCGGGCGAGCTCGTGCGTGCGCCCCGGCAACGCGCACTGCATGCCCTGTTGCTGCGCCATCCGGCGGGCCTCGAACCCAGCGCCATCGCCGACGAACTCCCGGCACCGGCCGCCGCTTTGCGTGCCCTCGCCAAGCGCGGCTGGGTGGAGGATGCGGTGCGGGTAGAGGGGCCGGCTCACGTGGAGATCCCGCTACCGGCCATCGCGGGCCGGACGGACCTGAATCCCGCCCAGCAGGCCGCTGTCGGCGAGATCACAAGTGCGCTGGGAGGCTATAAGGCATTCCTGCTGGACGGCGTCACCGGCAGCGGCAAGACCGAGGTCTATTTGGCGGCCATCGCCGCCACCGTGGCGAGCGGGCGCCAAGCCCTGGTGCTGATCCCGGAGATCAACCTCACGCCCCAGACACTGGCGCGTTTCCGGGCCCGCTTTGGGCAAGTGGCGGCATTCCATTCGGGCCTCAGCGACGGAGAACGGCTGGCCACCTGGCTCGCGGCACGCGATGGCTCAGCCCCCGTGATCGTCGGGACCCGTTCGGCTGCCTGGCTGCCCTTGAAATCGCCTGGCCTGTTCGTGGTGGACGAGGAACACGATGCCTCCTACAAGCAGCAGGAAGGTTTCCGCTATTCGGCCCGCGACCTCACGGTGGTGCGCGCGCAGCGCGCCAGGGTGCCCGTGATATTGGGTTCGGCGACCCCTTCGCTGGAGTCGCTGCACAATGCAGCACTGGGGCGTTACATCCACTTGCAGTTGCCGGAACGCGCCGGCGTCGCGCGCCATCCCGTCATGAAGCTCCTGGACATCCGCAGCCGGCGCCTGGTGGAAGGCCTCTCGGACCTGTTGCTGGATGCGGTGAAACGTCACCTCGCCTCGGGTGGACAGGTGCTGCTGTTCCTGAACCGGCGCGGCTATGCGCCCACGCTCATGTGCCATGACTGCGGCGCGCCGGAGCAGTGCAAGCGCTGCGATGCGCGCATGACCCTGCATGGCCATCACCGTCTGGTCTGTCACCACTGCGGCGCCGAACGGCCGGTGCCGAAGCAATGCCCGCACTGCGGTAGCCAGTCCTTCGGTGCCTTCGGCCAGGGCACCGAGCGCATCGAGACGGCGCTCGCAGAACTCTTCCCCGATGCCGGTGTAGCGCGCATCGACCGGGACAGCACCCGCCGCAAGGGCAGCATGGAACGGTTGCTCGACGAGGTACAACGCGGCGAGCGGCGCCTGTTGGTGGGTACCCAGATGCTGGCGAAAGGCCACGACTTCCCGAACGTGACTTTGGTGGGCGTACTGGACGCTGACCAGGGGCTGTTCAGTTCCGACTTCCGGGCCAGCGAGCGCATGGCCCAGCTCATCATCCAGGTGGCGGGCCGCGCCGGCCGTGCCGAAAAGGCTGGCGAGGTCCTGATACAGACCCATCAGCCGGACCATCCGCTGCTGAACCATCTGGTGCGGGAAGGCTATGGCAGCTTCGCCGCCGCGGCGCTGCAGGAACGCCGCAGCAGCGATCTGCCGCCCTACGCAGCGTTGGCCTTGTTGCGGGCTGAGTCGCCCGGCTTGGCCCCACCCACGGCCTTCCTGGAAGCGGCGCGGGATGTGTTGGCACGTCGCCGCATCCCAGGAGTCTCGCTCCTCGGACCGGCCCCTGCTCCCATGGAACGGCGGGCCGGCCGCTACCGGGCGCATCTGCTGCTGCAGGCGGGCCAGCGCGCGCCCTTGCAGAAGCTCCTCGCCGTAGCGCTGCCGGAACTGGACGAACTCAAGCAGGCACGGAAAGTCCGGTGGTCGGTAGATGTAGATCCCGTAAATCTCGACTAAAGCCCTGCTTCACCTGAGGTAAAGCAGGGCTTTAGTCGGTAGAATTTGTGCGCCATGAAACATGCCCTCGACCAGCTCCTGCGCGACACCCTAAAGGCTATGGGCCACGCGGCTCCTGAGGGCCCATTGGTGGAGCGCACGCGCGACCGCAAGCATGGTGACTTCGCCACCAATGTCGCGCTCGCCCTGTCCAAAGCAGCCGGCAAGAAGCCCCGTGACTTCGCGGAAGAGCTCATCAGGGCGCTGCCCAAGAACGATCTGGTGGCCAAGACCGAGATCGCCGGTCCCGGCTTCATCAATTTTTTCCTGGCGCCCACCGCCTATCACGCCGAACTGAAGAGCATCCTCGCATCCGGTGTGCGATACGGCACCACCGAGTCCGGCAAGGGCGCCCGGGCCATGATCGAGTTCGTCTCGGCGAACCCCACGGGTCCCTTGCACGTAGGCCACGGCCGCGGTGCCGCCCTCGGCGACAGCCTGGCGCGCCTGCTGGAAGCCACCGGCTGGTCAGTGAGCCGCGAGTTCTACTACAACGACGCAGGCGCGCAGATCGAGAACCTGGCCAAGTCCGTGCAGGCCCGCTGCCTGGGCCTGGAACCTGAGCAGCCCGGCTGGCCCGACGACGGCTACCGGGGCGAGTACATCAAGGACGTGGCCAAGGCTTACCTGGCGAAAGAGACGGCCCATGCCGATGACCGGGAAGTGATAGCCAAAGGCGATCCGCAGGACCTGGCTGCCATCCGCCAGTTCGCCGTGGCCTATCTGCGCCACGAGCAAGACCTGGACCTCAAGGCCTTCGCCGTGACGTTCGACGTCTACTACCTGGAGTCCTCCCTCTACAGCGAGGGCCGGGTCGAAGCGACCGTGAAGGCGCTGGTGGAGCACGGCCACACCTATGAGAAGGACGGCGCCCTGTGGCTCAAGACCACGGACTTCGGCGACGACAAGGACCGGGTGATGCGCAAGTCCGACGGGACTTACACCTACTTCCTGCCGGATGTGGCCTATCACCTCAGCAAGTGGCAACGCGGCTTCCATCGGGTCATCGATGTGCAGGGTTCGGACCACCACTCCACCGCCATGCGCGTGCGCATCGGCCTGCAGGCGCTGGATGCGGGCATACCCAAGGGCTGGCCGGAGTACGCGCTGCATCAGATGGTGCTGGTGATGAAGGGTGGTGAGGAAGTGAAACTCTCCAAACGCGCCGGCAGCTACGTGACCCTGCGCGACCTCATCGACATGGCCGGAAAGGACGCCACGCGCTACTTCCTGGTGGCCCGCAAGGCCGATTCCCAGTTCACGTTCGACGTGGACCTGGCCACCTCCAAGAGCAACGACAATCCGGTGTTCTATATCCAATATGCCCACGCCCGCATCATGAGCGTGGAACGCCAGCGCGCCGAGAAGAAGATCGGTTTCGATCAGGCCAACGGTCTCGCCAAGGCGGCGCGGCTGGATGGTGTCCACGAGCAGGCGCTCATGACCGAGCTGTCCCGTTATCCGGAACTGCTGGAATCCGCTGCCCGCACCCTGGAGCCGCACCTTATGGCCCAATATCTGCGGGAACTGGCCGCGGCCTTCCACGGCTTCTATGACAACTGTCCGTTCCTGGTGGACGATGCAGACCTCAAGGACGCGCGCCTGACCCTGGCGCTGGCCACCCGGCAGGTGTTGCGTAACGGCCTTACACTGTTAGGCGTGTCGGCGCCGGAGAGCATGTAGTGGCGAAGGACTACAAGAACAGTCCGAAACCGAAGGACAAACCGAAGAAGAAGTCCGGCGGCTTCCCCGGCTGGGGCTGGTTCGTGCTGGGCATCGTGGCCGCGGTGGCGGTGATCAAGCTCGGACCGGTGCTCTATCAGGCGGAGATGCATGCCGGCAAGAAGGGGATGGGCAAGACAGCGGCCGTGGCCGTGCCGCCCCGCAGCACGGCACCCGCTGCCTCCACCGCCACCCACTACGACTTCTACAAGATGCTACCGTCCTTCCAGGTGGTGATACCGGGACAGGACAAGGAAGTGAAATCCGGCAATGAGACGGCGCCGGTGGAGCAGCCGGGCAGCTACATCCTGCAGGTGGGGTCGTTCCCGACCTACGCGGACGCCGACAAGATGAAGGCGACGCTGGCGCTGCAGGGCATCGAATCGAGCATCCAGTCGGTGCAGGTGAACAACGGTTCCACCTGGAACCGGGTCCGCATCGGACCGATCAAGGATCTCAAAGAGCTGAACTCGATCCGCGCGAAGCTGTCGCAGGATCACATCGATCCTCTCGTCATCAAACAATAAGAAGGTTCCGCGCCTTCGGCGCGGGCGACTTTTGTCTTGGCAAAAGTCGCCAAAACCGCCCTGCCGGAGCGCGGGCCGCGAAGCGCGGCTTCCCTGCGCTTCTCGCTCGCTGCGCAGCTTCACACACGAGGCTCCTGCCTCGGGTGTGAAGGCGCCGCCTTCCCTGGCGGCGCCCTTCGGCTTGGCTTGCTCGCTGCGATGCTCGGCGCGCGCTACGGCGGCAAGAGTAAGAGACGCGAGTTCTTCCCACCCCCTTGGAGGCCGCCGAGCACCGCAGCGAACAAGGTCAGCCCGTCAGGGACGAAGGCAGGATGCCGAGTCCGCGCGAAGGGCCAGGGATGGCCCGTGAGCGCGGCTCCGCAGTTCGCGAGTAGCGCAGGGGACCGCGTAGCGGCGGCCGACGGGGACGTCCTTTCTTTTCGCCCCTTTTCTTTG
>DATIVR010000183.1:0-18491 GCA_035465695.1 Gammaproteobacteria bacterium
CGAAACAGCTCTCCGGCTCGCGCTTTCGTATCAAACGCTGCTGGTAGATGGCGAAGCAAGCGGCGAACCCCAGTCCCACGTAGTACACCGCGTCCAGCTGCATGCGGGTACCGATGAGCACCAGGTTGCCGAGCAGCAGCACCTGCAGCACGCCGATGATCTTCTTGTCCATGCTGCCGAACAGGATCGCGGTGGACTTCACGCCGATCTTCAGGTCGTCGGCACGGTCCACCATGGCATACATGGTGTCGTAGACCGTGGACCAGAGGATGTTGGCGATGAAGATGAGCCAAGCGACCTGCGGCACCGCGCCCTGGGCCGCGGCGAAGGCCATGGGGATGCCCCAGCCGAAGGCCAGTCCGAGATAAGGTTGCGGCAGATAGGTGTAGCGCTTCATGAACGGGTAACTCGCCGCCAGCGCCAGGCCGATGAGCGATAACTCGACGCACAGCTTATCGAGCATGAGCACCAGCCCGAGGGCGATGAGCCCCAGGACCACGAACAGGGCCGCCGCCTCGGCGACGCTCACCTCGCCGGTGGCCAGCGGCCGTTCGCGGGTGCGGCGCACGTGGGGGTCGTATTTCCTGTCGGCGAAATCGTTGATGACGCAGCCGGCGGCGCGCATCACGAACACGCCCGCCACGAACACGGTGAAGAGCTTAGGGCTAGGCTTGCCATCGGTGGCAAGCCACAGGGCCCATAGCGTGGGCCAGAGCAGCAGGAACGCGCCGATGGGCCGGTGGATGCGCATGAGCCGCATGTATGCCCAGCTCCGCTCCTTCACTACCGGCCACAGCTGCTTGGTAGCCGCGTTGTAACGGAGCTTCAGCCAGATCGTCTTGAGCCGCGGGTCCATCTCAGGCCGCCAACCCTGGCAGGAAACATTCGTAGATGAGGATCCGCACACCCTCCACCGAGAGCAGCGAGCGGCGCGCCCATAACTCGCCGGTGGCGCGCTCCCGTTGCGCGGAAGGTAGATGCGCCACCGCTTCCTTATAGAGAGCATGGCGCGAGTCGAGACGAGCAGCTTCGATGGCGCCACGCCGGGCATCAGCCCGCGAGAAGACCTGGTCGCCCAAGGGTCGCTCGCCCAGGTGCTTCAACCACCGATCAGCTGCGCCCGCCACCAGCGAGCGCGCATACACCCAAGGCTGTTCGCGGCCGCAGAGGAAAACCTGGCGCACATAGCCGGCTTCGTCGGGCTTGGCTCCCAACAGCGCCGTGTCCTCCTCGTGCAGCGAGGCATGACCCTGGGCCAGCACCTGCACCTGGAGCTGGCCGCCGCATCTGTCCCTTAACCGTTCCGTGAGCGACCCGGACTCGGCGATGAGCGGCCAAAGCGCGGCGGGCCGCTGGGCCGCAGGCCAGTCCTCCACCGTGCGCCAGATCTGTGCGCGGCTAGCGTTCTCCAAGCATCCATCCTCTCGGCAATTGCCGCCATTGTAGCGACTCAGGCGCGCGAATATCGGTCAGTCTCGCCCAGCCAGCGGCGTAGGATGGCGCTGACGCGTTGCGGGTAACGTTCGAGCAGAAGCGTCGCCGCCTCCTGCACCTTGGGGATGAGCGGCGCATCGCGCAGCAGGTCGGCGATGCGCAGGTTGATCTCGCCCGCCTGGCGCGTGCCCAGGAGCTCGCCGGGGCCGCGTAGCTCCAGGTCCTTGCGGGCGATCTCGAAACCGTCGTTGGTGGCGCGCATCACGTCCAGTCGCGCGCGTGCCCCCGACCCCAGCGGCGGCTTGTAGAGCAGCACGCAACTCGACTCCGCGGCGCCTCGTCCCACCCGGCCACGCAGTTGATGCAGCTGCGACAAGCCCAGACGCTCGGCGTTCTCGATGATCATGAGGCTGGCATTGGGCACGTCCACTCCCACCTCCACCACCGTGGTGGCCACCAGCAGGTTGAGTGAGCCGTCCTTGAAGCGCGCCATGATGGCATCGCGTATCTTGGGCTTCTGCCGTCCATGCAACAGGCCCACCTTGAGATCGGGTAGCGCCTGGGCCAGGGCCTTGGCGGTGTCCTCCGCCGCCTGGGCTTGCAGCAATTCCGATTCTTCGATGAGCGGGCACACCCAGTACACCTGGCGGCCCTCGCGGCACACCTGGTCCACGCGCATCACCACTTCGGCACGCTTCGATTCGCTCAAGGCCACGGTCTTCACCGGCTTGCGCGACGGCGGCAATTCGTCGATGGCGGAGACGTCCAGGTCGGCGTAAGCGGTCATGGCCAAGGTGCGCGGGATCGGTGTGGCGGTCATGATGAGCTGATGCGGATGCAAGCCGCCCGTGGTGCCTTTCTCCCGCAAGGCCAGGCGTTGATGCACGCCGAAGCGGTGTTGCTCGTCGATGATCACCAGCGCCAGGTCCTGGAAGCGCACATCTTCCTGGAACAAGGCATGCGTGCCGATAGCCAGGCGCGTGGTGCCCGCGGCGAGCTTCGCCACGGCCACGGCGCGCTCCGCGGGCCTGCTGCGGCCGGAGAGCCATGCCGGTTCGATACCGAGCGGCGTCAGCCAATGGGTGAAATTACGGAAGTGCTGTTCCGCCAGGAGCTCGGTAGGCGCCATCAGCGCCGCCTGGTGACCCGCCTCGATGCAACCGAGCGCGGCCAGGGCCGCCACCACGGTCTTGCCGCTGCCCACGTCGCCCTGCACCAGCCGCATCATGGGATGGGCACGCGCCACGTCCTTGGCGACCTCCGCCGCCACGCGCTCCTGAGCATTGGTGAGCTTGAACGGCAAGGCGGCACGGAACTGCGCCGCGAGCTTGCCGGCACATGCGAGCGGCGCGGCATGAGTCTTGTCCTCCGCGAGGCGGATCCGCCGCAGGCTCAAGTGATGCGCCAGCAGTTCCTCGAAGGCAAGACGCTGTTGGGCAGGGTGACTGCCATCCATCAGCAGGTCCAGAGGCGCATCGGGCGGCGGGCGATGCACGTAATGGAGCGCCTCCGCCAGCGGCGGCATCTGGGTACCCAACACCTCCGGCGGCAGCAGTTCCTCCAACGCGGTGTTGCCATGGGCCATCCACGAGAGGGCTTGGTCCGTGAGGGCCCGGAGCTTCATCTGCTGGATGCCCTCGGTGGCGGGGTAGATGGGTGTGAGCGCCGGCGGCTGCGGCTTGAGGTCTTCGGCACCGAGGATCTTGTATTCCGGATGCACCATCTCCAGGGTCACCTTGCCTTGGCGCGCCTCGCCGTAGCAGCGCAGCCGTGCGCCGCGCGCCAGCATGGTCTGCTGCGCGGCATTGAAATGGAAGAAGCGCAGGGTGAGTGCGCCGGTACCGTCGGAGATGCGGGTAAGCAGCATGCGCCGTCCGCGGAATGCCACTTCTGTCAACTCGACCACGCCTTCGACCGAGGCGGTCCAGCCGGGCTTCAAGGCCCCGATGGGCGTGATGCGGGTGCGGTCCTCGTATTGCCGCGGCAGATGGAACAGCAAGTCCTCGACGCTGCGGATGTTGAGCTTGGCGAGCTTCTCGGCCACTGACGGGCCGACGCCACGCAGGCGCGTGACTGGCGCGTTCCCGGAGGGTGCGAGCTCGGCGTTCACGCCGCGGCACCGGGCATCAGAAATGATTCAGGATTTTCCAAGGACTGCTCCACCTGCCGCCATACCCGGTGAGCTATAAGAAATCCAGCGGGCCGTCGGCGTGACGATACCGCTACTATAAAGGAGCATCCCATGTGCAGATCTCTGGTGCCAACGTTCGGCGTCGGCGTCCTCGTCTGCCTCGTGGGGGCAATCTGGACTGCGGCAGCGGCGGCCGACGCGGCCAATGGCGCGCCCCCGACGGCCACCCACCAGACACCAAGCGTGGCCCATGCCTTGGCGATCGCACAGGCGGATCACAGCCAAGATTGGGGCAAAGTGACCGACCTCGGCCGCATAGAAGTGAACGGAGACCGCGAAGCGAACTCCCGCAAGATCATCGCGGGCCTGAAGGTCATCAAGCGAGCGCTTAACAACGCGCTCACCAACGACCCGGCCGACGCGAACAAGGTGATTTGCCGGATGAACTATGACACCGGCTCGCATCTGCGGGTGCATCTGCGATGCGCCACCAACGCGGCCCTGAATGCTGAGCGTCGGGCGCGCGGCAGCACGGTTGGCGCGGTAGCCAGCGCAGAGCCCGCGGGCGCCGCGCTCCCGTTGCTGGAGCACTTGGACCCTGCAAGTGCCGGCGACCGCTATTTCTCCACCATCATCAACGCGGGGGAACTCCAGAAGTTGCTGCTGGAGGTGCAATGCGCCGGCTGCTCCAACAGCGGCTTAGTGGTGGGCGACAACTAGATCCCGGCATGCCGATGGCCCAGCCGGAAAGCCGGCTGCCGCAGCTCGCTAGGCGACTACCATTACGGCGTCTACTTCCACGCGCGCGCCACGCGGCAGCGCCGCCACGCCGATGGTAACGCGGGCCGGATAGGGCTCGTTGAAATACCCGGCCATCACCTCGTTGACCTTGGCGAAGTCGCCGAGGTCCACCAGGTAAATGGTGACCCTCGCCACATCCTGCAGGCTGCCACCGGCCGCCGAGGCCACGGCCTTGAGGTTATCGAACACGCGGCGGGTTTCGGTAGCGATGTCGCCCTTCACCAGCTCGCCGCTCTTGGGGTCCAGCGGGATCTGGCCGGAGAGATACACGGTATTGCCGGCGCGCACCGCCTGGGAATACGGGCCGATGGCTTTCGGCGCGTGGTCGGTGAAGATGCTGGTCCGTGCCATGACAAACCTCTCGAAGATGCGGATGACATAGTATGGGACATTTTCGCGCCCCAGCTGGACTACTCGAGGTGACAAGGAGCAGCTATGGGCATGAAGACGCCGATCCTATGGTAGGTCTGATGACGGTGACTCCGGTATTCGCGCTCGGAGATCCCACGCCCGTCACCACTGGTACCGCACCTGATGCTCGGTCATCCGCGCCTGCCGCCGTCACGTGTTGAGCCTTCTCCAGACCTGACAGCCGCCGTATTCCGAGTCTGGAGACGGCTAAGAAATGATTCAGAAATCCGCCATGCCGGGCGGGGCCCCGGCCTGCTAAACCCTATGCATCGAAGCCGCGGTG
This sequence comes from Gammaproteobacteria bacterium, assembly GCA_035465695.1. Taxonomy (GTDB): domain Bacteria; phylum Pseudomonadota; class Gammaproteobacteria; order Natronospirales; family REEB76; genus DASUBN01. The sequence continues at coordinate 5,061 of DATIVR010000183.1, forward strand.
CCGGGTGGAGGCGCGAGGCCGCAGCCGAAACACAGGAGGCAGCCATGATCACACCCGGTGAAAAGACACGAGAGGCGATCCGCCGTTCCTCGTCCTGGCGTGCCGACGACGGGGCGCCGCATACCATCGAAAATTGGGGCTACAACGTGAACGTGCCAAGCCGCGATGTGCCGCTGGATTATGCGGTGATAACCGAGGGGTCCGCCTTTCCGGCGGGCTGGGTGCGCTTCGACAGGAACCGGCAAGCTTATGTGTTCAGCACGTTGCTGCCGGGCCGGCAGATACCGGCCGCAGTGCATGCCGATCCGGAGCAGGCGGTCCCGGCCTGGGTCGGTGCCTACAGGCTGAAGGCCATCCGTCCCATCCCCGAGGAGGTCACCGGCGACATGCTGGCTGCGGCGCCGGCCATGCTGGCGGTGCTGAAGCAGGTGCACGCGCTAATGGCACAAGACGAATCACTGCTTCCGGGACTGGACCTGGAAGACCTGAGCCACGTGCTTGCAGTGGCGGAAGGGCGGGCCTGAACACCGGATGGTTCATGTATTAGCCGCGAATGGCTAAGAAATGATTCAGGAAATCCCGCAGACGCGCGCCGGGAAGACTGCTAAACCTCGAGGCAAGGGACATCGCTCCCGCGGCACCGATCCCGACGGGTGTGAGGTGCCATCACATGAACAGGAGAACGCAACATGGATACGCAGATGAAAATTAAAGCAGTGATGGCCGCGACCGCGGCGTTGCTGTTGCTATCGACAGTGCCAGCGCAGGCGGATGACGCCGCTTCCCAGGGCGACATCCCCACGCTGTACCTGGGCAAGCTGCCCATCACCGGCCAGCAACACATCGTGGATACCCTCCTCGCGATCAAGATGGCACTCAAGGAGCCCATGTCCGATTCCGCGGACAAGGCCGACAAGGTGGTCTGCCGCATCAACAAGGGCACGGGCGACATGCGCGAGTACCTGGACTGCGCCACGAACCGCGACCTCGCGGCACGCCATGAATTCAGCCAGGAGCAGATGCTGGCACGGCGCAATGGACTGGCGCCGGGAGAATACGAGGAACCGACGCAGCAGGATTTCGACGGCCTCATCGCGGCGCAGCCCAATCATCGCCTGCACGTGCCCATCAACGGCGCGGCGTTGCAGGCGATCCTGGACAGCCTGCCGGATGACGCGAAGGTCGTGGACAACGGCGAGGGTTGAAGCTGCACATGCCCTTCCCGGCATGGCGCACCCGACGCTCGCCAAGCCGGTAGTCCGCCACATGCGGCGGAGCCACGCCAGGGATGGCGTGGCTGGGTACTGCACCAGGGACGGATAGAAATCGAACTTAAGCCTTGCTCCGAGACACTTTCATTACTTGCGGTAGTCCCCGCAAGCGCCGCAGGATCCGCGCCAAGTGGGTGCGGTCACGCACCGCCAGCACGAAGCTCAGCACCGCGGTGAGCTCGTCACGCTGCTGCTGGTTCACGTGCTCGATGTTGGAACCCATGTCGGCGATGGCCGCGGCCATGGTGGCGAGTACGCCGCGCTGGTTGGCAACCTCGGCGCGCAACTCCACCGGGAAGTCGCGCTTGAGCTTCTTCTCCCACTGCACCTCGATGAGCTTCTCGGGCTGGGCGCGATATTCGTTCAGGTTGCCGCAGTTGTCGCGGTGCACCACGATGCCTCGCCCCGTGGTGAGCACGCCCACGATGCGGTCGCCCGGGATGGGATGGCAACAGCGAGCGAAGGTCACCACCAGGCCCTCGGTGCCGCGGATCAGGAGCGGCGCGTTGGGCTTCGGAGTGGTGGGATCCTCTTCGCCGTGCGGCATCAGGCGGCGCGCCACCAGGGGCGCCAAGTGGTGGCCGAGGCCGATGGATTCGAAGAGCTCGGCCTGGTCGGCGAGCTTGAACTCCTTCACCACCGCGTCGAGTTGCGCCTCCGGCACCCGCGTGAGCTTCAAGGACAGTGCCGCCAGCGCCCGCTCCAGCATGCGCCGGCCGAGTTCCACCGCGTCTTCGTGTTTCAGGTTCTTGAGGTAGTGGCGCACGTTGGCGCGCGCCTTGGCGGTGACCACGAAATTGAGCCACGCTGGGTTGGGCCGGCCATTGGGTGCGGTGATGATCTCCACCGTCTGGCCGTTCTCCAGCTGGGTGCGCAGCGGCACCAGGCGGCGGTCGATCTTGGCGGCCACGCAGGCGTTGCCCACGTCGGTGTGCACCGCGTAGGCGAAATCCACGGCGCTGGACCCGCGCGGCAGGCGCCGGATATCGCCCTGAGGTGTGAACACGTAGACCTCGTCCGGGAACAAGTCCACCTTCACGTTCTCGAGGAACTCCAGCGAACTGCCGGCACCCTGCTGCATCTCCATCACGCCCTTCAGCCATTCGCGGGCCCGCACCTCGGGGGTGGTAGCCGTGTCTTCGCCGGTCTTGTATTGCCAGTGGGCGGCGATACCCGACTGGGAGACCTTCTGCATCTCTTCGGTGCGGATCTGCACCTCCAGGGGCACGCCCTGCGGGCCGATCAACACGGTATGCAGCGACTGGTAGCCGTTGGCCTTCGGGATGGCGATGTAGTCCTTGAACTTGCCGGGCACCGGCTTATACAGGTTGTGCACCACGCCCAGCACCCGGTAGCAGTCGTCGGTCTTCGGCACCACGATGCGGAATGCGTGGACATCCAGCACCTCGTCCAGCGGCAGGCGCTTGGCGCGCATCTTCCGGTACACGCTGTAGATGTGCTTCTCGCGACCCTCCACCTGCGCGGCGATGCCTTCGCGTTGCAGGGCGTGGCTCAGGCTCTTGACGATGCGCTCCACCATGTCCTTCTGGTGGGTGCGCGAGCGCTTGAGGTGTTTGGCCAGCACCTTGTAACGCATGGGATGCAGCGACTGGAACCCGAGGTCTTCCAGTTCCACGCGCATGGCGTTCATCCCCAGGCGATGGGCGATAGGCGCATAGATCTCAAGGGTCTCCTGGGCGATGCGGCGGCGCTTCGGCGGCGGCATGGCCTCCAGAGTACGCATGTTGTGCAGCCGGTCCGCGAGCTTGACCATGATGACGCGGATGTCCTCCACCATGGCGAGGACCATCTTGCGGAAGTTCTCCGCCTGGGCCTCGGCGCGGGAGCGGAACTTGATCTGGGTGAGCTTGGAGACGCCGTCCACCAGCTGCGCCACCTCGCCACCGAAGCGGCTGAGCAACTCTTCCTTCAGGGTGGGCGTGTCCTCGATGACGTCGTGCAGGATCGCAGCCTCGAGGGTGCGGTGATCCATGTGCAGGTCTGCCAGGATGGAGGCCACTGCGACGGGATGCGAGATGTAAGGCTCGCCGGAGAGGCGGCGCTGGCCGTCGTGGGCGGCGGCGCCGAACTGGTAAGCCTGGTTGACTTCTTCCACCTGTGGTTCGGGCAGGTAGAGACGAAGCTTGGCGAGGAGATCGTCGATGCCGGTCGCCCGCTTCCCTCTGACCCTGTCGAGAATGGAGGAAGCGACCTGGCTCATAGGATGGGAGACCTGCCCGTTAGAGCGGGTCCTCCGCGTCCATCATCACCACCGGCTGCTGTTCCACCGGTTCCTCTTCGGGGATCTGCTCCACCTCATCGAGGATGGCGGGGCCGACGTTGCCGGCTGCGATCTCACGCAACGCCACCACGGTGGGCTTGTCGTTCTCCCAAGGCACGCTGGGTTCGACGCCGCGGGCCAGCTGCCGCGAACGCTTGGTCGCGACCAGCACCAGCTGGAACAGGTTATCCACGTTGCCCAGGCAATCTTCGACCGTGACGCGCGCCATGAAGGAAACTCCGGCAAAAAGGCTTTGAAAACAGGGTCTAATAGTTTACCGGAGGGGTCGGGTTATGGGAACCCCGGAAGCCTAGGCCAATAGTGCCCCCACGATTGAGCTCAAGGCCGGGCGGTCTGCCCGGCAGGCCTGGCCCCGACCGGTGACGATGGCCGAGAGTTCGGTCAGGGCATGCTCGAACGTGTCGTTCACCACCACGTAATCGAATTCGGACCAGTGGGACATGTCCCCCACTGCGTCCCGCAGTCGGCGGGCGATCACCGTGTCATCGTCGGTGCCCCGGGAACGCAGGCGTCTCTCCAGCTCACCGCGGCTGGGCGGCAGGATGAAGATGCTCACGGCCTCGGGCATGAGCTTGCGGACCTGGGCGGCGCCCTGCCAGTCGATCTCCAGGAGCACATCGCGTCCCTTGGCCATCAGGTCTTCCACGACCTTGCGGGCGGTGCCGTAATGGTTATCGAAAACCTGGGCATGTTCCAGAAACTCGCCTGCCGCCACCATGCGCTGGAACTCGGTCTTATCGACGAAGAAATAGTCGTGGCCGGCGGTCTCGGTGGGACGCCTGGGGCGCGTGGTATAGGAGATCGAGAAACGGATGTTGGGATGGTCCTTCAACAGGGCACGCACCAGGCTGGTCTTGCCTGCACCGGAGGGGGCCGTGACCAGGAAGAGGTGGCCGCGCTTCACCTGAGCGCTATTCAAGGTTTTGGACCTGCTCTCTCATCTGTTCGATGAGCACCTTGAGGTCCACCACCTGCTGGGTGACGGCCGCATCCTGGGACTTGGAACCCAAGGTGTTGGCCTCGCGGTTGAACTCCTGCATCAGGAAATCCAGCCGCCGGCCCACGGCATCGCCGGTCTTGAGGGTATCCGCGAACTCCTTGAGATGGCTCTGCAGGCGATCTAGCTCCTCGGCCACATCCAGGCGCTGGGCCACCATCACCAGTTCCTGCTCCAGCCGCTGCGGGTCCACCTGCACCTTCAGCTCCTCGACGCGGGCCTTGAGCTTGTCACGCAACGCGGAGGTCATGCCGGCCTGGCGTTTGCGCAACTCAGCGACGATCGATCCGATCATCTGCGCGCGCTCGGTGAGCACCGCCGCGGTCCGCTCGCCCTCCCGGCCGCGGGCGGCGGAAAGATCCGCGAGGGTCTGTTCCAGGAGCTTGAGGGCCGTCTGGCCCACGGCAGCCACGTCCAGGGACGGCTCCTGCACCACCCCCGGCCAGCGCAACACCTCACCGGGACTGATCTTGCCCTCGGTGCCCACGATACCGGCCACCTGACTCAGGGCATGCCCCACGGCACGGGCGCGGGCCTCGTCCACCATGAGGACCGCATGGCCGCCGGCGGCCGGCTCGAAACGCAGCTGGCCATCCAGCTTGCCGCGTTTCACGGCGGCAGCGATACGCTCACGGCATTCGCTCTCCAGGGCGCGCAGTTCCTCCGGCAGCCGGAGGCTCATGTCCAGGTAGCGGTGGTTGACGCTGCGCAACTCCCAGACGAGGACGCCGAAGTCGCCGCGTGCCTCGCGGCGCGCAAAACCGGTCATGCTGCGGGCCATGTGCTTTCCAGGCCGCGGCGAGAAGGGAGGTGCCGGGCGTCGTAATGTTAAGCTAAATGCGGCGCCTGCCCAAAGCGCCCCGGCCTTCAGGGGCCGTGTAACCGGGGGAAGTGTTTGAACGTCGAGACCGCCCAGGTCACCCGCCAGGGCAATCGCAACGATAACCAGGATCGCGCCTCGATCGTGGTCACCGACAGCCGCATCCTGCTGGTGGTGGCTGACGGCATGGGCGGCCACATCGGCGGCGACGTGGCGGCGGAAGCCGCCATCGACGCGCTGGTGCGCTGCTTCAAGCGCCTGCGTGGCGGCATCCGCGACGCCGGTGACTTCCTGCGCGAGAGCATCGTGGAAGCGCACGAGGCGGTGTATCTGCTCGGCGCGGCCCTGGCACCGGAGCTACGCCCCCGTACCACCATCACCGTCTGCGTGGTGGCGGACAACTGCGCCACCTGGGCGCACGTGGGCGACAGCCGCATCTATCTCATGCGCGACCAGAAGGTCTTCATCCGCACCCGCGACCACAGCGCGGTGGAACTGCTGGTGCAGCAGGGCCTGCTCAAGGATGCGGACGTGCATACCCACCCCATGCGCAACTTCGTGGAACAGTGCTTGGGAGGAGACCCGGATATCCCGCAGATCACCATCGCCGAGCCCAAGCCCCTCATGGCGGGCGACGTGATCCTGCTCTGCTCCGATGGCTTCTGGGCGCCGCTCAAGGAGGAGCATCTGGCCCAGGAACTGAACTCGCACCTGGAACTGCAGGACATCCTGGACGTGCTGGCGCGGGAGGCGGAAGAGACTGCGGCTCCGTCCAGTGACAACGTGACCGCTGTCGCCCTGCGCTGGATGGACTGAAAGCTGCTGCGCTCGGCAGGGCGTTGTCCGTAGCAGGGATGCGTACGTGCCGCGGAGCACAGGGATGTGCGGGAGCGGCGGCGCGAGGACTCGCCTAGCCCCATTCCGCTTCGCCGTCCTGCTCCGCGGAATGCGGGGTGGGCATCCTGCCCACCCGCGCATCGCATGCGATGCGCCTTCGCTCACGACGCTTTCAGACCAAGTATTAATGTCGAACCGTACTTTCCTCGGCACCGTATAATTCGCACACTTAGCGATCTGGAGTTTCTGCATGCGCACCGGCCGCGCGGCGCACGAACTGCGTCCCATCAGCTTCATCCGCCACTACACCCGCCATGCGGAAGGCTCGGTGCTGACCTGTTTCGGCGATACCAAGGTGCTGTGCACCGCCAGTGTCGAGGAGCGGGTGCCGCCTTTCCTCAAGGGAAAAGGCAAGGGCTGGGTGACGGCCGAGTACGGCATGCTGCCCCGCTCCACCCATACCCGCTCGGACCGCGAAGCCGCCCGCGGCAAGCAGGGTGGCCGCACCCACGAGATCCAGCGGCTCATCGGCCGCTCGCTACGCTCCGTGATGGACTTGGAGGCCCTGGGCGAGCGTACGCTCACCCTGGACTGCGATGTGCTACAGGCGGACGGAGGCACCCGCACTGCGGCCATCACCGGTGCCTACGTGGCACTGAGAGACGCGGCGGCCAAGCTCATGAAGGGCGGCGTGCTCGGCCGCGACCCGATACATGGTGCGGTGGCGGCCGTCTCGGTGGGCATCGTGGACGGCCAGCCGGTGCTCGACCTCGAATACGGCGAAGATTCCCAGGCAGAGACCGACATGAACGTGGTGATGAACGACGCCAGCGCCTTCATCGAGGTGCAGGGTACGGCCGAGGGGCATGCCTTCCACCGCCATGAACTGGACGCGATGCTGAAGCTGGCCGAACAGGGCATCCAGCAGCTGATGGAGAAGCAGCGCGAGGCGCTTGCGAAATGAGGAAGGTGGTGCTTGCCACGAACAACGTCGGAAAGGCGAAGGAACTGAACGCCATGCTCGCCGGGCTCGACATGGAGATCGTCGCGCAGAGCGGTCTCGGCGTGCCGGAGGCCGAAGAGACCGGCCTCACTTTCATCGAGAATGCGATCCTCAAAGCGCGCAATGCCGCGGCTCACTCGGGCCTTCCAGCCATCGCCGACGACTCCGGATTGGAGGTGGACGCCCTGGAAGGGGCGCCGGGCATCCACTCGGCCCGTTATGCAGGCGCGAAAGCGGACGATCAGGCGAATCTGAGGAAACTCCTGGAAGCCATGCGGGACGTGCCGGACATCGGCCGTTCTGCCCGCTTCCGCTGCGTGATCGTTTACCTCAAACACGCCAAGGATCCCGCGCCGCTGGTGACGGAAGGCGTATGGGAAGGCTCGATATTGCGTGCGCCCAAGGGCAGCAACGGATTCGGTTATGACCCGGTGTTCTGGGTGCCCGAGAAGGGCTGCTCTTCCGCGGAACTGCCGCCGGAGGTGAAGAACCAACTGAGCCATCGCGGCCAGGCACTGGCGCGTCTGGCGGCGCACTTCCGCGCCAGGCACTGATGTCGCTGCCTCCGCTTTCCCTGTATGTGCACCTTCCGTGGTGCGTGAAGAAATGCCCCTACTGTGATTTCAATTCGCATGGGCTGAAGGGCGCGTTGCCCGAGAACGCCTATGTGAATGCCTTGCTCCGGGATCTGGACCAGGATCTGCCGCGGGTGGTGGGACGCGAGATACAGACGATGTTCTTCGGCGGAGGCACCCCCAGCCTCTTTTCGGCAGAGAGCATCGGCCGCTTCCTGGAGGGTGTGCGCGCACGCATACCGATGGCTGCTGAAGCGGAAGTGACGCTGGAAGCCAATCCCGGCACGGTGGAACGGGGTCGCTTCGCGGCCTATCGTGAAGCGGGCATCAATCGTCTCTCCATCGGTATCCAGAGCTTCGACCCCAAGAAGCTCGAAGTGCTGGGCCGTATCCATTCGGCACAGGAGGCCTGCGACGCGGTGGAGGAAGCCCATGCCGCGAGCCTGCACAATTTCAACCTGGACCTCATGTATGGCCTGCCGCGCCAGAGCATCGAGGAGGCGGAAGCGGACGTGCGCCAAGCCATCGCGTTGATGCCTGCCCACATCTCCCACTATCAGCTCACGCTGGAGCCCAATACGCTGTTCGCCGCGCACCCGCCTCTGCTTCCGGAGGACGAGACCATCTGGTCCATGCAGCAACGCTGCCAGGAACTGCTGGCGAACAAGAGTTACGAGCAATACGAAGTCTCGGCCTACGCCCAGCCGGGCCGTCGTTCACGCCATAACCTCAACTACTGGCGTTTTGGCGACTATCTGGGGATAGGTGCCGGCGCACACGGCAAGCTCACGGACACCGAGGGGCGCGTCACGCGACTGTGGAAGCTGAAGCACCCGGAGGCTTATCTGGAGAGCGCCGGAAGTCCGACATCCATCGGCGGTCTCAATGAAGTCCAGGGACCGGACTTGGCGTTCGAGTTCATGTTGAACCGGCTACGCCTGGTGGATGCCTTCAGCGTAGCGGACTTCGAGGGCGCGACCGGGCTCTCCGTGGAACATATCGGACCGGGCCTGAAGCGTGCCTTGGCGTTGGGTTTGCTGGAACCCGTCACCGACGGGTGGCAAACCACCGGCCGAGGCCAGAATTACCTTAATGACCTCCAGTCACTGTTCCTGCCCAGCAAGGATGCAGACCGCCGCATTACGGCCTAGACTTTAGCGAGGAATGACTGACTACCAGCCCATCGATTGCGGCCTGCATAGCGAGTACGAGCTCGCCATCATGCACCGCACGCCTCTCATCCTCTCCTGGCGCGGCAACGACGGCCTGGATCACCTGGAGACCTTGCTTCCCCAGGACCTGGAGACCTGCCGGGGCGAGGAGTTCCTGGTACTGCTGAATGCTGCCGGCGAGCAGCTGAAAGTCCGCCTGGATCGCATCCTTGCTGCGCATCGTCGGCCATCGCAGGTATTTACCTGAGTCGGATTTCGGCGGCACAACAAGCAGTTATGCACACTTGTTTTCCGTGGAACTCAAGCGTGAAACCTTGGTGTCGACTTTGCGACAGCCGGTTTCACGCCTTGCTTAACTATTTGATTTATAGACATTTTTTAAACTGGCTAGGTTTTGCTCCAAAAACGAAGAGTCAGTGATTCCCGAGGAGATACCGGCCGGCGCCTAATTCCATCCACAGAGTTATCCACAGCAAATGTGGACAAGCCAGGAATCGTCATCCCCACCAAGTACTTAAGAACACCTGCTGAGATTGACGTTCATATAACGGCGCTAACCCCCTGCCCTTGCTGGAACCGGGCCTGACCCCCATATACGGCTTGCCCCTTCGAGAGTCCCCGCGCTATGATGCGCGCCCTTTTGAGGGTCCCGAACCCCAACGTTTGCGAGAGCAGAGGTCCGACATGAAAGCCGCTACCCATCCTGACTACAATGACATCACCGTGACGTGCAGCTGCGGCAACACCTTCGTGACCCGCTCCACCCTTGGCCACGACCTGGCGGTGGAAGTGTGCTCCAGCTGCCACCCGTTCTTCACCGGCAAGCAGAAGATCATGGACACCGCTGGCCGCGTGGACAAGTTCCGCAAGAAGTACGCCCGCGGCGGCAAGGCTGCCTGAGCGCACATCGCACCATGAAGATGAGACGCCGCACCCAGAAGGTGCGGCGTTTTGTTTTGGGAGTATTGCTCGTCTCCGCAGCGCAGCTCGGACAAGCGGCGTGCCCCGCGGTGCCGGATTCGCCAGAGACCGGTATCCGCCGAGTCATCGACGGCGATACCTTGGTGCTGAGAGACGGCCGGCACGTGCGCGTCCTTGGCATCAATGCAATGGAACTGGGCCACGATGGCGGCCAGGATCAACCTTATGCTGAGGCGGCCCGCGAACGTCTGCAGCAGCTCATCGCCGCTCACGGCGGCACGTTGCGCATGAGCATGGGCAGCGTGGCATATGACGAACACGGCCGTACCCTGGCTTATCTGTTCGTCGGCAGGCATGACTTGGGACTGGAGCTGGTGCGCGAGGGGCTCGCGGTGGTGGTGGCGGTGCCGCCCGACCTGGCGCATCTGCCCTGCTATCAGGAGGCGGAGGCAGAGGCCCGGAACCATCACTTGGGCATCTGGTCTCAAGCTTCGCCCTTGGTGACGGATGTCGCGCATGCGCAGCACAAAGCCGGCGCCTTCCTGATCGTGCGTGCTGCGGTCACTGGAGTGGTGAGAAGTCCCGCAGGCCTGAAGCTGATGCTGGATGGCCGACTGCCGGTGTGGATTTCCGCCTCGGATCTGGCCCGGTTCACCACGGATCCAGCCGAACTGAAGGGCCGCTCGGTGCTGGTGCGAGGCTGGCTGCGCGAATACCACGGGCAGGATGAGCTGGACGTACATGCCCCAGCGGCCCTGCTGGTAGAAGATTGACCCGATGGCCTGCCTGCGGCGGAGGCTTATAATAGGGAAGTCGGAGACGCCCCTTCCGATCCTGCCCGGTTCCGGGCACGGGGTTCCGAGACCGACTTGAGGAAGATCATCCATGCCCGCCGGCGCATGCCACGGGCCACGCGAGCGCCTTCTTAGGAGATTCGAGGTCATGGCCAAGATCTACAAGCTGACGAGCCCTGAGGGCAAAGCCACGGACCTGCCGTTACGCGAGGGCTCGCTGGGACCCGGCACCCTGGATATCAGCGCGCTCTATAAGGACCACGGGGCGTTCACTTTCGACCCGGGCTTCATGAGCACGGCGAGCTGCGAAAGCAAGATCACCTATATCGACGGTGATGCCGGCGTGCTGCTGTACCGCGGCTATCCCATCGAGCAACTGGCCGAGAAGAGCACCTATCTCGAGATCTGCTACCTGATCCTGTACGGCGAGCTGCCCACTCAGGCTCAGCTCGACGCCTTCACCCATTCGATCCAGCACCATTCGCTGGTGAACGAGGCGGTACTGAAGTTCTTCGGCGGCTTCCATTACGACGCTCATCCGATGGCGATGATGACCGGCGTGGTGGGTTCGCTGTCGGCTTTCTACCCGACCTCGACGGACATCCATAATCCCAAGCACCGCGACGTGTTCGCGCACCGTATCCTGGCCAAGATGCCGACGCTGGCGGCTGCGGTATACAAGCACAGCATCGGCCAGCCGTACGTGTACCCACGTAACGACCTGGATTACTGCTCCAACTTCCTGAACATGCTGTTCTCGGTGCCCGCCGAGCCGTATCAAGTGGACCCGGTGGCCGCTGAGGCGCTGGACCTGCTGTTCATCCTGCACGCCGACCACGAGCAGAACGCCAGCACCTCCACGGTGCGACTGGCCGGCAGCTCCGGGACCAATCCCTATGCAGCCATCGCCGCCGGCATCGCCACGTTGTGGGGTCCGGCCCATGGCGGCGCCAACGAGGCGGTGCTGGACATGCTGAGGGAGATCGGCAGCGTCAAGAACATCGATGCCGCCGTTGCCAAGGCCAAGGACAAGAACTCCAACTTCCGCCTCATGGGCTTCGGCCATCGCGTCTACAAGAACTATGACCCCCGCGCCAAGATCATCCGCGCCACCTGCCACAAGGTGCTGCAGAAGCTGGGCCGCGACGACGATCCGCTGCTGGAACTGGCCATGCGCCTGGAAGAGGTCGCGCTCAAGGACAGCTACTTCATCGAGAAGAAGCTGTATCCGAACGTGGACTTCTACTCCGGCATCATCTACAAGGCCCTCAACATCCCGGTGAACATGTTTACGGTGATGTTCGCCATCGCCCGCACCGTGGGCTGGGTGGCGCATTGGCAGGAGATGATCGCGGACCCGCACATGAAGATCGGCCGCCCGCGCCAGCTCTACACCGGTGCCGGCAAGCGTGATTACGTGGATCTGGCCAAGCGCAAGTGATCCGACGATAGATAAAGGAGGCGGCCTACGAGGCCGCCTCCGCACATTGGGGGTGACGCGTGAAGTTACACAAGGCCGCAGCTCGCCTCGCGGGCTGGGAACTGCAGCACATCCGCAAGGACCAGCCGACCCTGGAGGCACACCTGCGACACCTCCTGCCGAAGCTGGGCATCGACTGCCTCTTGGACGTCGGAGCCAACCAGGGCCAGTACGGCCGCACGCTGCGCAAGGCGGGCTACAAGGGCCGCATCGTCTCCTTCGAGCCCGTGAAGGAGACCTTCCAGATACTCAAGTCCCACGCGGACAGAGACGGCAACTGGCGGGTGAACAACTTCGCGCTCGGCGCCAAGGCCGGCGAGAGCGCCATCCACGTGACCCGCGCCACCATCCTCTCTTCGTTTCGCCAGCCCAACGCCTTCTCCATGGACAAGTATTCCTGGGGCATGCCCATCGTGCGGGACGAGACAGTGAAGATCCGCACGCTCGATGACGTCTTCGAAGAGTGCCTCGCGGGACTCAAGTCCCCTCAGGTGTTCCTCAAGATGGATACCCAGGGCTTCGACCTGCAGGTATTCGCCGGCGCCAAGCGCGCGCTGCCGCGGGTGCTTGGCCTGCAGAGCGAGATCTCCATCCAGCCCATCTACGAGGGCGTGCCGGACTATCTGGAAGCGTTGTCCACCTACACCAAGGCGGGCTTCGTAATATCAGGCCTCTATCCCGTGAGCCGCGACAAGGAGACCTTGGCGCTGATCGAATTGGATTGCGTGATGCGGAGGGTGGGGTCGTCCGAGCCGACATCCCAGCCGCCTTCTGCCAAGAAGAAGAGGGTTGCTAGGTCATCGCCGAAGAAAACCTCTCGCAAGTAGCCGAACGACATCCCGAAATCAAAGCAATTCCGCTCCCCTGCGGGGAGCGGGCTACTTTCTTGTCGCGACAAGAAAGTAGCCAAAGAAGCGCTTCCCCCGGATGCCGGCCCGAAGACGGGCTACGCTGCGCGCTTCGCTCGCTGCGCAGCTTCACACACGAGGCCTCCTGCCTCGCGTGTGAAGGCGCCGCCGCCCCTGGCGGCGCCCTTCGGCTTGGCTTGCTCGCTCCAGTGCTCGCCGGCATCCAAGGGGATGGGAAGAACTCGCGCTCTTTACTCTTACCCCCGTAGCGCGAGCCGAGCATCGCAGCGAGCAAGGCTGGCCCGCAGGGGCGCTGTGCGGAGACAGATGGTGTGAGCAGAGGCGGGATGACGCGGGACCAGGCGGGATATACCGGGATGCCGCGCCGTTCCTGGCTTTCCGGCCTTTAAG
>DATIVR010000184.1:0-5672 GCA_035465695.1 Gammaproteobacteria bacterium
TGCGGGCGCCGGGGTCGCGTCTTCCCGTTTGGGCAGGGCCACGGCATTGCCGTACGCCGACGACGAGGCCGCGTACACCACCCGTTTAACTTTGGCCTTGTGGCTGGCATCCAGCAAGGTCAGGGTGCCTGTCTCGTTGACCGAATGGGTCGCCAGTGGATCCTTTAGGGAGCGCCCTACCGAGGCCAGGGCCGCGAGATGGAACACGTAGTCGACGCCCTGCACGGCGCTACGTACGAGGCCGCTGTCCCTCACATCACCCTCGATAAACTCGATGGGCAGGCTCTCGATGTTCTCGCGTTTGCCGGTGGATAGGTTATCCAATACCCATACGTCGTGGCCCTGGTGCAGCAAGCCGCGGGTCAGATGGGAACCGATGAAACCGGCGCCGCCGGTCACTAGGCATTTCATGTATCACCTCATTTGATATGGATGTCCCTCCGGCCATGCCGGCTTGGAGGGCTGATGGAATCTGATGGTCGCTAGCGGGGATGCGCCCGGTGATAGTCGTCTTCCAGACGCACGATGTCGTCTTCTTCCAGGATGGCGCCCCGCTGCACCTCTACGATGAAGACCGGCTCGCTGCCGAGATTGCCGAGCCGATGTACGGCTCCCAGCGGGATCTCGGCCGAGCAGCGCGGCTCCAGGTCCAAGGTGAGGTCGCCGATCTGCGCGGTGGCCCGTCCGGCGACGCAGGTCCATAACTCGCTGCGATGGTGGTGGTATTGCAGGCTGAGACGGTGTCCTGGGTGGACTTCGATGAGTTTCACCTTGATGCCGGGCGCTTCATGCAACACGGTCCAGCTGCCCCAGGGGCGTTCCACAGCGTCCGCGGGTTGGCCACGCATGGCGAATGGCAGATGAGGCACATGGCGGGTGATGGCGGTCTCTTCCATGAGATTGGCTCCATTAGTTCATTCCACGGTGACGGATTTGGCGAGATTGCGCGGCTTGTCCACGTCGGTACCGCGACTCAGGGCCGAGTGATAGGCCAGGAGCTGCACAGGTATGGCGTGGACCACGGGAGAGAGGATGCCGGCATGCCGCGGCGTGCGGATGACATGCACGCCATCGCTGGCAGAGAACTGGCTGTCCTGGTCGGCGAACACGAAGAGTTCGCCGCCACGCGCCCGCACTTCCTGCATGTTGGACTTCACCTTCTCCAGCAAGGCATCGTTGGGAGCGATGACCACCACCGGCATGTCCTGGTCCACCAGCGCCAGCGGGCCATGCTTCAGCTCTCCGGCCGGATAGGCCTCGGCATGGATGTAGGAGATCTCCTTGAGTTTCAGCGCGCCCTCCAGGGCGATCGGATAGTGCATGCCCCTCCCGAGGAACAGGGCATGCTGACGCGGTGAGAAACGCGCAGCCCAACCCCGGATCTGCGGCTCGAGGTTCAAGGCATGCTGGATGCTCTCGGGCAGGCGACGTAGGCCGTTCACGTATTCCTGCTCGTCATCGGCCGCAAGACGGCTCTTGAACTTGGCGAGAGTCACGGCGAGCCCGAACAATGCCACGAGCTGGGTGGTGAAGGCCTTGGTGGACGCGACGCCGATCTCCGCCCCGGCGCGGGTGTAGAACACCAGGTCCGAAGCACGCGGGATCGCGCTCTCGGGGACGTTGCAGATGGCAAGCGTCTTGTTATGACCGATGGCCTTGGCGTGCTTGAGTGCTTCCAACGTATCCAAGGTCTCGCCGGACTGGGAGATCGTCACGATCATCTGGCCCGGATTAGGCACCGAGCGGCGATAACGATATTCGCTGGCGATCTCCACGGAAGTGGGGATGCCAGCCACCTGCTCCAGCCAATATTTGGCGGTTACCCCTGCGTAGTAGCTGGTACCCGCGGCCAGTATCAGGATGGACTCCGTGCCGGCGAAATACTCGTCGGCCTTGAGGCCGAATACACGCGGGCTGAACTCCTGCTCCAGGAACGGACGGAGCGTGTCCGCCACGGCGACCGGTTGTTCGTGGATCTCCTTCTGCATGAAGTGCTGATGGGAGCCGAGTTCCAGTGACTCCAGAGACACGTCGCTGATGCGGGATACGCGCTTGACCGGGTACCCTTGACGATCCACCACGGTTACCTGCCGGCCGCGCAACTCAACCACGTCCCCGTCCTCGAGGTACATCACCTTGCGTGTCGCGGAGATGACCGCGGAGACATCGGAAGCCAGGAAATTCTCGCCTTCTCCCAGGCCTACCAGCAGTGGGCATCCCATGCGGGCACCGGTGACCACGTCAGGCGATCTGAGGGAGAGTACGCCGATCGCGAATGCGCCCTCCAGTTCCCGCACCGCCGCTTGGGTGGCCCGGAACAGATCGCCCTGCTCATGCATATGATGGTGGATGAGATGAGCGATGACTTCGGTGTCGGTCTGGGACTCGAAACCGTACCCCAGCGCTTGCAGCCGCGTGCGCTGCCGCTCGTGGTTCTCGATGATGCCGTTATGCACCACCGCGATCTCGCCGCACGACACGTGGGGATGGGCGTTCGGCTCGGTCACGCCGCCATGGGTCGCCCAGCGGGTGTGGCCTATCCCGGTGAGACCCGCAAGCTTCTCGCCACGGGCCTTACCTCGCATGTCCGCTACCCGGCCCACGCTGCGTACACGCTTTATGCTGCCGTTGACGACCGCGATCCCGGCGGAGTCATAACCGCGGTATTCGAGACGCTGGAGACCTTCGATGAGCATGGGGACGATGTCACGTCCGGCCACGGCTGCCACGATGCCACACATATCAACCTCCCATAGGCCGACTCAAAGGTTCAGCCGGCGGTCCGTTCCCAGGTGACCTGCTGACGACCGTTCAACAGGTGGATGAAGGCCATCACCGTGGCCCAATTCAGCAGGCAGAAGGCATACGGCACGTTCAGGAAGAACGGCTTCCGTGCCTTATGTCGCAACAGATAGCCGAGGATCGCCGCGCCATAGAACAGCACCTGCAGCACCAACAACGCGCGATAGTGCACGTCCCCTGCCGCCAGGGCCAGGTTGGCCAGGAATGCCGTAACCAGACACAAAGGGCTCAACAAGCGGCAGAGCTTGTGGGACACCGTCTGGAGCCACAGGCGGTTCTGGAAAGGATTAAGCAACCAGGGTCTGAGGATGAACAGCTGGAAGTTGCCGGCGATGGTGCGCAGCTTGCGGGTGAACTCCTGATGTGCGCTGGCCACCACCCAGTCATAAGCCCGGGCCCGCGGTTCGAACAATACCCGGTAACCCTGCTTCACCACCTGCATGGGGATGAGCACGTCATCGAGGATGGTGGACTCCGGGATGGGCTGGAAAAGCTGCCGGCGGATGGCATAGATGGCGCCGGTGGCGCCGACCGTGGAGTCGACACGGGCCTCGTGGTTCCGCATGAACTTCTCGTAACGCCAGTAGAAATCCACACCCCTCCCGACCTCGGAATGGGTGGTCCCATCCAGTAGCACCAGCTCACCGCTCACGGCCCCTACCTGGGGATCGGCGAAGCAAGCCGCCAACGCCCGCAACGCTCCGGTCTCGAAGCGCTGGCGGGTGTCCGCCAGCACCACGATTTCTCCACGGGCGAGCTTGAACACATCGTTCAGCACCGCGCTCTTACCGCGGCGCTGCTTGAAGTCCAGTACCCGGACGAAGGTGGAGTGATAGGCGCGGGCCTGTTCGGCAGTATTGTCAGTGGATCCGTCGGAGGCGACGATGATCTCCAGGAGATCCCATGGATAGTCGAGATCCAGGAAATTCTCCAGGCGCTGGCGGATGCGGCGCGCCTCGTTGTAGGAGACCACCACGAGGCTAATGCGCGGTTGCATCCAGCCGGTGGCATTGTCGCGCCCCTTGAACTCGTCCCACACGTGCAGCAACGCCGGGTATCCCACGTAGGTATAGACCAGCAGGACGACCGACAGCCAGAGGATCAAATACGCATCAGTCATGGCGATGATTCATGGCTTGTTGCTTAACTTGACACGAAGGCACCGTACGGGTCAGGCGTGCGCCGTAACGGCCCATCGCAGAGCACAACTCATCCATATCCACGCCGATGTCACCACCGTCATCGGCTTCCGCCTTGTAGGCGCTTCCCGGTAACAGCCGGTAATCCTGATCGGCAGCTGCTGCGAAGCCGACGGCCCTCAGGTTATGGGGAAAGAAGTTGTCGGACGGGTACATCGAGGATGACGCCCCGATGATGGCGTTGCGGCGCAGCTGCGCCCCCGGGAAGAACGCGTTGATGCTGGACAGCCCCGGCCCGTGATTGGTGCCGATCATGCCGTACTGGTTCTGGAACCCGATGTTGTCAGTGTAGATGAAGCCCTGGTCCGGCTTGCCGTCACCATAGATCAGCGTGCCCGTCTGCAGCGCAGTGTTGTGGGTGAAAGTCACGTCCTGGCTGCCGTTATCCATGAGCAGCAGGATGCCCG
Source organism: Gammaproteobacteria bacterium (assembly GCA_035465695.1). Lineage (GTDB taxonomy): Bacteria > Pseudomonadota > Gammaproteobacteria > Natronospirales > REEB76 > DASUBN01. The sequence goes on from DATIVR010000184.1 coordinate 4,409, forward strand.
GCCCCCATGAACCACCCACGTCTTCGAAAAGGTTGTTCGCGATCAGGATCCGCTGGGCTTGCTGGCTGTGATTGTTGTCATCATTGCCGAGGATATTGACGCCGTTGGCCACGTGGGCGACGACGTTGTCACGGAAGGTCACATCCTGCACCACCGACCAGGGCGCATTTCCGTCCTGGTCACGCACCGTGAAGAGGATGGAATATCCCGTCTGGGCCTGGGCCCAGTTGTATTGGAACACGTTGCCTTCCACCAACACACGCTGGGCGTTCTTCAATTCGAAGATGTTCTTGATCTGCCAGTGGCTGCCCTGGAAGCCCGGAGCCCCGCTCTTCCAGGAGAGTTGCTTGGTGAACAGGTTGCCACGCACCTCGATATCGGAAGGCACCAGATCCTTGATGCTGGGGTCCTGGCCGCCGAACATCACGTTCTCGCCGGCCGCCTCCAGGTAATCATCGACGATCTTGTAGGGACCGGGGCCGTTCCAGCTGGAGATGGCCTGGGCATCCTCGCCGACCTTCTTGATGTCGGAGATATAGGAGTCGATCACCGCACCGCCGCGGGCGTTCATGGCGATGCCGCGGCGCGCGCCTATCTTGGGGTCACCGTGCAGATAGCAGCGGTCGATGATGATGTGATCCGGCAACGAAGCGAGGGTATCGTTGTCGCTGCTGCCGAAGACCATCAGGTTCTCCAGGAAAGCCGCGCCGGGCGCATCCGCTGCGTCTGCTGCCCCGATCCCGCCCAGCCACTCCAGGACCTTGCCGAGCAACTTGGTGCGCGGCGGACCGGGGCGCACCTCCAGCCCGATCAGCCGATAGTGGCCGGCGCCCGGGGCGGTGCGCACCACTGACTCATAGCTGGCCTGAAGCTTCGGCATGTGCGCCGCGTCCGCGGGGCTCACCCGGGTTCCGGGCTGCGGAAGTTGCCTGAGGTCGCTGGATTCGATGGTGATCCAGCCCTGGCCACCTTCCTTGACAGGCAAGGTGAACGGCCCGGTATAGACGGCGCCCGCCTGGAGCACGATCGCATCGCCGGGCTTGGCTTCGTTCAGGGCCTTCTGCAGATCGCCACCCTGCTTCACCTGGATGGTGCGCCCAGTCGGCGGCGTGAGACGGGTATCCACGTACACTTCGGGCGGTGCCGGAGCATGGCTCGCCTTGACGGGCGCGGCACTGGCCGCCTCGCTGTGCCAGGCTGGCGCTATCAGGATGGGGCCGACTACGCCTGAGGCGAGTAAACCGGCGTGGAGAGACTTGAGGAT